>JALOQJ010000041.1 GCA_025453445.1 Candidatus Omnitrophota bacterium
ATGCGGTATTTTTGGGAGCCCGCCTGAATGTTGTGCAAAATAAGGATATAAAAGAGGTTAGGATATCCATGTGGCTGCCTTGCCTGATATTGGCGGCTATTTGTCTAATTCTGGGCGTATTTGCTTTTGCTGCCCCCCTGAAATATTTTATTTTTTCTCCTTTCAACCTCTGGTCTCCGCTAGTCGCCGCACTGTTATTACTTTGCGGGTTATTCTTTGGTTTTATTATTTTCAAATTAGATGGTTTAAAGCCAGCCCTGCGCCGCGATGCTGCCTTTATCGGAGGCGAGAAAGAGCCAGCCGCAGAGAATATGTTTACCGGAACCGAGTTCTATAATACCGTAGAGGATATAGGTTTTTTGCGCAGGATTTATAAAAAAGCGGCAGCAGGCACATTCGATGTATACGAGCAAGGGAAAAAACTTTCTATTATTTCTAAGCCGCTGCAATTTTTGCATAACGGCGTACTGCCGACGTACTTAGTATGGATGCTTTTAGGCATGATTGGGTTATTTTTCTTTTTAGCTAAATAAATTATGGAAATACACCTGCTTTTAATTTTTATGATTTGCGCGGCGGTAGTCGCGATTGAGACAAAAGATTTCAGTAAAGACCTGCCTCTGGTCAGGGACGGGCGCTGGTTTTTTAATACCCTGGCAACAGCAGTGTTTATCGCGGTTTTCCTGTTTTTTGCTTATCTTGCGCTTCAGGAGCTGCCGGTTTTCGGCCAGCCGCAGATGCGCATTGCCGCAGAATATATAATGCGTTCCCAGTCGGAAACCGGTTCAGACAATGTTGTTACCGCTATAACGTTAAATTATCGCCTTATAGATGCTTTTGCTGAAGCAGCGATTTTATTTGCGGCGATGCTTGGTGTCTCAGCCATTGCCCGCAGAATTGGAAAAGTAGATGAAAAATAATGCTCCCGGAATGACTTTGATTGTAAAGGTTATTACCCGCCTGACAGTAGGGCTGATTCTTCTTTACGGCTTTTATATTGTTTTACATGGGCATATCGGCCCGGGCGGTGGTTTTGCCGGCGGGGTAATTATGGCGCTTTCCTTGATTCATCTCATGCTTGCATATGGTAAGGAAGCTGTAACTAAAAAAATCGGCAGAAGAAGAGGGATTATGCTCTCTAGTATAGGGGCAGTATTGTTTTTGGCACTTTTTGTATCTTCTTCCGTAGGATTTATTAAATTTCCTGTTGTCCCGGGGGGCCAACATATTATCCTTGGCGCCGGGGTTATACCATTTTATGATATAGCTATTTCTATAATGGTGGGTGCCGGCCTATATACGGTATTCCTTGCTTTAGTAATACTGATAACAGAAAGGGACGAGCAATGAGTGAATATTTTCTATGTTTGATCCTTTTTTGCACCGGGCTTTACTGTATATTGCGCAAACGCAATATCATTAAGATTATTGTAGGCCTGGCGATTATCGAATACTCAGTAAATTTATTCCTTATACTGATTGGTTACCGCTTCAAAGGCCGCGCACCGATATTTGCCCTTGGCCAAGAAATTCCGAATATGGTTGATCCGCTTCCGCAGGCAGTAGTATTAACTACAATCGTAATCGGCCTGGCGGTAATTGTAGTTGCAGTAGCTTTATCAGTGCGTATTTACAGTAAATATAAAACATTTGATATAACCAAGATTCGGAGGCTAAGAGGATGAAGCCGCTTGCTTTATTCATAATTATCCCCCTTGCCACGGCTTTTTTGATTGCCCTCCTGGGAAGGCGGATAAAGAACCTCGGCGATGTTTTAACAAATATGGCTGGTGCCGGGCTTTTTATATTGGCATGTTCGATTATACCCGGGGTTATTTCGCATAAAGTGCTTACCTATAAAACAGGCAATTGGCCTGTTATCCTGGGGTCTTCATTTATTGTTGACGGACTCTCGATGTTATTGCTTGTTGTTATTAACCTTGTTTGCTGCCTTGTGATGGTCTATTCTTTGAGCTATATGGAGAAGTATACGGATAAATGGAATTATCAGGCGCTTTTTATGTTGATGATCGCCGGGCTAAACGGAGTTATCTTAAGCGCGGATATATTTACACTCTATGTATTCCTGGAGTTGGCATCAATTGCCGGTTATGTGCTTGTTGCTTTTAGTACTGAGGCTGAGGCATTGGAGGCGTCATTCAGATATACGATTATCGGCTCGCTGGCTTCGGTATGCATCCTTTTGGGGATTGCTCTTTTATACAGTTTTACTTCTACCTTGAATATGGCAGATATTTCCTTAATCATTGCTTCCCGGTCGCAGCAAGGGCAGCTTTTGAATTTTGTCTCTGTGTTGTTTTTGGCCGGTTTTGGCATGAAAGCAGCACTTGTGCCGTTTCACGCCTGGCTTCCTGATGCGCATTCTTCTGCGCCCAGCCCGGTATCAGCAACTCTTTCTGGAGTAGTGATCAAAACACTGGGCGTATATTCCTTAATACGTATATTTTTTAATGTAATAGGAACTAGTAGCAATCTTTTAAATTGCCTGGTAATTCTTGGTTTGGCTTCTATGATAGCGGGGGCATTTTTAGCAATTGCGCAAAACGATATCAAGAGGATGTTTGCTTATTCAAGTATTAGCCAGGTGGGATATATAATTTTTGCCTTAGGTATAGGCACGCCTTTGGCAGTGCTCGGCGGGTTATTTCACCTTTTGAACCACGCTGTATTTAAGTCCTTGCTTTTTCTGAATGCCGGGGCTATTGAGCGTGTTGCCGGTACGCGTGACCTGACTAAATTAAAAGGGTTGGCTGAGAAACTTCCTCTGACCAGTTCAACTGCTTTATTCGGCTCGATGAGTATTTCAGGAGTCCCTCCTTTTGCCGGATTCTGGAGCAAACTGATTATTATTATTGCTGCAATCGAAGCAGGGCATCCTATTTTTGCTTTAATTGCGGCTCTTGTCAGCATCGTTACCCTTGTTTATTATTTGAAGTTTCAGGCCGGGGTATTTTTTGGCGCACTCCCAAGCGCCTTTGCCAACATAAAAGAAGCGCCGTTAACAATGAAGATGCCGATGGTAGTTTTAGCTGTTTTATCCGTAGCAGGAGGGCTGCTGCTTTTGCCTTGCTGCAGGGAATTTTTACAATCTGCGGTAAAGGCGGTGTTGTCATGATTAAGGTGCGCTTAAATATTTTTGCCGCTACGTTTATTTTCTGGCTTATTTTAAGCTGGACCCTGACCGCTGAAAATATCATTATCGGAGCTGTCCTGGGAATATGTGTATCTTTTTTAACCAGCGAATTATTTAATAAGGACGCAAAACTTCTGAAAAAACCACTGCGTTATTTATGGTTTTTCTATTATATCCCGGTTTTTCTCTGGGAATGCCTGAAGGCGAATATTGACGGTGCTTATCGCGTTATTCATCCTTCTTTACCGATGAGGCCGGGTATTGTAAAGGTTAAAACTAATCTTAAGTCTGAGACTGCGTTGACGTTTTTGGCGAATACTCTTACTTTAAACCCCGGGACGATGACCGTAGATATCGATCAAGCCGGCGGTTTTCTTTATGTGCATTGGGTGGATGTAAAAACAGATGATGTTGAAAAGGCCACTGAATATATTGTGCGTAAATTTGAACGCATCCTGATGAGGATTTTTGAATGAGGAAAATAAGGTGGTTTTTAGGTTTAGTAGGTATTATATCTACACTGGCAGCAGTGATTTTTCTGCCTATACCTTCGTTGCTTGCCTGGCAGTCGGTATACTTGGAGAAAATATTTTTTATCCTTGTTTTCTGTGGCTTATTGTGCCTATGGCGTGTTTTAATGGGCCCGACGCCTGCTGATCGCGCAGCGGCACTGGACATCCTCGGCATATTAATCATAGGGTTTTGCGCAATTCTCGGCATACCGACGGGCCGCGATTGGTATATTGATATAGCTATTGCCTGGGCGCTGCAGAGTTTTATTTCCATGCTTGCTTTAGGGAAATACTTAGAAGGGAGGCATTTCGATGAATAGCATAAACGAGATAATCGCCTATATATTTATCGCCATAGGCCTTGCTTTTGATTTCTTCGGCTGCCTTGGGCTGGTAAGGTTTCCTGATATTTATAACCGTCTGCATTCTTCTATAAAATGCGTAACTTTAGGGACTTCCAGTATTTTATTCGGGTTATTTTTATATAAAGGCTTTACGCATACCGGAGTCAAAGCCCTGCTTTGTATCGGGTTTCTGGTTTTGACTGCTCCGGTTTCCGCGCATGTATTGGCAAGGAGCGCGCATAAATCAGGGGTGAAGCTTTGGGAAAAATCTGTTTGCGATAAATATGCCGAAGACAAAAAATGAAATATCCAAAACTTAGGGAATTAAAAGAGGCGGTCAGGGCGTTAATTAAAGGGCCGTATACTACAAATTTTCCATATAAACCTCATACGCCTTATGAACGGTTCCGCGGGAGGCCTTATTTTTACGAAAAAGACTGTATAGGCTGCACTGCT
Source organism: Candidatus Omnitrophota bacterium (assembly GCA_025453445.1). Lineage (GTDB taxonomy): Bacteria > Omnitrophota > Gorgyraeia > Gygaellales > Profunditerraquicolaceae > JALOQJ01. Next base: position 4,467 of record JALOQJ010000041.1, read on the forward strand.
TGTGCGCAGGTCTGCCCTGCGGGCGCAATTCAATTTGAAGATAAAATGATTAACGGCAAGGCAACAAGAAAATTCAAAATCAGCCTTGATATTTGTATTTTTTGTGGCCAGTGCCAGGCAAATTGCCTAACCGGCAAAGGAATAATGCTCTCACAGGAATTTGATTTAGCCACAACCGGTAAGAGAGAAGACCTGAAAGAAGAAGTCGAAAAAGAATTAATTATTTGTGATTGTTGCCAGGAGATCATTGCTCCGCTTGATCAATATCTATGGGTGGCAGAAAGATTGGGGCCGTTGGTATTTTCCAATGCTTCGCTGATGCTTTTTTATTTACGCCTTCCCGGGCTTGCCATGTCAGATATCCCATCCTCAAAATCAGGCGAAGAATTCTTAAGGCAGGACCGCATCAAAATCCTCTGCCCCCGTTGTCGAAGAGAAGCGTCGCTCAAGTCGTAATGACAAATGACAAAATTCAAAGCACAAAATAAATCTAAAGCACAAATGTCAAATATCAAAACTAAAGTTTTGTCATTTGAAATTTGATATTTGAATTTATTTTGATTTTTGTGCTTTGTTATTTGAATTTTTAAAATTATGTTTTCTTCCCTTAAAATAAGAGACTTCCGCCTTTATTGGTTCGGGATGCTGATTTCTCTCATCGGCACCTGGATCCAATCAGTTGCCCAGAGTTGGCTGGTGTTCCAGCTAACTAACTCAGCATTTCTTTTAGGCATGGTCGGTTTTTTAAACACCATCCCGGTTTTTTTATTTTCTTTATTAGGCGGGGTGGTGGCCGATAGGTTGAACAAAAAGAATATACTACTTTTTACTCAAAGCGCCTTTATGCTGCTGGCGTTTATTTTAGCCATCCTTACACAATTAAAATTAATTACTCCCGGGCAAATCATGCTGATTGCTGTTTTAAACGGAATTGTTATGGCTTTCGACGGCCCAAGCAGGCAGTCAGTTGTTGTTGAGTTGGCTGGCAAGGTACATTTATTAAATGCCATTGCTTTAAATTCCGCTGCCTTTAATTCCGCGCGGATTATCGGCCCGGCAGTGGCAGGGATTTTAATTGCTGTAATCGGCATGAGCGGGTGTTTTTATATTAACGGGTTAAGTTTTCTGGCTGTTATCATTGCGCTTTTATTAATCCGGGCCAAGACCGAAGCTAAACAATATCCTCATGGCCACATAATGAAAGATTTATTTGAAGGGTTAAAATTTATCAAAAATAATCCCACAGTGCTCAGCTTAATTACACTGGTAGGGATAATGAGCCTTTTTGGCATATCATATCTTATTTTAATGCCGGTTTTTGCCAAAGATGTCCTTGGTGTGGGAGCCAAGGAATTCGGGATCCTGATGTCTGCTACAGGCGCAGGCGCATTGGCAGGCGCGCTGATGTTGGCACGCTTAGGCGATTTTAAGCAAAAAGGCAAGCTGCTTTTTTTCTCTAATTCTTTGTTCTGCGCGGCATTACTATTGTTATCATTATCAAAAAGTTATTTTTTCTCGCTGGTGATACTGGTTTTTGTCGGCTGGTCATCCATCTTGTCCATGAGTTTAATTAATACACTTTTGCAAATAATCGCTCCTGATAACTTTCGCGGACGGGTGATGAGTGCATTTATGTTTACTTTTGCCGGAGTAATGCCTTTTGGCAGTTTGCTTTCCGGTATTCTTACACAGGCATTAGGCGTATCAGAGGCAATCTTGATTAGTGCTTTGGCCTGCAGCATATTTTTTATTGCGATCAATTTAGTTTATCCGAAAATAAGACAATTGTAAGAAATGAAATAAATTCTTGACAGTCATGAATTATGTGTTACACTTACTAATGAAAGCACAGAGTTAGTGCTTTTGTAGGGAAAGAAGCGAAGGAGCGTTCTTGAAAAAGGGACGCTTTTTTTGTTTTCTGCTCCCTCTAAAATTCGGCGTGCGAATATCGGATAAAGACGTCCTTTAAAAGGCTAGTAAGGGTTGCTTTTTAAGAGGACGTTTTTTATTGTACGGAACAACGGCGTTCTATGCCTATATCTTTGGGCGTAGGGCGCTTTTTTATTAAAAGGCTAGGTAAAAATGCAGTTTGAAGAACAGATAAAAGCATTGTCTAAGATCAGCAAGGCGATTACCTCGGATCTGTATCTGGAGGATCTTTTACGCTTGATTGTGACGGTTATTGCCGAATTATTAGGCTCGAATATCTGTTCTTTAATGTTGATAGATGAGAAGACCAATGAATTGGTTGTGCGTGCCACGCAGAGTATTAGTTCTGATTATAATCATAAGCCGCCTTTAAAAATCGGTGAAGGCATTGCCGGCAAGGCTGCTAAAGAAAACAAGCCTGTTGCAGTAAAAGATGTGGCTAAAGAAAAAGAATATAAATATAAAGATATTGCTAAAAAAGAAGGCTTAAGCTCCTTGTTGTCTGTGCCGATGTCAGTCAAAAATAAAGTTATCGGAGTAATTAACTGTTATACCGCCAAACCGCATGATTTCAGCGAGGCAGAAATTGAAATCCTCACCACTATTGCTAATCAGGCGGCAATTGCGATTGAGAACACGGAATTAATCGTGAAAGGTAAAGTAATTCAGGAAGAATTGGAAACGCGCAAACGTATCGAGCGCGCCAAGGGCATCCTGATGCGCGACGAGGGCCTGACTGAGGAACAGGCATATTTAAAGATCCGCAGGTACAGCATGGATAACCGTAAGACTATGCGCGAAGTTGCCGAGGCAATTATCCTTGCTGCGGATATGAAACATTTAACAGGAACTAGGTAGTTCTAGGGGCTCATCAGGCGAAAAGTTCGCCTTAATCCATGAGGGATTAAGCTAAGAAAAGATGAGCAAAGCCAAAAAGGAGGAGAAGCAAAATGAATTTAGGCAGGCCAAACTCAAACGACGCAGTGGGGACGTTTAACCGTTCCAAAAATGTGGTGCCGGGTTCAGGAATATGTTCACGTTGTGTAGACGGTTGTAAAGGCAATTGCGATATTTTTAAAGCTACTTTTCGCAGCAGAGAAGTAATTTATCCGGGCCCTTTCGGAGAGATTACTGCCGGAGCGGATAAAGATTATCCGGTAGATTATTCCCATTTGAATATTCAAGGCTATGCTTTAGGCGCCAAAGGTTTGCCTGAGGATGCTGTAGGAAATCCCGATAATACCAAATTCCCGGATGTAAATACAGAAACTGAATACGGTTGGGATATCAAAGTAAAAATGAAGGCGCCTATTTTTACCGGCGCTTTAGGTTCCACGGAAATCGCCCGCAAGAATTGGGAGCATTTTGCAGTAGGAGCAGCTATTTCCGGCGTAACCTTGGTTTGCGGAGAAAATGTCTGCGGTATTGATCCGCAGTTAGAGTTAGATAATAAAGGTAAGATTAAAAGCTCTCCTGAGATGGATCGCCGCATTGAAACCTATAAGCGGTTCCATGAAGGCTTTGGCGAAATCCTCGTGCAGATGAATGTTGAGGATACGCGCTTGGGAGTTGCTGAATATGTGCGTAAGAAACATAATTTGCAGACTATTGAGTTAAAATGGGGACAGGGCGCAAAGTGTATCGGCGGAGAAATCAAGGTAAAAACTTTAGAGCGCGCGTTGGAATTAAAGAAACGCGGCTATATTGTTACTCCTGATCCTACGCTTGAGGCAATTCAGAAGGCTTTTAAAGACGGAGCAATCAAAGAATTCGAACGGCATTCGCGTTTGGGATTTGTTTCAGAAGAATCTTTTCTTGCGG
>JALOQJ010000042.1 GCA_025453445.1 Candidatus Omnitrophota bacterium
TGGCCTTGTGGAAATCACCCGCGAGCGAATACATAATACAGTGCACGCCCTTTCTTATCAAAATTGCCCCTATTGTAAAGGTAAGGGCAAGGTTAAATCTGGCCTGACTACTTCAATTTTTGCGCTTAAGGAATTACGCAGGTTCCTTTTGAAGAATAAAACCCTTAAAGAGATCAATCTTTCTTTAAATCCCGATGTAGTGGATGAGATTCTTAAGGATAAAGATAATCTTAAGGGCTTAGAGCATAAGTTTAAGGTTAAAGTCAACCTTGTTTCAAATCCTTCCCTACACATCGAAGATCTCAAAATAGCCTAGCTAACCTGTTGTCATTGCGACTGCGAGGTGAAGCCGAAGCAGGAAGCAATCCCGAAGGTTGCGAGCGTAAGCCGAAGCTGCGAGCGGAGCGAAGCAATCTAAAAACGGATTGCTTCGTCGGGCTTTGCCCTCCTCGCGATGACATAATGGTGAAAATAGCCTTGACGCTTACCTTGGGTGTGGTATAATTATAACCTTATTCAATAAGGCTATAATAACTAAAGAGGCGCATAAACTAGTGGTACGCTTGGAATTATCGACACTTTGCAAAGCAAAGTGTGATTTCGGCGTATACGCCAGTGGCACGCCGAAATCAAGGAGAGAGGCAAATGTATGCAATAATTGAAGTTGGAGCAAAACAATACAGTATTAAAAAGGGCGATGTCTTGGATGTAGAGAAACTTTCCGCCAAAAAAGACGGAGAAATTTCTTTTGATAAGGTTATGCTGGTTTCTCATGAGAAAAAAATTGAAATCGGCCAGCCGTACTTGAAGAATGCCGTGGTTAAGGCTGAGCTTCTCGGGCAGGTCAAAGGTAAAAAGGTTATGTCTTTTAAGTACCGCCGGCGTAAATCATCGCATTGGCATAAAGGCCATCGCCAGCAGTATAGCCGGGTTAAGATTAAAGAAATCGAAATTAGTTAGCCGCTATCAATTGAAATGTTTATAGATAGCGTAAAAATTATTGTAAAAGCCGGTTCTGGTGGGCGTGGCTGCAATAGCTTGTACCGTGATAAATACCAGCGCAGCGGTGTGCCTGACGGTGGAGACGGGGGGCGGGGCGCTGATATTATTGTCAGGGCTGACCGGAATTTACATACTCTTCTTGATCTGCGTTATAACCGGCATTTTTATGGCAAACATGGAGCGCACGGCTCGGGAAAAAATCAAAAAGGCAAAGATGCGCCTGCAATAATTATCCGCGTGCCCGTAGGGACCGTAGTAAAAGATGTTGCAAGCGGATGTATTTTGCGGGATTTAGACACTGATGCTGAGGAAGTAATTGTCGCTGCAGGCGGCATGGGGGGTTTAGGCAATAAGTATAAACGGGAAGCTACTTCAGGCGAAGAAAAAGAAGAGAAAGAACTGCTTCTGGATTTAAAAGTTATTGCTCAAGTCGGTGTTGTAGGTTTTCCTAATGCAGGGAAGTCAACTTTAATTACGCATATTTCAAACGCGCATCCCAAGATTGCGGCATATCCTTTTACGACTAAGTTTCCTGTTTTGGGAGTTGTCAGGCACGAGGATATGGTTTTTACTGTTGCTGATATCCCCGGGTTAATCGAAGGCTCATCCAGCGGCAGGGGCCTGGGGGATCAATTCTTAAGGCATGTTGAACGCACAAAAATCCTTGTGCATCTGATTGATATGTCAGGCTCAGAAGGAAGAAGCCCGTTAGAAGATTACCGGGTGATTAATAAAGAATTGAAGGCGTATAATTTAGATGTTGCCGGCAAGCTGCAGCTTATTGTTGCTAATAAAATGGATTTGGAAAGCTCAAAACTTAATCTGAGAAATTTTAAGAAAGTAGTAAGAAAAAAAGTTTATCCTATTTCAGCTTTGACAGGAGATGGTTTGGAGGAGTTAATTGAAGGAATCAGTAAAAAATTGTAAGCGTATTGTGGTTAAAATCGGCTCTAGCCTTTTTGCTTCAGAAAAAGATGGGTTGAATACCGCCATTTTTAATAATATCGCGAATCAGATTATTAACTTGGTTGATGCCGGTAAAGAAGTGGCAGTAGTTTCTTCGGGCGCAATTGCCATGGGAATGCGCATGCTAGGATTGAAGACGCGGCCCAAAGAATTATCGCATCTTCAGGCAGCGGCTGCAATTGGCCAGAACGCTTTGATGGATAGTTATTCAACGGCTTTTAAGAAACATAATCTAATTTGTGCTCAGGTGCTTTTGACCTGGGATGATTTTAATGATCGCAGGCGCTATCTTAATGCTAAAAATACCCTGCTTACGCTTTTAAAATTGAAGAGCATACCGGTAATTAATGAAAACGATACCGTATCTACCGATGAAATAAGGTTTGGCGATAATGATCAGCTCTCGGCACGTGTGGCAAGCCTTATCTCTGCCGATCGTCTGATAATACTTTCAGATGTGGAAGGGCTGCTGGACAGGGAGAAAAAGGTTATACCTGTAATTGATGAAATTACTTCGGCTGTAAAGGCATTGGCAAATCCTACCAATAAACAAACTTCCGTCGGAGGGATGATTACTAAACTTGAAGCGGCAAAAATTGCTACTGATGCAGGAGTAACTTGTACGATTGCCGGCGGGAAAAATCACGATAGTATCTTGCGTTCAATAACAGAGTCAGCAGGGACATTGTTTTTGGCGCGTAAGGGCTATACAGCTGAGAAGAAACGCTGGATTGCTTTTGGTACCAAATCCAAAGGTAAAATTATTGTTGATGACGGAGCAAAAATTGCTCTGCTAGGTAAGAAAAGCCTGCTTTCAGTAGGGATCACTGGTTCGGAAGGAAATTTTGACAGCGGTGATATAGTAAGCATTACTAATAAGCATGGCGTTGAATTCGCCAGAGGAAAAACTACGCTTTCCTCGAAGCAAGTGGATAAAGTAAAGGGCGTGCGCGCAGATAAAGAAGTGATTCACTGCGACAATATCGTAATTTTAAATTAAAATGAACCTCGAAAAAAACCTCAGACAAATTGCTAAAGGTGCTCAGATTGCTTCAAGGCTGTTGAGTGGGCTTAGCACCGCTGTAAAAAATAAAACCCTCAAAGATATGAGCCGCGCTTTATTAGCGCATAAAGAAACTATTAAAAAGGCCAATCAAAAAGATTTATCTTCTGCCAGAAAACTTGGGTTTTCCCAGGCATTCATCGACCGGCTTACTCTTAATGATAAACGCATAAAAGAAATGGTTGATTCTTTGTCGGGGTTAGTGAAATTAGCCGATCCTGTTGGTGAGACGATAAAAAAATGGACACGCCCCAATGGGCTTGAAATTCATAAAGTGCGTGTTCCTATCGGAGTGGCCCTGATTATTTATGAATCGCGGCCCAACGTAACTGCGGAATGCATTGGCCTGTGTTTTAAATCCGGCAACAGCGTAATTTTACGCGGTGGCAAAGAAGCAGTGCAAACGAATCTTGCAATCTATAAAATTCTGCAGGCTGTATTAAAGCGTAACAGGATTCCCGAAGGCGCAGTAAATATGGTTGCTACTACAGACAGGCGCGCAATTAATATCTTGCTAAAATTAGATAAATATATAGACCTGGTAATGCCGCGCGGCGGAGAGGGCCTGATTAAAAAAGTAGTCAGTCTTTCGCGCATCCCGGTAATCAAGCATTACAAAGGTATTTGTCATGTTTTTGTTGATAAATACGCAGACCTGGCAATGGCAGAGAAAATTTGTTTTAATGCTAAGGTGCAGCGTCCCGGTGTTTGTAATGCTATGGAATCTATGTTGGTGCATCAGGATATCGCCAAAAAATTTCTGCCTGCGATGATTGAAATTTTCAAAAAAGCCGGTGTGGAAATCCGCGGTTGTACCAAAACAGCTAAAATCGTTAAAGGGATTAAGGCAGCAAGCGAAAAAGATTACCACACGGAGTATCTTGATTTAATCTCGTCGGTGAAAGTCGTAGATAGTGTTAAAGCGGCGATTGAGCACATAAATAATTACGGCACACACCATTCAGATGCAATCGTCACTAAAAATAAGTTGAACGCGGAAAAATTCCTGCGAGAGGTGGATTCTGCCTGTGTTTATCTAAATGCTTCAACGCGCTTTACTGACGGTTACCAGTTTGGTTTAGGCGCTGAGATTGGAATCTCAACAGATAAATTGCACGCACGGGGGCCGATGGCGCTCGAAGAGTTGACAACGTATAAGTATGTGGTATTTGGTGATGGTCAGATTCGTAGTTAAATTAATTTTTAGCTTTCAGCCGTCAGCTTTCAGTCTTCAGCTGATAGCTGATAGCTGATAGCTGAATATGAAAATTGGTATTTTAGGCGGTACCTTTAATCCGTTGCACATAGGGCATCTTATTTTGGCTGAAGAAGCGCGTGAAAAACTCTGTTTGGATAAAATAATTTTTGTTCCTGCTGCCTTGCCGCCGCACAAGTCTGACACGGAAATCGCCTTGGCAAGGGCAAGGTATGAAATGATAAAACTGGCAATTAAAGGGAATGAATATTTTTCAGTTTCAGACCTTGAAATAAAGCGGCCCGGGCGTTCTTATACGATAGAGACAGTAAAAGAGCTAAGCAGGGTTTATCCTAAAGACGAATTGTATTTTATCAGCGGATCTGATCTCTTAAAGTACCTGGCTGAATGGAAGGATCTAAACGAAATTATTAAAATCGTAAAGTTTGTGGTTGCCACACGGCCAGGCTATCCCCTGGAAGATATTCCTGCCTATATTCAGACCGTGGCAATCAGAGCAGTAGATGTTTCTGCTTTTGAAATCAGGGAGTGCATTAAGAAGGGTTTATCTTTTCGCTATCTTGTGCCGGATGCAGTATTTAATTATATCAGAAGAAAGAGGCTCTACTTATGATAAAAGTCGCGCCTTCGTTATTATCGGCGGATTTTAGCTGCCTTGAAAAAGAGATTATTAAGGTTGAAGCTGCAGGATGCGATTTGTTGCATATCGATGTGATGGACGGGCATTTTGTCCCTAATATTACTATCGGCCCAGCTGTGGTAAAATCTATCCGCCGGGTAACAAGGTTGCCTTTAGATGTGCATTTGATGATAGAAAATCCTGAAGATTTCGTGGATAGTTTTATTGATGCTGGCAGCGATATGATTACTGTGCATATTGAAACGCTTTCAGCGCTGAGATTAAAAGCTTTAGCTTTAAGATTAAAGCTGGATACCAAGGATATTAAATTAGGTATTTCATTGAACCCTGCCACGCCATTAAGCAGAATTATCCCTGTGTTGAAATCAGTTGATTTTGTCCTGATAATGTCAGTTAACCCCGGCTTTGGAGGACAGTCCTTTATTCCGGCAGTCCTGCCTAAAATCAAAAAATTACGTAAAATTTTTAAAAAAGATATTGCAGTGGATGGAGGGATTAACGAAAGTACTGCTAAAAAAGTGATTAATGCCGGCGCAAATATTCTGGCAGCCGGCTCGTATATATTTGGCGCCAGAAATATTAAACTTGCCATAGAAAGGATAAGAAATGCAGGAAACTCAGCAGATTAAATTCGGCACCGACGGATGGCGGGCAATTATCGGGGATACCTACACATTTAGTAACTTAAAGATTCTTTCTCAGGCAGTTGCTGATTATCTGGGCGAGGGGAAGATAATTGCCGTGGGTTTTGATACGCGTTTTATGTCAGGTATTTTTGCCGGCCTCGCGGCAAAAGTTTTTGCTGCTAACGGTATAGATGTTATTCTTTCAGACAGGCCGATTCCTACCCCGGCTTTAAGTTTTGCAGTAAAAAATAAGGGCTTTGATCTGGGGATTATGATTACTGCTTCGCATAATCCGGCTGAATATAACGGATATAAAATTAAGAATTCTTCCGGCGGAGCAGCAGACGTAGAGGTAACTAAGAAAGTAGAGAGCTTACTGGGAAAAACTTCGGTGAAAGATAGTGGTGATTCTTCCTGCCGGATAAAGACAGAAGACCTAACTAAGGATTATATCAAATTTATCCGTTCATATATTGATTTCAAAAAAATTAAGAGCAAAAAATTCAGGATTTTAGTTGATGCTATGTATGGCTCAGGCGACAGCCTGATTGCCGAAGTTTTAAAAGGCTCAAGCATAAAACTGGATTTTATGCGCAATACTATCAATCCTTCTTTTGACGGAGGCAGGCCTGAGCCTGTAGAGGATAACCTGGAAGAGTTAAAAGAACGGGTTAAAAAAGGCAAATATGATTTAGGCATAGCTTTAGACGGCGATGCTGACAGGATTGCTGCCGTGGCTCCCGAAGGTGTGTTTATCCACCCGCAAAAAATCCTTGGACTTTTAGCCTTACACCTGAATCAGGACAGGAATTGGTCAGGAGGTGTGGTAAAAACTGTTTGCGGGACGGCGATGATTGATAATATTGCGCGTTTTTTAAAGATCAAATTATATGAAACCCCTGTTGGTTTTAAATACATTTCTAATTTAATGGAAACTGAGGATGTTGTAGCCGGCGGTGAAGAAGCAGGAGGGATGGGAGTAAAAAATTACATTCCTGAACGCGACGGCACCATGGCAGGGTTATTACTCCTTGAGATGATGGTTTACCGCAAGAAGAATATTTTAAAGATTCTAAATGATACTGAAAAACAATTCGGCAAATATTATTATGTGCGTAACGATTTACATCTTGAAAAGCGCGTTGAGCCTCCGAAAGAACAGCTGCCCAATGAATTATTAGGTAAAAAAGTCGTAAAAATTAACGATAGCGACGGAATTAAATTGATCTGCGAAGATGAGAGCTGGCTGATGTTCCGCGGTTCGGGAACAGAACCAATCATGCGGCTGTATGCAGAATCAAAAAGTTTATCTCGTTCTAAAAAATTACTTGAGATTGGTAGGCAGATAATTCTCGCTCTATGATGTATTATGTATGCAGGTTTCTTTTTTACCTGCTCTTTAAGATTTTATTCTGGTTTAAAGTGTATGGCAGGGAAAATATTCCGGCTAAGGGTGGATTTATCATTGCTAGTAATCATGTAAGTTTTGCTGATCCTCCGCTAATCGGAGTGGCTGCCGGCCGTTCTTTAAGGTATATGGCAAGGCATGATTTGTTCAAGAATCGTTTTTGTGCATGGGTCTTAAGGCAATGGCATGTTTTTCCGGTTAAGCGGGATTCAGCTGATTTGTCAGCCATAAAAACAGCTTTGCAGGTTTTAAAAAATAATGAGGGCCTGCTTTTATTTCCCGAAGGTGCCCGTCAGGCTAGCGGTAAATTCACTAAACCGCAACCAGGGGTAGGCTTTATCGCGGTAAAAAGCAATGTCCCGATAATTCCTGTTTTT
>JALOQJ010000043.1 GCA_025453445.1 Candidatus Omnitrophota bacterium
AAATTTTAAATTTGTTGAGCATAATGTCGCAAAATATATCGAGGTAAAAGGGAAAATTGATTATATCTTGCATTTTGCTTCGCTTGCCTCGCCGGAAGATTATTTAAAATTCCCTATCCAAACTCTTAAGGTTGGTTCTTTAGGTACGCACAATGCCTTAGGCGTTGCCAGAGCAAAAAAAGCAAAATTCTTGCTCGCATCAACTTCTGAAGTCTACGGTGATCCCTTAGTGCATCCTCAGCCTGAAACTTACTGGGGCAATGTTAATTCCATCGGCGTGCGCGGCTGTTATGATGAATCAAAGCGTTTTGCCGAAGCAATTACCATGGCATATTATCGCGTGCATAAAATAGATACCAAGATTGTGCGGATTTTTAACACCTATGGCCCGAGAATGCGTATTAATGACGGCAGGGTAGTGCCGAATTTTATTTATCAGGCACTGAATAATTTACCAATTACTGTCTATGGCAAAGGAAAGCAGACGCGCAGTTTTTGTTATGTGGATGATTTAGTAGAGGGTATTAAAAGGTTAATGGACGCTAAAACCAATGATCCGGTAAATTTAGGCAATCCAGTTGAATTTACTATATTTGAATTCGGGAAACTGGTAATTAAATTAACCGCTACAAAGAGTAAAATTATTTATAAATCCCTGCCTCAGGATGACCCCCGCCAGCGCAAGCCTGATATCTCCCGCGCCAAAAAACTCCTCAGTTGGCAACCTGAAGTCAATCTGGAACAAGGTTTAAAAAAGACGATTAATTGGTTTAGGTAGCCTGCAGCTTGAACTTCCTGTAATCGCATGCTATACTTCTTTTAGAGATCATCCATTGAGCGGGGAATAGGCGGGAAAACGTCTTTATAATTATTAAATTAGCGTAAAATAACCTATTCTTCGGCCTTAATTCATTAAGGCTGGCTTGGACAAAGCCTATATGGAGAATAGGTTGTTTTTTTAGCTTGACAAAAAGGAAAGGAGGTGGTATAAGAAATCAAGTGACAAAATAAGGGGACTTAGGCTGCTTAAAGCTAATTGCTTCTTATGGTTAGGGCAAAAGAAATCATCTAAGAAAAGAGCAACATAGGAAGTAAGTGGCAAGTAAAAGCACCAAAAGTTAATTTTACCTTAGGAAGGAGGCTTCATAATATGAATAGACGCGGTTTTACGCTCGTAGAAATCATGATCGTTGTTGCAATCATCGCATTACTGGCAGCTATCGCAATCCCGAACCTGTTAAATGCCAGAAAAACAGCTAATGAGGCAGCAGCTAAAGCCAATGTGCATAGCCTTTGTACAGTAGCAGAAACTTATGCTGCTAGTCAAAGTAGCGGCAGCTACCCGGCAGCTCTTGCTGATTTAGGGCAGGCTGGAACCAGCTATTGTTTGGATGTAGCCGGTGGCAACAAGACAGTTCAAGGTTATGTATATAAGTGTACTTCAGCAGCTACTGGTTATACCTTCGTAGCCACACCTAACGGTGTTAATAACGGTACTAAGACTTTTACTGGTACGACCGGAGGGCAGATTGCAGAAGCTGCATATGCTGGCTAAGAGTAACTTTTAACGTGTTAAATAAAAGGGGAGAACTGAAAAATCTCCCCTTTTATTTTTAATTTTGCTATAATATTACTATGAGAGTAAAGACAAGAGGTTTTTCTTTAGCGGAAATTATAGTGGTGATAGCTATTATAGGGATTTTGGCGATGATAGCTGTGCCGAATATGCTCACTACTCGTATAAGCACCAATGAATCAGCAGCAACTTCTTTACTGGGGAGTATTTTTTCTGCTGCGCAGTCATATCGTTTAAGCGCCGGTAATTTATTGCCTGATAGTGTAGCGGATTTACAAAATGCTACTCCGCCCTACGGAAATTTTTGTACTAATGTTTCGGACTGCCGTAATAGCGGGTATATATTTCAAATCTCAGGCACAGGAATAGATGCGGATTTTTTTGCCAGCGCTGTGCCGGAGGCCTATGGTACGGCAGGGAAGCGTAAGTTTTGCGTTACTACGGATGGAGTCATTCGTTCTCTTGATGATGGTAATGCTACTCCTCCTACTGATGTCAGTGCCTGTAATACTTGGACAAGCCTACAGTAATTTCTTATTGCAGTAAATAATTATTAATGGTAGAATTATTCAATATGATAAAGAATAATCAAGCAAAAAGCCTTATTGCATTGGTAATAATTTCAGCGGTAATTATTCTGGCTTTAAGGATTGCCATTGAACAGGTAGTCAGGATTAGCATTGCACAAAATGAAACCAATGCCCTGAATACCTTAAGGATAATTTCTACGGCTTTAGAGAATTATGCTAAAGATAATTCAGGAGTTTTTCCTTCCAGCCTTGTTACCTTGTCAGAAACTAAACCAGCATACCTTGATAAAAGTTATCTTAATCAGCCTTATATGAAAAGTTATAATTATAATTGTTTACGGCTTGAGCCATCCGGATATAGCTGTTCGGCTATGCCGGTGAAATGCAATTTGACCGGTAAAAAGAATTATTTGGTAGTTACCGGCGGTTCATTAATCTCTGAAGATTGCGATAAAAAAGAATGAAAAGGATATCACAACGCGGGTTTACGCTTGTTGAGATTATCACAGTAGTAGCGATAATTTTAGTCCTAATTGCCATAGCTGTTCCTCGGTTGATGCAGTCGCGGGTTTTTGCCAATGAAGCAGCGACAATGGCAAATATGAAAACTATCTGGAAAGCCTGCCAGCTTTATTATACAGATAAGAATAATTTTCCCGAAACTTTAACCGATTTAAACACAACCGATCCTCCTTATCTTGAGGCAGAATTGGCCAGCGGAACCAAGCAGAATTATAGGTATTCTTATAGCATTAGTAGCACTGGTATAACTTTAAATGCTGAACCAACCGGAATCCTCAAAGGCAGGTATTTTTATCTTGATGAAGAAGGCTCTATCCATGCAAACGCAAGTCAGGCAGCCGGGCCGAATGATGAAGTCATTAACTAAGGGTTTTACCCTGATCGAGGTTTTATTTACTGCGGGTATTCTTGCTTTTACCCTCTGCGGCCTGTTACTGGTATATGTTAATTTATTTTTGTTAAATGATGTCAGCCGAAAAACTACGCTGGCGATAAATGCCGGTCAGGCAAAATTAGAAGAAATAAAAAATTCTACTTTTGACAGCCTGGCAAGCAGTATATTTAATGTGAATGGTTTTGACGCGGCAAATGCCAAGGGCATAGTAGAAGTTACCCCTGTTTCTCCGTATACCGATTTAAAGAAAATCCGCATTATCATCGCTTTCAGGTTAAAAGGTGAGAAAATAGTTGGTGAGGACAGGAATTTTAACGGTATTTTTGATTCAGGAGAAGATACAATGCTGGTTAATAACCGCCTTGATTCTCCCGTTGAAATAGTGACTTTAATTTCCAAGGAATAAAATGATGCGTAAAGGTTTTACTTTGATTGAATTGTTAGTGGTGGTGCTGATCTTTGGCGTATTATTTTCTGCGATTTTAGTTGTTTTAACCAGCTCGAATAACAGCTGGCGCGCAGGCCGCGGTAAAATAGTAGAACAACAGGAGGCCAGAAGAGCGATGGATGAGATGATTCGGCTCTTGCGCCAGACAAATTCCAATTGGATAATCGGCGGCAGTAGTTACAGCCTTGCGATTAGCGACAGCAATAAAAGGATTGATTTCTATAATCCTGTTTTTAGTTCGGGTGGGGCAATTTCTACGTTTAATAAAATCACTTTTAAATTAGACCCGGTAAACCCGCGCAGGCTTTTAAAAAAAGAAGGGACTGCGAATAGCGTTGTTATCGGAAGCGAAGTTGAAGATATTAATTTTAGCGTTAGCAATGGTTTAGTCACCATACAATTAATTACAAAGAAAGAAAATAATTTTAGCCTGACTTCACAGGTAGCCTTGCGGAATAAGAATGTTACTGTGACGGGGACTCCGGCTGTAGAACAGCCTCTAGAGGGAGAATTTTAATGGGTAAGAAGGGGATAGTTTTGGCGGTTTGTATGATGGTATTGTCAGTGATATTAGTATTGACTGCAGTGTATTTTTCCGGCTTAGTTACGGAGAAGCGGGTGGCGGATAACGAGAAATATGCTTTGGAGGCATTGAGCCTTGTGGAAGCCGGGGCAAACCATGCGCGGGCAGAATTAAGAAAACGTATCCGGATAGGTATGAAAGACCGCTTATTGACTGTTACACAATCTTCCGCCATTTCTGATTACGTCACTGCAAATAATCCTCTGGGATTTTTGCGTGATTACGCCTATGCTCCGGGTGAAACTCAGTTTACCATTCTCGATAATAACCGGGCAGTATTTTCAATTACTCCGTTAAGCTTGGATACGGCAATTCCGGGCAGCTATGCGGCAAATATCGTTGTTCAGGCTAATGGTGCGCCTACTACTTGGCAGGGCATCGAGTCGTATACCTTTTATTATACGTATACAATTGATGCAACTGGCACTGTAATGGGGATAGGAAAAAATATTGCCCTCCTCGGTGGTACCTTTGAGATTACCGTTACCCGGCTGAATTTCGCCAAATATGCTTTGTTTACTTTTAATCATCTTACTCCTGACGGTACAACAGTCTGGTTTACCTCAAATACCAATTTTACCGGCCCGGTGCGCACCAACCAGTATTTCAGTTTCATCGGCAATCCTTCCGGGCATTTTACTGAAATAGTGGAGCAATCTAATGCTGCTGCTTGCTATTATAATGATCGAAACGGAGACGGTAGAGGCGATCCCTTGTTTCTCGATGCTGATTATAATTCTTATATCAATTCTCAGACTCAGCAGGAGGTATTTGTTGATAAGCCTACCTTTGATAAAGGTTTTGATAGGAGCCAGCCTGCGATTACACTGGAAACCAGTGTTTCACAGTCAGACCTGAAAAAACAGGCCTTGGGCGGCAGCCTGAGTAATGAACCCAGTTCTAATGGAATATATGTGATAGCAGACAGCGGTATGAATATTACAGGCGGTATATATATTAAATGCCAGACTTCCGGCCGGCATTATTCAGATGATGACCCTACGATAAGCATGTCTGTAGGCTCAAGCGGACCGCTTTATGAAATCAAAAGCGGCTCAACCACAAAAAAGATTTCCGTTAATTACGGCACTAACCAGACCTCTGTAGAAACTGTTGGTACAGGGACAGTTACTTATAATGGCGTTCCTGACGGCGCATCTAATAGCGGGATTGTTATTTATAGCAATGATATCATAACAAGTTTTTCCGGTACGGTAGAAGGTAATTCTAAAGTAACTGTTTCAAGCGAAAAAGATATCGTTATCACCAATAATGTCAAATATCAAAATTACACTCCGGATAATCTCGCTACGCCTGCGAATGAACTCTCTGCAATAAATTCTACTACAGGGCTGCCTTATACCAATGTTTTAGGCATAATTTCCTGGGGAGGCAATGTCAGGATTAGCAATAATGCTCCTTCTAATATTAATGTGCATGGCATAGTTATGGCGCCTACAGGTGTTTTTACCGTAGATAATTATGATACTATTGGTGACCGGGGAATCGCTAATATATTGGGAGGGGTAATTACTAATTATTACGGCGCTTTCGGGACTTTTGGCGGTTGGCGGGGAGCTACGGGTTATGGCAGGAATTTTGTTTACGATAGCCGTATGCTTGAGGGCCGTACTCCGCCATATTTTCCTTATATCAGTAATTTCGGCTGTGATGATAAGAATACTCTCAATGGTATACTTACTTGGCAGGATAAGGGAGGATAATCAATGAGCCCCGCACCTTCTTAGATTCAGAAGGTAAAGGGGTAGTTATTAAATAAGAAAGAAGGTGCGGGGTGAGAAAAAAAATAATTTTGTTATCCGTTATTATCGGTGCATTATATATTGGCTTTGTATTATTTAAAACTGCTTATAAACCAACTGTAAGAGAGGTTATCCCTGAGATAAGCATAGCAGAAACAGAGAAAACAACAGTGCTTTCAACAGAAGAAAAAACTTCAAAAGATACTTTGCCTGTAGCTGAACAGAAGAAATCCCAGCCGCCGGAAAATATTCCTAAGTATACAGAAAAAGGTGTATTTTTACGATGAATAATTTTAAAAAAGACAGGATTTGCCTGGGGCTTGATTTAGGCACATCGGCAATTAAATTCTGTAAGCTTAAATTTTCCAAGGAAGGAGTAGAGCTCTCTGATTTTTATCTTGGTCCTGCCCCGGGGCCAGAGGCATTGAAGCAGGCTGCGCAGCGGATGGATCTGAGGCTAGCAAATATTGCTGTTTCCGGGCCGGCAACGATCATCCGTTATGTGAATTTCCCTAAAATGAGCCGCGATGAATTAAAAAAGGCCCTGAAATTTGAGGCCCAGAAGTATATTCCTTTTTCGTTGGCTGAAGTAAATATGGATGTGGTTATCCTGAAAGATAACCCGCAGGAAAATAAAATGCTGGTTGCCATTGTGGCGGTGAAAAAAGATTTTCTTGCTCAACGGATAAAAATATTCGAAGCCGCGGATTTTAAAATAAACCTTATCGATATAGATTCGCTTGCCTTGGTCAATGCTTTTAATTTCAGCTATCCCCGCGAAAATAGCACTCGGCCTAAATCATTCGCCCTGCTGAATGTCGGGGCAACTTTCAGTAACCTTAATATACTGGAAGACGGCACACCTTCTTTATTAAGCAGGGATATTAATATCGCCGGAAATAATTTTACCCATAAGATTGCCGATAGTTTTGCAATAGATTTTAAAGCTGCGGAGGAATTAAAGATTAACCCGGAAAAAGAAAAAATACAAAAAATAATTCAGGCCGGCGAAACGGTTCTATCCGGGCTTGCCGGGGAAATCAGGGTTTCTTTTGATTATTATGAGAGCCAGAGTGCCTCTAGTGTGGGGAAGATTTTCTTGAGCGGCGCGGGGGGTTTATTCCCTGGTTTTAAAGATGCCTTGGCGAATCTTTTGGGTATTGAGGTTGAGTACTGGGAGCCTTTAAAACAGATACGCATCTCAAGCAGCCTTGACGCGGAAAAAATAAAATCTTCGTCAAGCCAGTTAGCAATAGCGCTTGGGTTAGCTTTACGGCCATAAAATGATAGAGATAAACCTGCTTCCTGAAGAATCACGGGGAAAAAAAGAAAAGAATAGCCTTAGGCTGGATCTCTTGCCCTATATGATCGTTCCTGCTATTAGTATGCTAATTTTGCTACATGCAGGGATTTTTATTACCTTTTTCATAAAAGCACATCAAATGCAGGAATTGGA
>JALOQJ010000044.1 GCA_025453445.1 Candidatus Omnitrophota bacterium
ACATCTTTAAGCTGTTCACCTAATATCGAAATAGCATTAATATTTGCTTCTCCAAGCCCTCTTTGGCTAGCAATCTTTGTCGTAAGTACATCCTTTGGCTGAATGCCCATAATCGAAGCTAAGACGCTGTCTAAAGCTACACAATCAGAGCCGGCTAATAATACATTGGCCTTACGCAGTTTACCGCTGGTTGCCGGGCCATCCCCTTCCATTGCTAAGATACCGTCTATAATAGTTAAGTTCGGCTTTGCTTCTGCGTAAATATCCACAACAACCCTTGCAAAATCTTCCGGATCAAAATAATTCTTGTGCAATTCTGTCTTAAAAGTCCCGGACACCAGGCCAAAAAGATTTTTTACTCCACCGGTAAGAAGCGTTAATTCGTGCGTCTTGAATTTAGCAAGATTAATAAAATAATCACATTCATCCAGCCAGGTTGTCAGAGGAAATTTTTCCCGCATCCTGCGCTTATCGAATTCTACCAACTCAACCTGCTCCTCAAGACAAACCTTTTTTATCCCTGTTTTTGCGTAGACTTCCTCTACGTTTTCAACAAAACCTCCCCAGACGCTTGGCCCGTCGCCAACAATCACTTTACAATTAATTTCTTTTAATATTTTGATTACCGCACGCACAACTTCCGGATGAGTAGTAATGCCAAACTCCGGCTCTTTTGCCATTAAAAGATTAGGTTTTACTAAGACTTTGCTTGCTGGCTGAACAAATTTTTCTATTCCACCCAATAAATCAACCGCACGCCTGATCGAGGCACTAACCAGGCTAAATTCATAGCTATTACATTTAACAAGGGAAATTTCCGAATTCACCCCGCACCTTCTTTTTTATTCATACTCCCACCAACCTTCTAGAATTTTGTGAAGGTGCGGGGTTCATCTTAAATTAAAAAAATTTTTTGCTGCTTCTGTAGTCACCCGAGCAACTTCATCAAAGCTGATGCCTTTAATCCGGCTGATCTCTTCAGCAACAAACTTAACATTTATCAGCTCATTCCTCCTGCCGCGCAGGCCTTCAGGAGAAAGATACGGCGCATCAGTTTCTAAAAAAATCCGCTCCAGAGGCGCCAGTTTAACAAGATCCCTTAAATTTTGCGCTTTTTTATAAGTAATATTGCAGGTAAAGGAAATAAAATACCCCAAATCAAGACAGTCTTTTAAAAAATCTTCATTACCGGAAAAACAATGCACTACTACCTTATTAATTTTTTTATTTTTTAGTATGCTTAGAGTATCTTCCGCAGCCTCACGGCTATGAATCACAACCGGTGAATCATTATCTTTTGCCAAATCCAGTAAAGACTCAAATAACTGCCTTTGGTTTTCTGCTTTAGAATAATTTTTATAATAATCCAGGCCGATCTCGCCGATTGCCACTACTTTTCCGCACTTGGCCAATATTTCGATTTCTTTCCTCATTGCATCATCAAAACCATCAGCTTCGTGCGGATGAATACCGACAGCGGCATAAATAAAGTCATACTTTTCAGCTAATGCGCAGGAATTTTTTGAACTGGATAGGCTTGAGCCGATATTGATAATATAGGCTATGCCGTTTGCCTGGGCACGCTTAATTACTTCATCCCTGTCAGGGTTAAATTCAGGAAAGTCTAGATGACAGTGGGTATCTATTAACATATGCCTACGAGATTTCTATGCGGGGAAATAATGGCTTGCCTTTAATAATCTCTTTTTCGCCGAACTGTTCTTTTATTGCCTGCGCTGTATCAGGCATAAAAGGATAAATTTGTTCAGCCACTGCCCTGATTACATCAACCAACAAACGAATAAAAGCTTTTAATTCTTCGGTTTTATTTTCTTTGGCTAAATTCCACGGTTTGGTTTCTTCAACATGCTTATTAGCCGCATTAATCAATTCCCAAATCTTCTCTAAAGCACCGCTAAAATTAAAATCATCCGTTAAACAGGCACCTACATCATTATGTAAAGAATTTATCTTGGCTCGTATAGCCATGCTTTTCTCATCGCCACTTTTTCCCTCAGGGATTTTTCCCTGATAATATTTTTCCACCATTGTCAGCGTACGGTAAACAAGATTACCCAGATCATTTGCCAAATCGCTATTGTATCGTTTAATAATAGACTCTTCTGAAAAATTACCATCCATGCCAAACGGCACATCTCTTAAAAGAAAATAACGATAAGCATCAATACCGTATTTTGCTACCATCTCCAATGGATTCACCGCATTGCCACGCGATTTTGACATTTTAGCATCGTTGATCATCCACCAGCCATGGGCAAAAATAGTCTTTGGCAATTCTATATCAAGGGCTTTAAGCATAATCGGCCAATATACGGTATGCTGCCTCAATATGTCCTTGGCCATCAGGTGCAGCTCGGCAGGCCACCATTTTGACTCATACCTGCCGTTTTCATCAAATTTGCCCACGGCGCTTATATAGTTAATCAACGCATCAAACCAGACATAAGTAACGTGCCCCGGACTAAACGGTAAAGGTATACCCCAACTCAGACGTTCCTTAGGACGTGAAATACAAAGATTGTCCAGCTTATTTAGGGTCAAAAAACTTAAAACTTCATTACGCCTAATTTCAGGCTTAATGAACTCGGGGTTATTCTTTATATGTTCAATCAGCCAATCCTGATATTTAGAAAGCCTGAAAAAATAATTAGTTTCCTGTATTAACTCAAGCGGCCTCTTGCAGTCAGGGCAAAGATTATCCGACGCCTGCAGTTTCGTCCAAAATGCCTCGCAAGGCGTGCAGTATAGCCCCTCGTATTTATCCTCATAGATATCGCCCTTGTCAAAAACCATCTGCAGGACTCTTTGCACAAACTCGATATGTGCTTTATCAGTAGTACGGATAAAATAATCGTAAGAAATATTCAGGCTCTTCCAAAGTTCCTTAAAATGAGGGACTGTTTCATCAGCAAAATCCTGCGGCAGCATGCCTTTAGCATCAGCTGCCTTCTGTATTTTCTGGCCATGCTCATCTGTGCCGGTTAAGAAAAATACATTCTCCTTGCCAAGGTTAAGCCTCATAAAACGGGCCAAGGTATCTGCGGCAATAGTCGTATAGGAATGGCCGATATGCGGCGCAGCATTAACGTAATATAAAGGAGTAGTAATATAAAACTTTTTCGTCATTTGTAGACCATCTCAGTATAGCCGCCCTCTTCAAGCTCTACTGTGGCAGTGCGTTTAAAAACATTGATGTTCACAACCTTGCCCTTGCCCTGGGGGGTGGTAATTTTTTCTCCCTCATGCGGCAGGCCCTTGGATAACATTTTATAAGTTTCATATTCAAAACTCAGGCAGCACATCAATCTTCCGCAAAGCCCGGAAATTTTCGGCGGGTTTAAGGGTAAGCCCTCTTCTTTAGCCATCTTAATCGTTACCGGCTCAAAATCTTTCAAAAACTTCCTGCAGCAAAGCTCACGGCCGCAGGAACCATAGCCTCCGAAAAGCCGCGCTTCATCGCGCACACCGATCTGGCGCAGCTCAATCCGGGCCTTAAAAATTTTTGCGAGATCCTTGACCAATTCCCGGAAATCCACCCTGCCGGAAGCAGTAAAATAAAAAATAATCTTGGTGCGGTCAAAAGAATATTCTGCCTCGACCAATTTCATTTCCAGTTTATGCTCATCAATCTTTTTATTGCAGGTATTAAAAGCTTCTTTTGCCTTCAGCCGATTATCACTGATCTGCTTTAAATCGTTGTCCGTGGCAAGACGGACTATTTTTTTAATCGGCTCTTTGGAGTTATCTTCCCCGCCTGCTTCACCGGATGTAACAATCTGTCCGTAATCCAAACCGCGGTCATGCTCAACAATAACATAAGTGCCTTCTTTAACGACAAATTCAGGCATGGAGGTAAAAGGGTACACCTGCCCTGAATCTCTTAATTTTACAAAAATAGGTTTTTCCATGGAACTATCCTTTCAGAGCCAGCCTCAAATTAGAAAGCAATAATCTTGTATTTATATTTTGCTCCAGGTACAACAACGAATCAGACACTGCCTTAAAGGCAATATCTAAATCGCTAAATGAATAATCTTTTGCCAATTTAGATAATTCATACCTGCGGTCAAAATTAATAATTTCTTCGCCTTGTACACCGGCTTTGGCTAAGTAGATATCACGCAGCCATATCGAGAGGATATTCAGATGTTTACGAATAGTTGCTCTGTCCTGCGGCAAAGAAGTTTCATAGTTTGAATCCGCATACCGGCTAAAACCATCGATGATAGTATTTTTTTCTCTAAAGATCGCGCTGTCTTTCATTTTCAGGCCGAAACCAATCCTGCCTTCGCAGAAAGAAGCCAGGAAATGTGCTTCATCTTCAGGGAGATGATGTTCTTTCTTCAATATTTCTTTAAGCTCCAGCCTCGGCAATGAAGCAAATTTTAAAATCCGGCAGCGGGAAATAATTGTCCGGAACAATAAGGACGGCTTCGCAGTGATTAAAATTATCAGGCTATGGGCCGGCGGTTCCTCTAAGATTTTTAAGAGGGCATTACTGGCCTCAGCAGTCAACTGATGAGCATTGTTAATAATAAAAACTTTTGTCTTTGCCTCATAAGGCCTTAAATTAATCTCTCTCTGCAACTGACGGATAGCTTCGATTTTAATTACTTCGGATTCATCTTCATTATCTCCGGAAACAGCACCCAAAAGATGCAAATCAGGATGGTTAAGCTTATCTATTTTTTGGCAGGAAACGCACTCATCACAGGCGTCGAAGCTGCTCTTTTCGCAATTCAAAGCTTTAGCAAGAGTCAAAGCAACTAAATTTTTTCCAACTCCTTCCGGCCCAGTAAAAAGGTAGCTAGAAGCAAGGCGGTTATTCCTGATAGAATCCTGCAACAAAGCGATTGCCTTATCCTGTCCTCTTATAGAATTGAATGGCATATTTCTCGAACTTTTGACTGTGTTACAAACATATCATCATCAAGTTTAATAATTTTTATTCTTCCGGGCTCTTTACGCGCAAGGCTAAGATATCCTTTTCTTACCCGCTCATGATAGCTGAGTGATCTCTGTTCAATGCGATCTTTTTTAAACTCGCGATGCTTCAGGCCTTTTTTTACTGCCAAATCAAGAAGTATGGTTAAATTCGGCTTAATCCCTAAAGTAGCAAATTCTCCCATCAGCTTAATCAGCTTAACATCAATTCCCAGGCCATAACCCTGATAAGCAATCGTCGAATCAAGAAACCTGTCGCAGATAACAATTTTACCCGCCATTAACGCAGGTTTGATAATTTCATTGACCACCTCTGCGCGCGCAGCCATATAAAGCAGAGTTTCTCCAGCAGGCGAAATTTTATTTTTCGGATTTAAGAGAAAATTCCTGATTGATTCGCTTGCTCTTACTCCTCCTGGCTCGCGCAGATAAATTACAGGATAACCTTTCTTTTTCAGGTACCCATAAAGTAGCTTGGACTGTGTACTCTTACCGCATCCCTCAGAACCTTCAAATGTAATAAATTTTCCCTTCATGATTTCCTTTAACCGTTACGCATTTGTCTTGTCTGTATTTTCTCGGGAGCGCTCGTCTAATAAATCTGCCGCATTTTCTCACTTGGGGACGTTCCCAAAGGGGACACCCTTTCCGCATAAATACTTATTTATCTTAAGCCTGGCACCTTGGGGAATGTCCCCTGCTCCTAGGGGCCACTCGCTAAGCATCTTATAAATAAATCTGTTGTTTTACAAGTAGTAGGGGACGTTTAAACGTCCCCTACTCTGTGGATAACTATAGCTTTCTCCGCCAAGTGGTACCGTCTTTTGTATCTTCCAATATAATACCCTTTTCTTCTAAATCTTCCCTGACTTTATCTGCTTCAGAATATTGCTTCTCTTTCTTCAGCTGAATCCGTTTATCAATTAAATCCTGGATTAATTTTGTTTCATCCGCAGTATCTTCATTTTGATCAAAATTAAGTTTTAAACCCAACAGATTCAGCAATTCTTTTAAGGTATTTTTAGCAACAGAAGTAAAATCTGCATTTCCGATATTTTTATTAGCCAGGTTTACCAGCTCAAAAATACAGGCTAATGCTTGCGGCGTATTAAAATCATCGTCCATCGCCTTAATAAAATTATCTTTAACATCTTCTATTTCTTTAATTTTATTGCTCACCGGATTTTCTTCTACCTTGTTTAAAAGAATTAAAATCCGCTCCAGCGCCTGTTTGGTTTCTTCAATTTTTTCCGCGGTGTAATCTATTGGGCTGGAATAATGCGCAGAGAGAAAAAATAATTTCAGCAAATCAGCATACTTATATTTATTCATAAAATCTTTAATCGTCACAAAGTTCCCCAAAGACTTTGCCATTTTTTGGCTATTAATAGTCAGCAGCCCGCCATGCATCCAATATTTGGCAAAAGGTTTGCCGCTTAGAGCCTCGCTCTGAGCAATTTCATTCTCATGATGGGGAAAAATTAAATCGCGCCCCCCAGCATGAATATCAAGTGTATCGGTCTTTAAATATTTTTGGCTCATTACAGAACATTCAATATGCCAACCCGGCCTGCCCTTTCCCCACGGACTGTCCCAAAATGGCTCATTTTCTTTGGATTTTTTCCATAAAGCAAAATCTAAGGGGTCTTTCTTGTGTTCTGTCGGCTCAATCCTCACTCCTGTTTCCATTGCGTCAATGCTTTGGCCGGATAATTTTCCGTAAGAAGAGAATTTCCGCACATTAAAATAAACATCTCCTCCAGCCTCATAAGCAAAACCTTTTTCAATTAGGCCCTGAATATATTTAATCATCTCAGGGATATTTTCTGTTGCCCGCGGCTCAAAATCACCCTTTTCAATACCTAAACTTTTTAAATCTTCATAATACCGCTCGATATATTTTTTAACCAATTCCTTCCAATCAACCTTAAGTTCATTGGCGCGGTTGATAATCTTATCGTCGATGTCAGTGATATTACGCACAAATTTAACTTCAAAACCGCGATACTTAAGATAACGCCTGATTACGTCGAAAATATAAAGACTGCGGGCATGGCCGATATGACTATCATCATAA
>JALOQJ010000014.1 GCA_025453445.1 Candidatus Omnitrophota bacterium
TTAGGCAGCCATTACGAACGCAGGCCCATTGAGGAACATATTTCTACAATAATGGAGGAAGATAAAGAGTTTTCTCAAGAAACTACTAAAACGTGCCAGGATAAGTTATTTGCAGTCTTAGAGCATTTAGAGAAAAAAGCCAAGTGGCGTGCAGGCCTTGTAGAAATTTTTAAAAAGAAAGTAACAGTTGTCGTAGTAAAGACGCCTACAAAGTTTCTTTTGTCCGGAAGGGATAAGAGAAAAATCTTTTATCAGTTAACGCACTTAGGCTTGAAGCGCTGGATTATTTATATACCCTTAGAATTATTTAAGGAGGTAAATTTAGATGTAAAGGTTGATTTAGATATGTTTGCCACAATACTGAATCACGATTTCTGGGAATTAAGGTTTATCAATAGGTCAAAGAATGCAGATACCCTCAGGAATCCTCCAGCATTGGAAGAATTGATTGCTTCTGCCCATGAGCTGGCTAGGCTTGATGATCCATTTAAGGTAATGGAAAAATTAGATGAACCAAAGTATTACCCCAAATATTTACTGGGATCTGGCATATAAAATTCTTAGGTCAGCTCGCATGGATTCATACCTTGGGTTGCATGAGAAAGCATTTAAAAAATACAATAAAGCTGTCAATGCCTTTTTCGGGTTTCAGCTTAAGGATATCGGCGGGTTAGCTCCTTTGGGAACCCAATTAGACGTTATCTGCTTATTAGCCAAGGCCGGAGCTTATGCAAATGTCGAACAGCAATACCTGAATCTTCTCATGGGCCATATTGGCGGCAGGCAATTATATGATGTTGAACTTGATTATTTTGTGCTTTATATGTGCCAAAATGCCAATACTAATTTAAGGAAAATAATTTATATTTTATACCGCCATGCCCAAGACAGCGGAAAAACAAAAAATGAGAAAATGGTTTTAGAGATTGCCGAGCGTTTAAAAACTCACACTGATGAATTCTTAAAAGACATCCAGCAATTTGTGACAAAAAGGCCTTTTGATGATTCCCTGAACCTAAATGAAAGCGATTATATCAAGAAATACACTAAAATATGCTATGAAACAAAGAAATTTTTTACACCTTCGCATGTGGCTGAGTTTAAAAAGAATAATTTGCCTGTAAATAGCGCTGGCCTTGCCCTTGAAGTAAAAAGGCGTCTGGCAAAACAAAGAATTAAGGCGTGGGTTTATTGTAAAAAAACCCCTTTACTAAGGCAATATTATTATTGGGTGGTTACTGAGCAGGGTTTTATCGTTGATGCTTTTACCGGAAAAATAGAAAAAAAAGAAAAGAATACCGACCCTAAATACGTGGGCAAGAGAATTGGTGAGTGGGGGCCGGATTTACAATTTATGCTTAAGTGGTATCAAGTCGCGGAAAAATTAGAAGAACAAGACAGAAAGAGCTCTCCTGAATCCGGCAGCGCGAAGAATTTCCCCTGCGAGCCGGCGGCAACTGCGCAAGAGGTTAAAGAAATCATCACAGATAAAAACACGCAGGCTTTAATGCAGGCAAGGATTAAAAAAGATGAGTTAATTTTAGAAGCAGCGCGTTATATTAAGAGGAGATGCGCGGAATTAAAAGAAAAATATCCGGTAGTTGCCGATAAATTCGAGGCCGAAATTAAGCATTTGCTTTCAACAGCTGAAACATTTGAAACACTCATGGGCATTTTTGCAGGCACGGATATTATTTATCACTTAAAATTCAGGTTTGTGGATACAAAAGGCAAGGGTTTCCCGCGTAAAATTACCGGCGCCAAACCCCTAGAGGCATTAAATTATCGCGCTAAAGATAAAGAAGAGAAAGACTACTTGATGGTGTTTACGGATATAGGTTATATTCCAACGCCTTTGGTCATTTTTACTCAACTGGCAACCCATGAAAACCTGGAAGGTTCAGGCATCTGTATAGACGAAGAGAAATTAAGCAAGGTATATGAAGTTCTGCTTAATGAAGGCGAGCCTCTATTGGATGAGAAAGGCGATCTTAAAGGCAGCAGCGCTTTGAATCAATACTTGCTTAACAAGAATAAGATAAATCATGAAGTGTTTCCTGACGTAGCAACAAATCAATGCAAAATTAATAACATTGAGGTTAAGATTAGCGAAGAATACAAATGCCCGCGGATAGATATAACAGGTAAATATGATGGTAAGGATTTTCGTATGCATATCGCTAGTTACACTAATGATTGGCAAGGAAAACCCTCTAAAGACCAGTCTTTTATTCAGGATTTGATTACCGCTTTAGGGCAAGAAGAAAACAGGTATTGGCTGAAAAAGATTATTAAGGAGCTAGAAACAAATAAAGGAAAATGGATTACAGAAAAAACTGCTACGCAACAAAACGGGCTCCTTTATTTGTATGAAAAATATAAAGATGATAATTTTTCCGATGTGCCTGAAGATATCCAGGGCCAGCCGCTCAAAAAGAAAGAAGAGGTGCAACCGGAAAAAACTCAAGCGTTAAAATTAAATATTATAAAAGTAGAAGAAGATAATGGATTCATAAATGTAGCAGGTAATTATGGCGATGATTTTATTGCTCGGTTAGATATCAATACCGCTAAATTTGATATTCAGCCAGAATTGAATGAAGATACTAAAAAAGAATTAATTAAAAAACTGGAGAGCGATTCCCGCATTAAGCTGGCGATTCGTGCAGCTAAAGAGAGGATTTTTGCTGAGAAAGTCAGCCATTACCAATTAGAAATAGGCAGCATAGCCCTTACAGAGTCTGAACTCGGCGGTGTAAAGTTCCCGACACTGCTAATAGAAGGAAAGTTTGGCCCGCAGCAGTTTACAGCCCGGGTTAATAAGCAGGGTTGGGACGTCCGGCCTTGTTCAGGCATAGTGAAAATTGAGTTGATTAAACAATTAAAAGCTGATTCTTCTGTAACTAGCAAACTTCCTGCTGGGATGCCCAGTGCTTTTACTTTGTCCGGCTTGGTTATCGTGCTTGCGGCCTTGGCTGTTGCCTTGGCCCTGGCAATTTGGGGCTATTATCACAGCCAGAGCCTCGCCCCACCGGATGCACATGTAGGCATGAATTTGGCAATGGCATTGATCGGAGGCGTGAAATTAGCCAAGCCGTTCAGGTTAAATGAACCAAAGGTAGAGCTTAGAGAAACTTCTCTTGTTGTGCCTTATTGGGGGAGCAAGCTCTACGAGATGAAGAATAAGCATGATAATGGAAGTTATCACTCTAGATTAAATGGAAGCCAGGGGGTTTGGATGCCTCTTTATGATAAGGAATGCAACCAACTTATTTTTTCCCACCTCATTGAAGAAGGGCAGCAATTTAGAGTCCTGCCGGATTATTGCGTTTTCCGTTTTGATATCAATTCAACTCATTTATTGATTGATCAGCAGCTACAATCTCTGGGGTTATCTAAAGAGCATTTGGTTTATTTTTCCTGCCGGGATGCTCAGCCGATTCCTGCGCGTATTGCCACATTGAAATGGGCGCCGAGAAAAGCTGATGCTGATAATTTGATTGGTTTTTTTAATGCCGCTGTCTGCGGCTCGCGCATATTTTCTTTCCTTTCGGGGTTAATCCATAAGAAAAAAGTGCATGCTTGGGCTTTAGAGCCGCTTTTGAGGGACCCTGCGGCAATAAAAGCCATTGCCCAGCCGTTTATCTTAAGCGATGAAGTTACCTATCAGGAAATCAGATATGACCGCCATAAGGCCATGGCTTCTGTTATTGACGTACTTGCTTTTATTAATAAAGGCAAAGGCATGTTTGCCGCGGAATTTGGCAGTCACAGGGTTTTATCTTTAGCGAAGAAAAATATCAATGCTGTGCGCGCTTCGCTTTTACCTGAAGCCACTTCTTTAGGCTGGGTTGGCGGAACACCTAAATGGTTGATTATCTATACGGATGGAATAGAAGTAAGAAAAAATATGCTGCATAATAGTGACTATAATGTGGAAAAAAATCAGCTTGATGCAATTAAAGAATCTCTGGCTGCGATTAAAGATCCTTTATTCCATAGAAATTCAGCTATAAGGCAGAGCAGGATGGTTCAAGTGATTGTGAATCATATGACGGATTCATGGCAAAAACGTAATAAAGAGCATAAACTTCCACGCCACATATTCTACATTCTTGATGCTGGTTTTAAAGTGAAGGGAAGTCTTAATATATTACCGGTTTGTTTTACTTTCTTCAGGCATAAAGATGATCAGTATATTCTTAAAAAAGGCGGAATTGAGATATTGCCTCAGTTTGATAATCTAGCGTTGGTATTTGAGAATGCCCACCGTTTATTAGAAAAAATTAAGGTTAAGCAAGGCAAACCCAGGAGTTTATTGCCGGGTTTTGCCACACTTAAATTAATCATTGCTCTTGTTAGTTTGGCTGGAATAGCTGCTTTAGCAATCTGGAATTGGCAGCACGGCGCAACGTTGGAGCAGGTTTTTATGCTCGCAAGTATCCCGCCACTGATAGTAGGCGTAAATAAGCCGGGGAAAAAAGAAAATTTAGTATTTGAACTTGAACTTCCGGGAGGCCTTAATGATACGGAGTTCATAAAGTTAACAAAGAAAATAAATGTTTTTGTAATAGAGCTTAAAAAGATACTTGATAAAAAACAGGCAATTATAGAGGATACGCTTCACGAATTAGCTTTAAACATTACAAGGCATGCAAAGGGTGGAGTAATAAAGATATATGTTGAAAAAAATCAGGCGGGAGAAATTATAAAATTAAAAATTATTTCAGAGGATAATGGCAGGGGATTAGGTAAAGACCCGAATAAATTAGCCCTCAAAGCTTGGAGGCCCGGAATGCGGGCCAGAAGAGGCCGCGGCCTTTCAGTAATTACCTTTCAACCGGATAATATTTTGATTGAATGTAACGGACAAAAATGGAAAAAATCTGCCCGCAG
This sequence comes from Candidatus Omnitrophota bacterium, assembly GCA_025453445.1. GTDB lineage: Bacteria > Omnitrophota > Gorgyraeia > Gygaellales > Profunditerraquicolaceae > JALOQJ01. Next base: position 4,897 of record JALOQJ010000014.1, read on the forward strand.
CGTAAACACTTTAAAATGGTTTGGATACAGAGGTAAAAGCGTAGTCACTCATGGCACTAAGTTTACGCTGGAATTTGATTTAACAAGCGAAAGTCATTCCGTGGAAGACTCTAAAACACAAGAGCCTTTGTCGCCATCCGCAGAAGAATCTTTGCTTAGGGGATTTCAGCGCGGGGGTAAATGCCACGGCCGGACCGGCCCGGGACTAGGTAGGGGCGAATTTACCGGAACGCGTTTTACCGATAACCCGCTGGAAAATCCGTCGGGGCTTGGCCGTAGCACGAGATTCTACAAGACGCCAAAAATAATGAAGCCGGACCTAAATACCTCCAGCGCAGCACAGATGCCGGGGAAACGGATGAGGACGCCAGAAGAAAATCAAATTTCTTACGATGAAAGTTGTTCCTGGAATACGGAGGAAGTTAAAAAGAAGACCCTCGAGCTTAAAGAAGAAATATTATTTCGGTATGGGCAGCTTCCGGATAATCATCCGGTAGTTTTATATTTAAGGCAGTTGTTTGAAGAAGCAATGGGTGAGGAAGCAAAGAATTATGAAGTGGAAGTAGCTCCTGAATGGAACGAAATCAATGCTTCGGTTTTTCCGGACGGCACAATAATAGTGGCGCGCGGGATGCTGGAATTTGTGCAATCTCGCGAAGAATTAAAGGCAGTTTTGATTCATGAGGCAACTCATGTGGAAAGAAGGCATTTTGATAAGATTGTTAACGCGATTAAAGAAGCAGAAGACAAGGAAGATCTGCTGTCTTCCGCGTTGCGGATTATCAGCTTAGCAAGGCTCCAGGAATACGAGGCTGATCTACACTGGATACTTGATGAATTGGATAAGAGGAATACTAATCCATTAGGGCTTCAAGTATTTATTGAGCGTCTGGCTGTTTATGAAAAGCAAATAGGCGGTTACAGGGAAAAGGATATTGCACATGGGGCGCTGGAGGATAGAGCGCTTAACGTCGAAAGCGTTTTTTACTTCTTGGATTTAGCAAATCTTTCCCATGAGTTAGGAGAGATTGATGCTTCGTTTAGAGAACATCTTTCATCGGTCCCGCGTTTTTCCCGCGTATATTTCTGGGGAGATGTTGATTATCAGGAAGGCCCGGAATTAGAAAGAACCCAGCAAACTCGGCTAGAAACAGTATCTCAATTAATGCCTAATCAGTTAGAAATGGCAAAAAAAGCTATTCTTAAATTATTGGATAAGATTTCTGACAAGAAGAAGAAGGCAAAAACAATTGAAGAAAAATCTCAACTAAAGGAAAGAGAGCATTTTAATAAAATTATACTTGATAAGTTAGAGCAAAGAATATTAAAAGAAAAGCCGGATAGTGCCGCAGAAGAGAAAGCAGCGGTTGATAAGAAAAAATCTAAAGCAAAACCGCAGGACAAAAAAGATGGAGAATGGATGCGTCTGCATTTAAAGGGGCAGGAGATGGGGGGTAAGATTTGGAGTGAAGTTAAGCTAAGGAAAGAATTTAATGCCAGCGCTTATAAAGGCCTAATCAATGATACTGTCAGTTTCATTAATCAAAATAACATTAATATAAATAATGCGCTAATCATCTTTTATAATGTTAATCATGAAGGTTTGCAGTTGGATGATAAGGGAAAATTAACAAAACCCCCTACAGAGGAAGATAGTAGGCTTGCTTTTAAAATGACAGAAAAAGACTTATTGTATCAATATACAGTTTTAAGAATTTTTGAAATAGCATTAGGGCGGCTGAAAGCATTTAATGTTCTTTCAAAAAATCAACAGAAAGCATTGCTGCTCCATTCTTTATTCTATTTTGTATATTTACCAGGTACTCAAGATGTTGGATTAAAACAAGGCCAAGACGGCAAATTGAGAATTTGTGACTCTGAATATGAGTACGACGGTAAGGACATATTTATTAGATATAAAGTAGAAGTTGACGGGGATGAAGTAGATGGTTCCGAAATTGATATTTTGCCGCCAGCAGATAGAAAATATTTTAATAATTTGGTTAATTCCGTAGAAGAAACCTGGTTTAATCAGGATAGAGATAGAGAAGAAATAGCTGGCCTCTACTACTGTCTTTTTAAACCTCGGATCGGCAGCGAATCTCAACCTATTGAAAAAGAAATTTTTGTTAAAATTCTTGTAAAGTATTTTATAAAGTTCTCCAAGTGGGGTGATTTTTTTAGTGAAATCGAAGCATTGGAAAAATCCGGCATTCCTGTTTCCGATATAGTCAGGGATTACCGCGAATCTTTCGGCCTTCCGCTAAGCAAGTTATGGGCTGCTTTGCCGGAAAATCCAAACTCAATCCAATTAAATCAGATTTATATCGCAATAAACTTTGTGGAAAACCATTTTCTCAGGATACAGCTGCAGATGTATTATTATCAGAAAGTCTGGCCGAAGCTTAGTTTTAAGGAGAAATTAACAGCTCTTTTTTCAAAGAGTGCGCAAGGGTTCTTTGATTTTAGTAAATTCCACGCTTTTGTGGAAGAAGAAGCTGAAACCGAAGCAGAGCTGCACGCGGCAATGGAAAAAATCAAGAATGAGTTTGATGCTTTCTCCGGCGAGGGCTCCCGGGAAGCCGGTGTTGCCACAATTTGTAGCAATTTCCGCAGCGATCCTGCCCATGCACAGCCGTTGATTGAAAGCATGTTGCAGACTTATCAAAGTGACGCCAAGCTGAAGGAAGAAGTGTATAACACGCTGGAAGAATATTCTGACTTGCTCGCATTAAAGGAGACCGATAATTATCTCGCGCAGGTAACATATGTTATGGCAAAAATCAGCGCGAGCGAGAAAGTGTTAAGGCATTTGTTTATGATGGATAGCGCAAGTAAATATATTCTATTACGCAAGATGCTTACAGGAGAAGACGGATTGCTGTCCAATGACCAATACCGCGTCGCTTTCTTAAAGTCATTGATAGACACAATTGTCAGGAAAGAAAGTGCAAACGGGCTGCGTTCTATTATCGAAGAAATTGTAGATGCATTAAGGGCAACTTCCTCATGGAAACAGGTTTATTTCTCGCTGCAGTCGCTTCTTGAAAGCAGGATGTTGATACCGCCAAAAATACCTACTCCGTGGGAAAACATAAATTCTTTACAAGTTGAAGTATCAATTTGGATTTCTTCCGCGATTAAACAAGCTCAATTTTCTCAGGATGTTACTTTTAAAACTCTCAGGAATAAGAATTATACGCTTTATCCATGGAGATATGAGAAAGGTTTATTAAATTACAGCGAAAATATCCTCAAGAATACACTGGTAAAAAGAGGCATTAGTTTCAGTTATCCTGAAAGTACGCAGTTAGATCCGCTTTCTTTTGTCATAGAATTTGCCCAAAACACAGGCGCTTTGGGAGTGCGGTTTTTGCAGCTCTTGCCGCAGTTTATTGAACTCCCTGAAGGATATCGTGATAGTTTTAGCCGTGTTTATGATTCAATGTACGGCCAGTCAAAACTCACTGCCTTGGCAGTTCTGGAAAGAGAATGGCCGGATTTGTGGAAAGATATATTGAGTATTGAAGGCAGGATCGGAGGAGGTTCGCTTTGTACGGTCTATAAAGTGAAAAGCGCTGACGGCAAAGTCGAGGTGCTTAAGGTCCTGAACCCCAACCTGGAATATCACCTGGAAAACAACCGAAAGTTAATTTCCGAAGTATTGGTCGAATTAATCAGGAGCCATGGTGATAAATACCGTATTGCAAATCTTGCGGTAGAGGAAGTAGTTGAATGGATAAAAAGGGATGTTAATTTTCAGGATTTTCTTGTTAAAGACGAACAATTCAGGAAAGAAAACAGCGGTTTTACACAAAAAGGTTTCGATTACAGCATGTACGTGCCCCAGTCCCGCGCTCCGCAAAGCCGCTATTTTATACGCGAAGAGTTTATAGACGGCAGGAACCTTACTGAATGGAAGAAGCTTGAAGAAGAAGGCCATGACCTTAAACAGGTAATCAGCTTGATTATAAAAAATTATGTTCATCAGCTGCAAGATTGTTCCGTGCATTCCGATATCCATATCGGTAATTTCCGTGTAACTCCGGACAGGAAAATAGCTATTCTGGACAGGAACTTTTTCCTTCAATTTACGCCCGAGATGAAGGATCTTATTAGCTCTCTGTTAAATCCCTTAAAACTCTTTATGTTGACCCCGGAAAGGCTTTTAGAAAAACTAATCGCGATTTCAAAAACAGGCATTAAAGAAGAAGAAAAAGAAAACCTTATTGGTGTGTTAGAAGAATTTATCAGGAGTATCAAAAGCGGCAATTATGAAGGCATAAGTAAAATATTGGTTGATCTAAGGCAAAATGGCCTGACATTTCCGATAGAGTTCACACTTGTGTTTAAAAATATAAATTCTTTGCAGCAAATGGCAAGAAAGGCCGGCTTTAATAATATTATTGAAGCGTATCTTTATAGCGCAAAGAAAGCCTCTAATCTCCGCAGAGGCAGTATTTTAATTGCAGGTTTAAAGCAAGAGTCGCCGCACACCTTCCCCGGTGTTTGTCCTGTTGAGCCGCTGCCTGCTTCCAATAATATTAAGGTAGAGGTGAACACAAACGGAAAAGAAGCAGTTTTCCTTTGGAATAAAGAAAAAGTATTGCTTGGCGTATTTCCCTACAAGCAAGGAGAGATTGTTAATCGCGTAGAATATTTTATTGATAAGTATAAAAGTTATCTTGCTGCTTTTGAGCATAGCCCTCCAGTAGAAAATTTGAGTTTTGAATTCTTAAGCAGTACACTCTCTTCAAGATTCCTTCCGGAAAACCGCACCTATTTAGGCGAAGTTGTAGGAAATGTAATTCAGGTTGCTTGGGCAACTACCGCTCTGCCGGAAGAAGCATTAGAAGACTTCTTCAGGCATGAATTAAATGAGCTTGTTACCGGCTCGCATTCAAAGGCCTGTTTTGCCAGTTACATTTATTATTTAAAGCATCCCCGGAAACTCGCCGTTTATCTTCAGGCAATAAAAAATTCCCCCGTTGAATTAAATAAAAATTATTACCAAGTTTTGAAATTTATCTCTTGGCTTCATCATCCGCTAAAACTGGTATTTTCTTTTGCCGTTATGACAATCCTGCCAGTTATTTTGAATAAGTTAGATTTCTCTGCCCCGGCCCTGCTTGCCGGTTTCAAGTGGCAATTAAATAATGACATTCTGAATGATGTAGGGGCGCTTGTAATCCTATTGTGTTTAGCGGTTTGTTTGCATAGCCGTAAGCCGGCGGATAAAAATAAGCCTAAACATCAGAATAAACCAAAGAAAACCGATAAGCCTTCTAACCCGCCTGATTTAACCCGCACCGAAGACGGCGAACCGCTGACTCCTACGCAGCAGAGGTGCTTTCTAAAATGGCTCAAGAACAATGGCTGCGCCGCGCTTGGCAAAGCGCCTGTGGCGGGTATGATTTACCGGAAGAAAATTTTTTCATGCTTGATTAACGCGCGCAGAGTTGATTTAGAACAGGAAATGGTCGATATACAGATAAGGCTTTGTCCATCTGAGATATTTGACGATATCCAGCGTAAGATAAAAAGAAGGCTTACCGGATTCAATATATTAACTCCGCGCCAAATTTTTGTAGACGCCTCTTTACCTCTGTGTCTACAGCTTATAACTATTTTCCACGAGCTTAGCGCTATTGTCAATGGCTGGCCCTGCGCGGAAAACGAAAAATTAGCGCAACAGTTAGTATCCGGATATCAGAAACAGTCTGTTCGGGGAGCAGCAGTTCAATCCGCGACGAATATTCCTTTTATGCCCGAGGAGCGTATAAAGAAAATCAAAGAGCTTATGAAGGTATTTTCAAAAACAATTAAAGGCAGGAATAAAAAGCAGACCGCTGAAATTTTGGGGATAAGCACGCAGACACTCTGGATTTACTTTAAGCACCGTCCACAGGATAGGGAGGCATTTGGAATTAAGAAAGACAATGGCGGGCGTATCCGTAAACTTAGTATAATCGGCACATTAATTATATTGCAGCAAATTTGTTCAGCGCTATCTCCCCAAGCCCCACAGCAAACGGATGTGGTTACTTGCGGCTTAGCCGGTATTGCTAATTTTTACCTCGTAGGTGGGAATTGGTGGTTGGTTCTACCCATAGTAGCAGCAATAGTTTTAATTGCGTTAATTACAAGAGGACATTTCTGGTGTAAATTATTGTCAGGCAGAAAGATAATTAGTAACAGCCCGGAGAATTCCACTGTGCTTTCTTTAGCCAATAGCCGTATTTATCCTTATGCTGAACCAGTTAAACAGGCGCCTAAAGAAGGCGTTGAAGCTTGGTTAGCCTTTAAACAAGGGAAATCGCCTGTATTTAATTTTGATAAGAACCAGCTTAAGGGGCTATCCAGAACAACAAGTAGGTTATTCAGGCGGAAGATAGAATTGTTTGCGCGTATTCTATTGAATTACCTTGCTACATTAGAACACGCGCCTCCATTGGATACAATTTCTTTTAAGTTTGTAACCAAAACCAAGTCATCGAAAACCCTTTCTGACAACCTTACTTATCTGGGGGAAATAGCTGGAATGGTCCGTTTAGGCGGTATAGCCGGCGCCAAAATAGAAATCGCCTTTGCCGCGGCTTCCCAGCCAAAAGTTAGAATTCAGGATTTAATAAGATACCTTCTAACAGAAGTTCAGCATGCAGAAAATAAAGAGAGAGCCCTATTAGTTAACAATCAATCAATTGTTGATGTTGCGCGTGCGCTCTTTAATGCGGATATGATATCTAATGAATTCAGGGATCAAGCCTTAGAATTTGTTGTAAAATCCATATGCAGGCGTATGCAAAACGAGTTAAACATAGATTTCTGGCCTGCTACGCCGCGGCATATTAAACACTACGTTAATATGCTTGCAAGAGGAATATATGATGTTGTTGGGCTTTTAGGAGAATTGGAGTGGAGGTTTTGGTATTTTAGAGACCTTCAGCACTATGGAGGGGTACCTAGCGATTCACAAGTTGCGGCTGTTCAGGATTCACAAAAAATGATAGATGAGAACCTCTCTATTATGGGATATACAACATCGCCTATTGAGGTACGCTATTGTGGTATAGATATAGGCTGGTATAGGGCTTGGCCATGCCTGCGCATGATACTTCTTTGTGTTGCTTGTACCGATATGTATATATTTAAATGGCACGCTATACATGAATTTCTTCATGCTAAAGGGGAAGGGTTACTTTCGGGTAGCCTTAATGAGGGAATGACGGAATATCTTACGGTTAGATTTTTAATGATGGAAGCCGGTGAGAATAATTTTTCATTTGAGTCTATGGAGCTTTTCCACTCAAAAATACCTCATGCCAGTTATTCTAAATATGAGACAGAGTTTGCCGCTATAGCTTGTGCTATAGAGAAGATAGGTTTAAAACCGCTTCTTGATGCTTATTGCAACGGTGATACTACGTTGATAGAAGCGTTAATGGGTAAGGATAAATGGCAGGAATTGATAGATATTGCTTATCGGCACGAGAAGAATGACGCGAAGTATCTAGAAGAAGTTCAGCAGTTATTTAACGATATAACTCCTGGAATCGCTAGCTCGCCGGTAGACGAGAACAGCAAAATATTAAATGCGCTGGAATCAGGCGACTCTCAGAAACTCGCGGATGTGGCTGAAGAGATTAACCAGGCCATCCGGGACAGGTATGAGGATGAAAGCTCCCAAACTATAGAAAAATACCTGTTTCTATTACGGCAAAGAAAGTTTACACTTATGCATCTGTTAAAGCTCGAAGAGAATGGTTTAGAGGAGGATTTTGCTCGTTCCCTAAAGATGAGGATTATGAGGCGAGAAGTAGAAAGCATTGTTTATCATCAAGACCCCGCAGATGCCCTAAAGAAGTTTTTCGTTCAGGTTCCGGGCCCATATATTCAATATTTTATGGATGAATTATTCGATTTTGTTGTTTTCCTAGATGAGTTACCTTTAAAGGAATTCCCTTGGGAAGTTTTTGTGGCGCTAAGGGAATCGTTATCAGGTGATGCGCATTTAGAAGAATTTTTCGAGCTAGTAAAAGAATACTTTAGATTATTACCTTCGCAACAGTACATGACTGCTACTGCAGAAGATTTCTATCAGGCCTACTTTGATTTTCAACAGTCTCTCGGACAAGAGGACGGATGGCTTTCTGATGAAGAGAGTGAAGATGTGCGGCCTGTATTCAAGCCAGATGAAGAAGGTCAAGCCGTAACTTTTAGGGATTTGATAGAAAAAGAGGAATATAAAAAGGCAGTAAGTTTTATTATTAAAGATGCAGAGCCTGAACGGAGAGGATATCTCGTTCATCGTTATTTTTCTTCGTGTTATGTAAGCGATCCTACTCTTGAGATGAATTTACCGGTAAACGGTTATAAGAGTATTTTGCGCCGCCTAAGCAGGCTTCATGAGTTTGGTTTACCGGATTATTTATATATTGCTGCGCTTAATTCCATCCTAGAATTTATGTATTTTTGTGCTACATATATGTCAGTTTTTTCCGCGATAAAACTGGCGCAAACAGGTTATTATGAACGCTCAGCATTTTTAATTGGTTTATTAACCGGTCAAAATGACATTATGCGCGAGGCTGGTATTGTCCAAGCAGACATTGATCTTGGCGGCAGTACTCCAGTGTTACTTTTAAATGAAAATACCTTAGAATCTTCTGAAAAACGCATAGAAGTCTTGAAAGCCTTGAAAGAAAAAATGTCCCAGGCTGCTACCGAGGAAGAAGAATGGTCTGCCGAAAAGCACACGGCCTTGATTTGCGCGCTCTTAGCGTTGGAAAACAAATGGTTAAAGACTGGCTGGCGGGATAAATTAAGAAGGAGTATATTTAGCAAACCGCTTCCGGAGAAAATAACACAAATATTAGCCAAGTACGAGAGTATATCAATAGATGCCTTTTTAGAGCGTTTGTATGAATACGATGTAAGAGAAAAAGGAACGGAATTTTATGTGCGGTTGAGTTCCTTGCTACGTATCGCTGAACGCCTAGGATTAGGGTTGCCAGAGATTAAGGAATTATTAGAAGTTTGTTATGTTTCGCCTGTGGCCACCGATAATGATTTGGTTTATTGCCAATTTCAAGAAAAGGAAAAGATTACTCTTTGGAAGCTTTATCAGCAATATAAAACAGAGGGCAAAGAGGAATTGATTTTTGTGGGAGGTAATTTTGGTAATAAAGGAGACGGCTGCCTGACGGACGGACCGGATCCTATTTTACTGAAGATTATCAGCTTTGGGTTACTCCTGGCGCAAGCCTTATCTGCGTTATTTACCCATTCTCCGCCGCAACAGGATGTGGTTACCTGTGGAGTCAGCTATCAGCAAATAGCCCTGTATTTTATCCTCGGCGTGATCATTTATTTCTTCAAAAAATACTCACTTCATAATGCTTGGGTACGACATTATAGACAAGTTTGGAAAGAAGCCTCTTCGCAAAAACTGGTTTGTTTCAGTCTACTCTTTGTTTTTATAGGAACGGTTATCCTCGCCGCGCTGGCAGCGTGGGGCTATTGGCTGGATTGGGGAAATAACGGCCACTTCTACTTTGCCGCGGTAGTTATAGGTGGAGTTTTCTTAACATCCGAGCCATTTATATCAGAAAAAATTATCGTTAAATTAAAAAAAGTATCCGCAGGAGCAGTTTGTGATTTAGCCGAAGATTTAAATCGGCAATTTAAAGCGGCCGCAGGAAAAACAGAAGAAGAAAAAGTTTTCAACTTTATGTTTGAACTGCAAAAGCAATTTATGCAAGGAGAAATTTCCGAGCTTTCTGAATTGGTAGAAGCATTAGAAAGTAATTTTGTTGGCCAGCCTTTTGGGCATATAGTCAGGGCGTTTAGGCATATTTTAAACCCCCAGTCTAGAGTTACTCACTCAACACCAGTTATAAAACAAATTGCAAAAATAAGGGCTAAGAAAGAAAAGCCGCCGCTTATTCAAGGGCCGCAAATCCACAAAAAAGCAGCAAAGGAATCGAAGGGGTCAACTTTAGAAGGATGTTTCATTAGGGCCCTGCGGAAAATAATTGAAGAGGAGCCCACGGGAGAAGTTAATTTAGTTCCATTGACCGAATTGTGCTTAAAGGATCCAAAGGCAATACGCACAATTTGGAATAGCCTGGAAGAAAAATATGCGTATCTAATTCCACAGCTTTCAGGCGAACTCAGAAGCCGCGTAGAAGGTGTGCTTGCCCTGTATCAGCAACAAGCAAAGAAAACAGGGGATGGTTCTATTTTACCGACGATTATCGGCTTTGGGTTATTCTTGGCGCAAGCCTTATCCGCGCTATTTACCCGTGCGCCAACGCAACAGGATATAGTTACCTGCGGGTTCCCCGCCGCAGGCGGGTCCGCCACGATTTGTGGCGGAAGCTTTCAGCAAATTTTGCAACTTCTTTTGTTTGCCGGAATTATCTTCGGATTTATCCATAAGTACTTGCCTAAACGCGTCCCTGCCCTATCGTGGATTGCAACAAAAGGGAAATTCCAACCTAATTTATTACGACCAAATATGATAGAAGGGGGCTGCCATAGAAATAATAGATTAGTCCAAAGAAGGAAACAGGCACTAGAAAACAGGCTGACAGGTATACTTACGAGCATAAAATATCCTCAAGGTTCGCTTGTTGAACTTACAAAAGAATTCAATAAATTCTTTGAAGAGATAAACTTAAGTAGTTTGCGGATGAAAGTGCAAGGTATTAAGAACGAAGATGATTTAATTAAATTCCTTCGCGAATTGTGGGTTCTTTTAGGCGTTTACGGTTATCGTACGCCACGGACGTCAAAGCCCTTGATGAAACTTCTTGTGAATTCTTTCAGCGAAGACGATGTCTGTTTGTTGGCAGAAAAAAATAAGACGACGCAAAAGGATAGGGAGACAAATCCAACCAACTGCACGTGTTTCTCGCAATTGATGTATATACTTTTGTCGTTGCTCGGCTTTGATGTCCGTATTTATGAAACATATAAACACGTTTTCCCCGCAATCTTATTTAACGGCAAAGTAGTGTTTGCCGACCTTTTTAGTCAGGGCGCGGGATTTGTTGAGCATGCAGGCTTGGATCACTATGAGCGAAAAGGCATATTCCTGATTCTAAAACAAGATACTGATATCTCTGCTTTACGGCCGGAGCATTTTTCTGTCCTTAATTCTCAGTACCCGTTTCTTAAAGAAGTTGATGAATTTGCCGCTACGTCATCTATTTTAACTAATATAGCCGAAGTTTATAAAGATTCGGGCCAATTCAATAAGGCCTTTTCTTATTATGCCCGCGCCATTGAACTTTACCCGCAATGTTATACTGCATTTAATCAATGGGGTACGGCTTATAGAGGTTCCGGAGAATTTGAGAAGGCTGTTGCTAGTTACGCTAAGGCCATTGAATTTTGCCCGCCGCACGCAGGATATCTTTCCAGCCTGCACTATAACAAGGGAAGCGTTTATTGCATGTTGTCGCAATTTGAGAAAGCAATTTCTGATTTTGAGCAAGTCTTTAGATTTAACGCCAAACATGTCAAAGCCCACGTCGATTGCGGGTTTGCTTATTTTGAGTTAAAGAAATTTGATGAGGCCTTTGTTCATTTTGGCGCCGCTATGGAAATTGATCCGTCAAATTATGATGCCCACGTTAATTATGGCCGTACGCTGATTGCGCAGCATCGTTTTGACGAAGCAGGTACGTATTTTACTAAAGCTATTGAAATCGACCCTGAACAAGCTGATGCCTACCATAACCGAGGTATGATATTTTGGGCGATATTAAATAGGAAAGCAGAAGGAGTAGTGGATTTAAAGAAAGCGTTAGAATTAGATCCAGGTTTAAGCGACGATCTGGTGGGATTTTTCTCTGACTATGGGCCGGCGCCAAAGGAGATAGCGGATATATTGGAAAGAGTTTCTCATGGTAAAGGGGGCGGTTTTATTTCGCCAGTTATTATCGGAGCCGGGCTTATTTTTGCGCAATATTTATCTGCACTGTTTACTCATACTCCGCCTGTTGGTCAGCAGGATGTAGTTACTTGCGGATTTTGCGCAAACAATTGGTGCCTTAGTACGGGGGTATTAGTTATTATAATCTTTGTTGCTAATTTATATTTGAGGTTTTGGCAGGGGCTAAAAGCGTTGATAAAATATGTTTCTACTATTCCGGAAAGTCAAAATGAGAGTATTCCGGCGGTAAGCCGCAGGGAGCGCCTGAAGCTTGCGGGTTGTATGGCTGCGAAGGCTTTGGCAGGCGGTTATTTCTTGGGCGGCGTAGGGTTAACGCCGGCGTTTCTGGATGGCAGTATAGGTAAGAAATTTGTAGATGCTCGGGAAACGCCAGATATTTTTCATACGTATACAGAGTTATCTCAAAAGATAAAAAAACAAGTTTTGCAAGAACTAAGAAGCACAGGAAGCAAAAACGCCGGTGAGTACATTAGGCGATTTATTCAAGGCGTCCAAGCTCGAAGTCAACTTTTAACGCTGAATTTTACAGATAATCTCTCTGCATTGGAAAGTTGTTATAAAAGTCTTGGTATTGGTGAAGTCTTTCACTGCGGTTTATTAAGAGATGAGAAGGGGCTGTTATGGATCATAAAAAAGCATGAGCGGGATGCGCAGATAGCGTATATCGAAACCAGAAAAACAAAGAATTCTCCCAAGCGGGAGATGCTGGCAAGCCTATTGTTAAACGGAAAAGCGAATGTCGCTGAAATACGATTTTTATCAGAACGGGAAGCGCGTGGATTAAAAGTTTTCCGGGGCGATATGAGCCATATACAGGATTATTACTTAGTGCGCGTTGTAATAAAGGATAATATGCAGGGCAATGTATTGCCTCATAAGGATCCTAAACAAGCCTATTCTTCGCTGTTTGTCACGAATATTCTTATGCGTAAGTGGGACGCGCATCTTGGGAATTTAGCTTATACAGGGATTTCCCCTGTTTCTTTGGATAATGATGAAAGCTTTAGATATGATCAACTACCAAACGATAGCAAGGGCATAGGGATGGGGAAATTTATTGATTTATATATACGGCATGCGATTATAGAACCTGTTCTTAAAACTATGCTTGATCTGGGAAGTAAGGTCTCCATAAGAGAGCTGGATATTTTAGCGAACACTGCATTTTTGGAAGATTTGGGAAGAGTACTTGTCGTAGAGAAAGAATGTGCCAGTCCTAATAGTAGGATTATCAGTGTCTTAGGTATATATAAAGCGATGTTAAGAGACTTTGGTTTAGGAAATGGATTTATGGCTGCGGAAATGCTGGACGAAAGCTTCATGCGGCAAAGTATTAATGATTTTAAAATGGTATCTAACATTCGCGAATTGGCTCAAAAAGCAGGTTATAAGGGAAAAGCGCTTGAATCTGTAACTATGTATATTAAACAAAACCAGGCAACCCTGGGAAATGATGTAAGCGAGGTACTTAAATTTATAACCGGCAAAGATTATAGTTTTCAAGATAAGGGAAAAACCACTTCTAACCAAATCTTTTACAGCTTCCCTACCGGGCCGGTATATAAGTTTGTGGAGGAATTAAGGGTGTTAGTAAAATTACTTCAGCAAATTTTTAAATTCTTCCGTAGAAACGCCAACGCCTTTAAGAATAGCGCGCAGAGTTCCTTGTTTGACTGGGGTAGAGCCGTGGACAGGAATAATAGCGCGGCGGTTCAAATCTTGAGAATGGACCATAACAACGTGGCTGCCTTTTTGCCGACGAACAACAAACCCGGCCTTTTCAAGGGCCCTAATTACGCGTTGTCCGGGAATTTGGGGGATTGGGGCTACACTCAACCTACTACCTCAACTTCTTCTAATAACACATCATTATCAGGCAGTGCAATACCGTCTTCTTTGAGCGATTCAAGGTATAATTCAATGGCTTCTTTGGCATTAGCCATACATTCTTCTACTGTTTCGCCTTGTGTGGCGCATCCGGGAAGCGCTGGAACAGAAACAGAAAATCCGCCTTCAGGTTCTTTCTCAAGTATGATTTTAAATCTATGCATAGTTAACCTCCTTAATAAAATAAAGTATACTCCCAATATTTTGGAAAGTCAAGGCGGGAATATTCCGCTGGTAAGCCGCAGGGAGCGCCTGAAGCTTGCTGGTTACATGGGTGCGGATGGCTTGATAGGCCAGCCTTTTAGCGGCTTGGGCCTGACGCCGGCGTTTCTGGATGGGAGCCATATTGATAAGCCTGCCGTTGGGCAGCCGACAAAGAGTAGTAATTCCAGAAGCCATCTTTCAGGAGAAATGACGGTAGGAAATAAAGGGGACGGTTCTATTTTACCGGTAATTATCGGCGCGGTGCTTGTTTTGGCGCAAGTTTTATCCGCGCTGTTTAGTCATTCTCCGCCAGCTGGGCAGCAAGATATTGCCAGCTATCAGCTTTCAGCTTTCAGCTATCAGCAAATCTTTTTGTATTTTATCGTTACAGGGGTTATTTATAAAATAATTCATTCGTTATGGAAACATTCTAAGAAAGAAGGGTTGGCTTTATTTGTGAAACCTGAGGCGGTCTATTTGGGCGATGATGAGAGTTCCTCGCAGTTGTTCTTCAGGGGTTTTGAGGGCGCGCAGAAGAATCTTAAAAGCTGCTTCTTTAGGCAAAAGATAAGTACGCAAAACAATAATCCCGGAGGATTTTTGCGGCGGGTAATGCAGAATGTTACTAAAATCCAAATCGCGGGTGATCAAAATTCTTCTTTCTCTGCAGGCAATGGTGAAGATCTCTTCGTCCATCAAGACAGTTTTAGAAATATCCCGGGCATCAATGACATCATGACCTATATTTTGCAGTTGGGGAAGAAACGAACGTGGAATATCAGCGTCAAGGATGAGTTTCATCAAGATACTGAGGCAAGCGGGATTTCTTCTTCGTTAGCAAGCATTGCGGCAAATAACAAAGCAGCTTTAATATCTTCGTCATTTATGGGGGGGTATTCAGTTTTAATTTCCTCTGGAGCCATTCCTAAAGACAAGGCTTCTAATATTACATATACAGGGGTGCGCGTGCCTTTTATGCAGGGTTTACCATGCTGGATATTGGCGTCAACTGTGATCCGTTCAATAAGATTACCGTTCTTCATTATAACTACACCTCCTGTGCCAAAATATACTACATTAGTACGACAAAGTCAAGAAAATAGTAGGGGGATGTATTTGCCTGTTGCCTATTTATCGGGCAGTCAAGGTTATATTCTGTACGTAATTATTGGTGCGGTGCTTGTTTTAGCACAGTATTTATCCGCGCTGTTTACCCGTGCGCCAACGCAACAGGATATAGTTACCTGCGGGTTTGCATTCGGCGGAAGTTTTCAGCAGATTGTTCCGGCAGCGGTCCTAATTGCAGTTTTCCTGATTTTAACATTTATGATGTTTAAGCCAAACAAGAAAACTGTTTGTCAACTAAGTGATGATAGCAAGAGCCCGGAACAAATAGCCGAGGAAGTAGATAGTCAGATAGCTAAATTTGACCAACAAGAAGTAGGAATTTCCGGGATAGAATTTATTTTTAAAAACTACAGCATTGAATGGAAGGATATTGCCCGTTATCAGGAAATTATGAGGGGATTTGGCAAGGTGGCGCAACTTTTAGATATTAAGACAAGCCAGGTTATGAAACTGCTTCAGGCGCGCAAGGTTGGTTTTGCCTGGGCTCCGGACAGATGGGGTGACTTTGGCGCGTGTATCGGTATCTTAATCAAAGGTAATGATGAGTGCCTGGTTATTATTTTACCCGAGAACGCTTCTGCGGATGAAATTGCCCATGAAATACAAGCAGTTTTATTGCCTGTTACTCATAAGCAAAATAAAGAATTAGCTAAGCTAGAAATCTATCCGCCGGTAATATTTGATTTAGACGAGCTTAGAAAATTAGTAAGTTCCGCATTAATAAACGCGCAGGCAGGGGTATTCGGCCCTATTCTGGACAGGCGTTTCTTTGGCACAAGTGAGGAAAAATCTCTTCAGGAGCCGGTAAAGAGAGGGCGCAGGCAGAAGGTAGATAAAGAAGAGCGCGTTAAGCAAATCAAGACGATGGTGCTGCAGATGGGTGGGATTGCTTTGAAAAGTGAAATTGCCGCGAGGTTAGGGATGACGATAGAAGAGTTGCATAAGTTGGGCTTGCCTCTTAAGGAGTTAAATGTTTTCCGCGATAATATAAAGAAAGCTAAAACAACAACTGAAAATTCAGAAAATGACAATGTCTTGACAACTCAAGCGCGCTTGGCAGCTTACCTTGATACGCTAACTTTATGGTATTTGCGCCTGATGGGAGCTACGGCGCTCAGGAAATATTTTGAAGAGAAAGAGAAATTAAGCGATGGGGAAAAAGAAAACCTTGCGGCTGTAAGAGCAACAATCCTTGGCTGCCAAGGTAAATTTATAGAGTTAAGGGATAAATTTGCGGAACCTAAACATTCAGGAGGAATAAAACGCCGCGAGATTATCATAACTAGATTGAATAAAGCTGTAAATTCGCTGGATAAAAATAACGAGTCTATTGCTTGTGTTTCGCTTGCCCGGGCAATCTGGCATTTAAGGCTGGAATTGTTATCCTTAAGGCTTAATTCCTTTGTTTTAGAGAAAGCATATTATTCTAGTAGGCTGCTTAAGGCTAATTATAGGAAGGTCCCCAGCGATGAAGGCGCAGCTCCTGTTTTATCCCGCAAAGAAGAAAGTGCCGGACCATCCTGGAAGAAAATATCCGTTAAAAGCCACAGTATAGACAGTGGCGTTAATGAGATAATTTTAATCAGAAAATGGCTTAAGGTTTTAAAGCCGCTAAGGCAGGAAATTAGAAGTTCTTCTGCCCTGCAAATAAATAATTTACAGGGTGAAATTAATAGAATTCTTAAAGAGTTGAATCCCCTTTGGAAGCCGGAAAAGTTTACTGCTGAGCGTTCTCTCGGTTTGGCGAGGCTGTTGTTAGATTACAGGCTGCGCAATAGTAATGAAGTGCTAGGGCTTACATTCATGTTCCTTAAAATACGCCGGGTGGAAGCGCGTTTTATTGTCAGGGCAGAAATTAGAAAATTCCTTAAGCATTGCGCCGAGGCAGAACAAACGAATAAAGGTATTGAGAAAAGGCTGGAAGAATTAAATTCTAAAATGACCTCTGTTTGTATTTATGCTGAAAACGCAGGTCTAATTAATGATTCTGTGATTAGCGAGGAGCCGGAATTCGCTGGATTCCATGCATTCCTCGGGCAAATAGGAGGAATGCTGCGGGACAGACCAAAATATACTCGGGAGTTAGATATAACTTTACGTTATATGCTAAGGCAGGCTAAAGATGCTAGTTGTTTAACAGAGTTCAGGAAATTATTCTCCAAATCCTGGCGTAGAAACCTCTTGAACGGAAAAAATAAAGAAAAAATAGAGGTATTTTTTAATGTTTACAGGGACTTCGCCATTAAAAATAATTTTGTGCGCGGCTCGCCGCGGCTGTGGGAAAATTTCTTCAGGGCTATATTTGTTTCCCGTAAATTACCGGCTTTTGAAGCCGTTACCCGCCTCTACCAAATCCATAATTTAGAAAAATTAGATTTTGCACTCGACAGCCATATTGTGCTTAAGGGCAGTGCTGCTTATAGGCTAATAGAAAAAATCAGTGTAAAGCACAAATATTTATTTCAACTTTCCAAAGATGAAAGAAGAGAAATCGTGGATGCCCTTTGTGCTGATTTCTCCAAGGTCCCCTGCCGCCTGAAAAAAGGTCAAATGCCTGTAAAGGATGCTTTGGAGGGCGCGGCAAAATTATTCTTAGAAGAAGGCCACTTCGCAGAAATTCCCGTGGAAATTCTGGAACATTTGCGCAATGAGCTAAATTTAATTGAAAATTGTGTTAAAACGCATTGTTTCAATTTAGGTAACAGGCGGATTGCCGAGTTAACCCAGAAGTATTTCCCCGGTATCAATCATCCTCACTCCGGCTCTATCCCCGAATTAATGCAACAGCTTGCACAGAAGTTATCTCAGCGTGAAATCAGCGATTCAGCGCAGGTATACGATACACTGATGCAGCATATT
Source organism: Candidatus Omnitrophota bacterium (assembly GCA_025453445.1). Classification (GTDB taxonomy): domain Bacteria; phylum Omnitrophota; class Gorgyraeia; order Gygaellales; family Profunditerraquicolaceae; genus JALOQJ01. The sequence continues at coordinate 22,937 of JALOQJ010000014.1, forward strand.
GATAAAGCAGTTCAAATCAATAGCCAATTCGCTATTGATAAAAAAATCTTTGCCGGTTATAGATATAAAGGTATTGGTGAGGTAGTAACTATGGGAGCGGTAGCATTGACTGGCAGCGTAATTTTTGCTCCACAGCTGCTTTGGATAATTTATTTTATCAGCATGGCAGTTGTGTTTGTGCTTACCTTTGACGGTTTAATATTTTATATATGCAAGGTCCTAAGTTTTATTGAAGCAAAACGCATTGCCTATCGGAATAAGAACAATCTCATTGCGCAAAAACAAAATTCCTGGCGCCATGAGCCGGAAATTATTTATTACCCGCATTCCAGTTTGGATATTCGCGAGGTAATTGAAATCGTAAAGAAGTTTCCCGCAGTTCGGTAGTTCATCATTAAATAACTCACTGGATAATATTTTAAGCCACGGCCCATTAGTAAATATTTTTGGTTGTAAAGAAGGACAGCTCTCTAAAGCCAAAGGTTATTCTGGCAAGTCCTTGAATTTAGAATTGGTTATTGTAAATGATTCAGGAAGAAGAATAACTTTTTCATTTATTGAGGGGGACGTTTTAAAGGATCCCATGCCGCATTTTTGTAATAAA
>JALOQJ010000015.1 GCA_025453445.1 Candidatus Omnitrophota bacterium
TAACAGCAGGAATCACAGGCCGCTGTCCGATGATGAAAGCGATGAAAAATTGCATGATGGATAAAGATATGATGCGGCAAGGCGCACCAATGATGATGCCTGAAAAGAAATAAAAGGAGAAGCGTTATGGCAGGTTTTGAGATTAAAAAAGGTATTTATTGGGTAGGGGCAGTGGATTGGAATATCCGTAATTTCCATGGGCACACCTACACAACAAATAGAGGTACGACCTATAATTCTTACTTAATCGCTGATGATAAAATCACTCTAGTGGATGCGGTATATGCGCCGTTTGCCAATGAATTAATTGAAAAAATCAAAGAAATTGTGCCTGTGGAAAAGATTGATTATATCGTAGTTAATCATATTGAAACAGACCACAGCGGCGCATTACCTGCTTTGTTAAAAATTTGTCCCAAAGCTAAGCTTTTCGGCACGGCAAAATGTAAGGAAGGGCTCTTTAGGCAATATTACCAGAACTGGGATTTCCAAATAGTAAAAACCGGCGATAAACTGAATTTAGGCAAAAGAAACCTGATGTTTATCGAAGCGCCGATGATTCACTGGCCGGATAGCATGTTTACCTATTGTCCTGAAGAAGAGCTGCTTTTGCCGAATGATGCCTTTGGCCAGCATTATGCTACTAGCGAGCGGTTTGATGATGAAACGGACGCCTGCGAGCTGATGGATGAGGCAGCAAAATATTACGGAAATATTTTATGGCCGTTAGGTGCTGTGATTGCCAGAAAAATCGAAGATATTATGAAGATGAATATCCCGATTAAAATGATTGCTCCCAGCCACGGGATTATCTGGCGTAAGGATCCAGCTAAAATCATCAATGCCTATTTATCCTGGACGAAAAACGAGACTAAACGCAAGGCAGTAATTGTTTATGAGACGATGTGGGGCGCGACGGAGAAAATGAGCCGGATTATTGCCCAAGGGTTAATGGATAAGGGTGTTGAGACAAGGTTATTCGATATAGCTACCAGCGATCGCAGTAATGTAATTAAAGAAATGCTGGATGCCAAAGGATTTATTATTGGCTCATCCACGCATGACAATGATATGCTTACTTCAATTGCCGGTTTTCTGGAGTTCTTAAAAGGCTTAAGCCCTAAGAACAGGTTAGGTGCAGCTTTCGGTTCTTTTGGTTGGGCAGGAGGTGCTGTAAAAAATATTGAAGCAATCCTAAAGGCAGGAGGTGTGGAATTAATTGCTCCCGGTTTAGCAGTGAAATATATGCCTGATGAGATCGAAACTAAGAATTGTTATCAGTTGGGCGTTGATTTTGCTAATAAGATATAACAAGGAGTAGTATATGCAAAAATACCGTTGCACAGTTTGTGGTTATATTTATGATCCTGAGCTTGGCGATCCAACCAATGGGATACAGCCGGGTACGAGCTTCGAGGCATTACCAAATACATGGGTTTGCCCTGAATGCGTGGTGGGCAAAGAAATGTTCGAGAAGGCTTAGGCTGTGGTAAGATGAAAAAAATACCTGATGAGATAGTGCAATTTTTACATGCTCAAGCTTTTGTGATTGTTTTGACTGTTGATGCTAGGGGCAGGCCTCACGCTTCTTGTAAGGGGATAGTAGAGATTGATAAAAACGGACGGGTTTATTTACTTGATCTTTATAAACGGATTACTTTTCGGAATTTGAAAATGAATTCTAATTTTAGTATTGTGGGTGTTAATGAACATAAATTCAAAGGCTATTGCCTGCAAGGCAGGGCAAAGATAATACCTGTTGAGGAAATGGATGCTGCTTTGATTGAGGCGTGGGAAGCAAGGATTGCTACGCGGATTACGCAGCGGGTATTGAAAAATATCAGTGGAGAGAAAGCTCATGCGTACCATCCAGAAGCATTGCTTCCGAAACCTCAGTATCTTATCGCGTTAGATGTAGAAAATATCGTGGATCTTACTCCGGGACATATAGGAAAAGGAGCTCTATGATGGGGAATATTTTCGCGGGTAGTGAGATTGTGGAAATCGGGATTCAGATTGAAAAAAATGGATTTGATTTTTATACGGCGCTTACTGGCCAAACAAAAAACGCAAAGACAAAAGAGATTTTAAAATTTTTAGCTGGCGAGGAAAAAAAACATATCGCGGTTTTTAAAGGCATCTTAAGTGCTGTGCAAACATATGAGCCTGCAGAATCTTATCCCGGGGAATATTTTGCCTATATGAACGCCTTGGCAAGTGAATACGTGTTTACTCAGAAAGATAAAGGTAAAGAGATTGCTAAGAAAGCAGTTGGCGACAAAGAAGCAATTGATTTAGGGATTAATTTTGAGAAGGATTCGATTGTTTTCTATGAAGGAATGAAAAAAGTAATTCCGGAATACGACCTAAAGCTGGTTGATCAGTTAATCGCGCAGGAACAAAAACACCTGCAGATTTTAAGCGATTTAAAGCACGGGCTTTAACTTTATAAGAGAGGAGCCGTCAATGGCGCAAAGAATCAAGGTTTACAGCACTCCTACTTGTCCTTTCTGCATCCGCCTGAAACAATTCTTAAACGAGCATAGTATTATTTTTGAGAATCTTGATGTTTCCACCAATAGCCAAGCTGCTGAGGAGATGGTAGAGAAGTCCGGGCAAATGGGTGTGCCGGTGCTGGACGTAGACGGCCAGATTATCATCGGGTTTGATAAAGAAAAAATTACAAGTGCATTAAGTTTATAATAGATAGTTACGCGTGTGTCTTGTCTGTATTTTTGCGGGAACCGTGCCCGCCCCGTTACTAACTTGGCTTATGAGAACAGTTAGTAACGGGGCCCGCTCCTTGCCTCCACGTCCCGCAAAAACACAGCCAAGCCCCACGCTAAGCAGGTGGCTGGGCGGAAGGAATAAATATGTATGATTTAATTATTATTGGTGCAGGGCCGGCGGGGATTACTGCGGCGGTGTATGCGGCGCGCAAGCGGATGAAGACGCTGGTTTTAACCGGCGATATTGGCGGGCAGGCTGCTTGGAGCGGGGATATTGAGAATTATACCGGTTATCAATTTATCAGCGGACCGGAGCTGGCAGCAAAGTTTGAAGAGCATTTGCGTAAATACGATCTTGAACTAAAAGAAAATGAGCAGGTAGTTGGGGTTAAAAAGTCAGGAGATATTATTTTGGTTCAAAGCGCTAAAAGTTCCTATGAAGCAAGGACAATAATTATTGCTTCCGGTAAAAGAACAAAGGAACTGAATGTCCCGGGCGAAAAAGAGTTTAAGAATAAAGGGGTAACTTATTGCGCCACTTGTGATGGCCCGCTGTTTTCCGGCAAGGATGTAGTGGTTGTTGGAGGAGGCAATTCTGCCTTAGATGCTGCTCTGCAATTGATTAATATCGTAAAACATGTGTATATTGTAAATGTCACCGCGAATTTAGGCGGCGACGCAGTAATGCGCGAAAAAGTTGAGGCGAATAAAATAGTAACTATCCTGAATAAAGCCCGGGTAAGCGCAATTCTTGGCGAGAAAATGGTCAACGCCATAAAAGTTATAAAAGAAGGCAAAGAGGAGACTTTGGCTGTGCAGGGTGTTTTTGTGGAAATCGGTTTAATCCCGAATTCCGAATTCGCACCTAGCATTGAAAGAAATCAGCTCGGCGAAATTAAAATCAACTGCCATAATGAAACCAGCATTCCGGGGATTTTTGCTGCCGGCGATGTTACGGATGTCCCTGAAAAACAAATTATCATTGCCGCAGGGGAGGGGTCCAAAGCCGCTCTATCTGTTTTTAGTTATCTTGCCCGGCACAAATTTTAATGCCCCAAAAAAATTTATAAAAATTTGCTTGACAAATTTATTTTTTCGTGTATACTCTACTAACATAATAGAGATTATAGAGAATGCATATTACTTATAAGGGTGATTACGCTTTAAAAACTATACTGGCTTTAAGCCTGCATTATGGCAGTGGCCCGACGACTATTCATGATCTGGCAAGGCGTGCGGATATACCGATTAAATTTCTAGAGCAGATACTTTTGGATTTAAAACGCGGCGGGTTCGTAGAAAGCCGTAGAGGCAAAGTCGGCGGTTATCTTTTAAGCAGGCCGCCGCAACGGATAAAACTGGGCGAAGTGGTTAGATTTATTGATGGCGAAGTTGAGCCGATTGCCTGCGTGGATAATAAATATAAAGGCTGTAAGGATATTAGTAAATGTGTTTTTCGCAATATTTGGCAGGATGTAGCCAGGGCCACTTTTAAGATTGTTGATAACATTACCTTTGAAGATTTAGCAAAAAAAGAGAAAAAGTTACACACAGCATTAACTTATCAAATATGAAAATAGCTAAAGATATAACTAAACTTATCGGCAATACCCCTTTAGTATACCTTAATAAGATAACTAAGGGAAGTGTTGCTCAAGTGGTGGCAAAGCTGGAATTTTTTAATCCCTGTTCTTCGGTGAAGGACAGAATCGGCCTTGCCATGATTGAACAGGCAGAAATTGAAGGTAAAATCAAAAAGGATACGGTTATTATAGAGCCGACTTCGGGAAATACCGGTATTGCCTTAGCTTTTGTCTGCGCGGTCAAAGGTTATAAATTAGTTTTAACTATGCCGGAGACAATGAGCCTTGAGCGCCGGCAGCTTTTAGCGGCATTCGGCGCGGAAATTATCTTAACTCCGGGCAATGAGGGGATGAGCGGCGCAGTGAGAAGAGCAGAGGAATTGTCCAAAAAAGATAAGCGTTATTTTCTGCCGCAGCAGTTTAATAATCCGGCAAACCCGGAAGCCCACCGCCGTACAACTGCACTGGAAATCTGGAATGATACCGATGGTAAAGTTGATATTTTGGTTGCAGGTGTTGGTACGGGTGGTACAATTACAGGTATAGCAGAAGCATTAAAGAAAAAGAACCCTTCTTTAAAGGCGGTGGCAGTTGAGCCGCAAGATTCAGCTGTATTATCCGGCAGCAAAGCAGGTGCTCACAAAATTCAGGGTATCGGCGCAGGGTTTATCCCTGAGGTATTAAATAGGAAGATTATTGATGGAGTAATACAGGTTTCCAATGAGGATGCCATGGAAACAGCAAAGCACCTGGCATCTCTTGAGGGAATTTTAGCCGGGATTTCTTCGGGCGCAGCAGCATTTGCCGCAGTAGAATTAGCCAGGAGAAAAGAGAACAAGGGAAAATTAATTGTAGTGATTTTTCCCGATACCGGAGAGCGTTATTTAAGTACAGAGTTATTTAATAAATAGGCCAACTATTACACCCCGCGCTAAGAGGAATTACGCGGGCGTGCCCTTACCGGGCAAGGAGAGAAAAATGAGAGAAAGAATAGAGCAGGCTTTAGAGAAAATTCGCCCCATGCTTACTGCTGACGGCGGCAATGTGGAATTGGTTGATGTGACTGCTGACGGTGTAGTAAAATTAAAGCTTACCGGCGCCTGCGGTTGCTGTCCGATGTCCCAGATGACCTTAAAAATGGGCATTGAGAAAATTTTAAAGCAAGAAATTCCGGAGATAAAAGAGGTAGTTTCAATATAAAAGGATAAAAGTATATGAAGACAATCAAAGAAATTAATGAAAAAATAAAAAAAGGCGAAGCAGTTGTTGTAACTGCCGAAGAGATAATCGAGCTGGTTGATAAAAAGGGCCTTAAGAAGGCAGCGCAGGAAGTGGATGTGGTGACAACCGGTACTTTTGGCCCGATGTGTTCTTCGGGTGCCTATTTTAATATCGGTCATTCTAAGCCGCGGATAAAGTTAGGTGGAGGAGTCTGTAAATTCAATGACGTGCCGCTTTATACCGGGTTTGCTGCGGTGGATGTCTATTTGGGTGCGACTGCTGTGCCGGATGACGACCCGCGCAATAAAGTTTTTCCGGGTGAATTCAAATACGGCGGCGGGCATGTTATCCAGGAGCTGGTGGCAGGAAAAGACGTGCGCCTGGAAGCGACTGCCTATGGCACAGATTGTTATCCGCGCAAGCGCCTGGAAACTTATATTAATCTTAAGGATTTAAACGAAGCAGTGTTGTTTAATATCCGTAATTGTTATCAGAATTATAATGTCGCGGTAAATTTATCCGATAAAACGATTTATACCTACATGGGAATGCTTAAGCCTCAGATAGGCAATGCTAATTATTGCTCTGCAGGGCAGCTTTCACCATTATTGAAAGATCCATGTTATAAGACAATCGGTATTGGCACCAAGATTTTCTTAGGCGGCGGTATTGGTTATGTTGCTTGGCAGGGCACACAGCATAATCCTGCCACGAAAAGGAAAGATAATGGCGTGCCGAATGCCCCTGCCGGGACGATTGCTGTAATCGGCGATTTAAAACAAATGAAAGCAGAATGGCTGGTGGGGACAAGTATGCTTGGCTACGGCGTTACTCTGACCGTTGGTATTGGTGTACCTATTCCTGTTTTAGGTGAAGAAACTATCCGTTACGCGGCAGCCAAAGATGAGGAGATATACACTCAGATAGTGGATTATAGTGAAAGTTATCCGCAGATGGTCCCCGGATCGCTTGGCGAAGTTAATTACGCACAGTTGAAAACCGGAAAAATTATTGTCCAGGGTAAGGAAGTGCCAACGGGAAATCTTTCCAGCTATTCCCGGGCGCGTGAGATCGCCGAAGAATTAAAATCGTGGATTAAAAAAGGCGATTTTCTTCTTACTGAGCCTGTTGTGCCTTTACCGGGCGCAGAATCCGGATATGCTTTTAAGCCACTGAAGGAAAGGCCGATAAATTATAAGGAGATTTAACATATGATTTGCAAAAAAATAGTTTTGCATTTTCCTCGCCGCTTGGTTGATCAGCCTATTGTTTATAAGCTGGTTAAAGAATTTGACCTGCAATTCAATATCCTGAAGGCTTCTGTGACGCCACAAGAAGAAGGCCTGATGGTCTTGGAATTAAGCGGCAAGAAAGAAAATTACGCCTTAGGCATGGAATATTTGCAGTCCTGCGGGGTAAAAGTTCAGCCTTTGAGCCAGGATATTACCTGTAACGAGGAAAAATGCACTAACTGTGGAGTATGTGTCCCTATCTGCCCAACTGATGCCCTATATGTGGACACAAAAAGCCGGAAAATTATTTTCGACAGTAAAAAATGCATTGCCTGCGAACTCTGCGTAAAAATTTGCCCTCCGCGCGCCATGGAAGTGCGTTTCTAAAATAAAATGACACAAGCAGCAAAGCTAAAGAAACTTAAAAAAATAATTTCTCAGATGCCCTCTGTTTTAATTGCTTTCTCCGGCGGGACAGACAGCACTTTTCTTTTAAAAATAGCGCAGGGTGTTTTAGGCAGAAAAACGCTGGCAGTTACTGCGGTTTCCGCAACTTATCCTGAGGAAGAATTGGCAGCAGCAAAAAAAATAGCCAAATCTTTAAACGTAAGGCATAAAATCATCAGGACTAAAGAATTAAGAAATAAAAATTTTTACTCTAACCCCGTTGATAGGTGTTATTTTTGTAAAAAAGAACTTTTTGTTCAGTTAAGGAGTATCGCCAGCCGGGAAAAAATAAGTTTTGTTCTGGATGCAAGCAATCTAACGGATAAAAAAGATTTTCGCCCCGGTGATAGAGCGAAGAAAGAATGTAAAGTACGTTCGCCGCTTCAGGAGGCAGGCTTAACCAAAGAGGATATTCGTCAATTGAGTAAAAGGCTTAAGCTGATTACCTGGGATAAACCAAGTCTTGCTTGTCTTGCCTCACGAATTCCCTATGGCAGAGAAATTTCTTCCCGCCTTTTACGGCGTATCCATCAGGGGGAAAGGTTCTTAAGAAATTTAGGATTTAAACAAGTGCGTTTGAGGCACTTTGATCACTCCTGCCGCATAGAAACACCGGAAAAAGATTTGCCCAATCTTTTTAAGCGGCGCAAAGTGATTATAGAAAATTTGAAGAGATTAGGCTATAATTATGTGACAATAGATTTAGAAGGCTACCGCACAGGAAGCCTTAATGAGGTGATCAAGCGATGAAAAGAGTTTATCTAGATTATGCTGCTACTACTCCTTGTGATCCTGAAGTAATAAAGGTAATGGAGCCGTATTTCTTTGAGAAGTTCGGGAACCCTTCCAGTATTCATTCCTTTGGGCAGGTTGCTAAGAAGGCAATTGAAGATGCGCGCCGAGCAACTGCGGATTTCCTGGGAGCTAAGGCAGAAGAAATTATTTTTACTTCCGGCGGCACAGAATCGGATAATTCCGCGCTTTTTGGCGCAGCTCATGCCTTGGAGAAAAAAGGCAACCATATCATCACTACTGTGATTGAACATCACGCTGTCAGTGAGCCGGCTAAATTTTTAAAAAAACTTGGGTTTAAGGTTACTTTTGTAAAAGTTAATAAATCAGGTTTGGTTGACCCAGGGGATATCCAAAAGGCAATCACTGATAAGACCATTCTTGTTTCGGTGATGCATGCCAATAATGAAATCGGCACAATACAACCGATCAGCGAAATTGGCAAAATTACCAGAGAAGCAGGAGTGTATTTTCACAGTGATGCCGTGCAGACTGTTGGGCATATTCCGGTTAAGGTAGATGAATTGAATGTGGATTTATTGTCGTTGTCAGCGCATAAATTTTACGGCCCAAAAGGCGTAGGCGCTTTATATATCCGCAAAGGCACACGCATAGAAAATTTCCTGCGCGGCGGAGATCAGGAAAGGGGCAGAAGGGCTTCTACACATAACACTAGCGGTATTGCCGGCTTAGGCAAGGCAATTGAATTATGTAAAGCCAAAATGCAGGAAGAAGCAAAATTTCAGGCCCGGCTGCGGGATAAATTAATTAAAGAAATTCCCTTAAGAATCCCTGATGTATATTTAAACGGCGATCCGCACAAGCGCCTGCCCAATAATGTAAATTATTCTATTCAGTATATTGAAGGCGAATCTATGTTATTAAATTTGGATATGCTGGGCATCGCCGCCTCAACCGGATCAGCCTGTACATCTACGTCTTTAGAGCCTTCGCATGTATTATTAGCAATCGGCTTAAGCCATGAAATTGCCCACGGTTCATTAAGGTTCAGCCTGGGCCGCTGGTCAAAAGAAGAAGATATTGATTATTTACTGGAGCATTTACCAAAAATCGTCGAGAAACTGCGGGCAATGTCGCCCTTATACCGGGGGAAATCATAATGCAGGATAAAATCCTGGAAATTTTAAGACGGAAAAATGAATATGCCTCTGGCGAAGAAATAAGCGAGAGCCTGAAAATCAGCCGGCAGGCATTATGGAAGCACATCCAGGAATTAAGGGATTCTGGTTATGATATTGTTGCTGTTCCGCATTTAGGTTATCAGTTAGCGGCATCTCCCGACAAATTATTGCCTGCGGAGATAAAGCATAATTTAGGCACAAAACTCATCGCTAAGAATATAAGTTTTTTTGATGCGGTACCTTCAACCAATGATGTTGCCCTGAATATGGGGATAGAAGGAGCGCCTGAAGGGACGGTTGTTGTAGCAGAAACTCAGACAAAGGGAAAGGGCAGGCTTGGCCGCAGCTGGTCTTCGCCAAAGCATAAAGGCATATATTTTTCTTTAATTTTAAGGCCGAAAATATCGCCTGCGCAGTCTCCGGTAATTACACTTTTGGTCTCATCCAGTATCTGCGAGGCAATAAAAGAAGTTTGCGGGGTAGAGGCTAAAATTAAATGGCCCAATGATATCCTCCTGCAAAATAAAAAACTGGGCGGGATACTCACTGAAATAAGCGCAGAGACAGACAGGGTTCATTTTCTGGTTATTGGTGTGGGCTTGAATGTCAATAATGAGAAAAACTTATCTTTGCCTCAGGCAATTTCTTTAAAAGAAGTAACGCAGGAGCATGTCAGCCGCTTGAACTTAATGCAGGAAATATTGCGCAGGATAGAGCAAGATTATTTAACTTTTCAGAAAGAAGGCAGCAGCGCGGTAATCAACAGATGGCGTGAGTATAACAGTACACTCGGCAAGAGAGTGAAGGTAACTTCTGATAACGGGCATCTGGAAGGTATTGCCGTAGATATTGACAGCGACGGCGGCCTCTTGATCAGAAATGACGCCGGTTTAATCCGTAAGGTTATGGCAGGAGACGTTACACACTGCAGGTAAGCCCCGCCCTTCATTTAAGTGAGTCGAAGTCCTCAACGAAGGGCGGGGTAAATGTAAACCAATAAAATAAATTTAGTTGACAATATCCCGTTGTCCCGATTATAATATGGAGAGCGGGATATTTTTATGCCTAGACAAATTAAAGCCAAATTTATTATTTTTTTCTATCTTTTCTGCAGCCTAAGCACTGCTTTAGGGCAGGAAGAGCAGGCTCTGGAAAAAATCACCGTCAGGCGCAACCGATCCGGTTTTTCGCAGGAGTTTTTCAATAAGGAAGAGATTAATCAGCGGGGCACTGATACACCGGTAGATATTTTAAACTATACTTCAGGATTGGATCTGCGTTCGCGTTCCAGCTTTGGTATTCAAAGCGATATTTCTTTGAGAGGCTCTACTTATGAACAGGTGGCGGTCATGATTGACAGCGTAAGGGTAATGGATGCGCAAACCGGCCATTATAATTTAGATATCCCTCTGACTAATTTTGATATCGAGCAGGTGGAAGTAACTAAAAATGCTGCTTCCAGCTTATACGGCAGCGGTGCTTTTGCCGGAGGGGTTAATTTTGCGGTAAAGAAGCCGGTTGCAAAGGCCTTTAACTTGGAAACCAGCTTCGGCCAGAATGTTTTGTTTGGCCAGGCATTTTCTTACAGCCTGCCGTTTAAAGATAATCTCAGTGCGCGTGTTTCATTTGACCACAAAATTGCCAAAGCAGCACGGTCAAATACGGATTTTGAGTATAAAACTGGAACCTTCTATTTAAATAAAGATTTTTCATCCTCTTCGTTGAATACTCTATTCGGTTGGCAGGAAAAAGATTACGGCGCGGACAGTTTTTATTCCAACATGTTTCCGGAGGAAGAAGAGCACACCAAGACGTTATTCACCAGCACAAATTTAGATTCGGAATTAGCCGTCGGTAAATTAAAGAATAGTTTATATTTGCGCAGGCATCGGGATAAATTTATTTTAAACAGGAACAACCCTGTTTCAGTGAATTACCATACTACCTATACCTACGGATTGAATAACCATTTTGATCTCCCGACTGGATTAGGTAACTTTTCTTTTGGACTGGATGCGGCAAGAGATGAAATCAATTCCACAAATTTAGGAAAACATTCCCGGATTTACGAAGCAGGGCTTTTAGGGTTCAACTCCCAGATTAACGCTAGGCTGGATACGGATTTCCGCTTAAGGTTTGATCATTATCAAAAATGGCCATGGCAGGAATCGTTTAATCTCGGTTTAGGCTATAAAATCCTTGAGCAATTAAAACTTAAAGGATCTTTTGCCAAGGCGTTCAGGATTCCGACTTTCACCGAGTTGTATTATTCCGATGCCGCAAATAAGGGAGATCCTAATCTAGGAATAGAGAAGTCTGATACTTTTACGCTCGGGCTTAACTTAAAAGATGGAATATTTGATTTACTCGTCGAGGGGTTTCTGCGCCGCGGCCATAACCTGATTGATTGGACAAGGGCAACCAGTAATGTTGCCTGGCAGGCGACTAATCTGGGTAGAGTGGATTTTTATGGGGTGGCAATTGATGCAAAATGCAGATTGGAAGCAGGTTACGCAGCCTTAAGATTAAACGGGCTGAATTTTTCCTACAATTACACCAGCGCGGATAAAAAAACTTCTGGTTTTTATTCCAAATATGCCCTGGATATCCTGATGCACCAATTTATTTCCAGCCTTGATACCGTTATTTGTGGCTTGAAATGCAACTGGCAGCTTAGTTACAGTAAGAGGTATTATGACGGAGATTATTTTTTGGGCAGTATTTATATTAGCAGGAAAATAGTTAAAAATAACTTCAACTTCGAACCCTTTCTGAAAGTTGACAATTTTACCAACAAAAAATATAGCGAAGTTGCGGGTGTTGTTCAGCCGGGCCGGTGGATCCAGGGCGGCTTAAAGCTTGAATGGTAATAGGGCTACTTTTAGGTGGCGAATTATCTTGACAATAGCCATTGCAGTTGTATCATATAGTTAACAAAAGGAAAAACGTGGTGAGTTCGAAGGGGGAACCTCCACATTAAAATAAGAAAAACCTTCGTCGGGTGAAGTGCGCCTGGCGAAGGTTTTTTACTGTAGAAGACAGTACACCGGCGCAATTGCCTAGCAAAAGGCATACTTTGCCTTCCGATAGGCAAAGGTATAATAAATCCGAGTCAGATGAGAGCGGGGGTGTAGATAGAGTATTGGTATTAGAAATATTTCTGTTAGATTTTAGCTAGTCAAACGTCTATTAAGGTAGAAAAATGGATAAAGATATATTTATTGCGCATCGTAGAGAAAATGATGGAGTGGTTCATGAATTATGGGATCATCTTGAAGAAGTAGCCCGGAAGACTGGTGAATTTGCTTCTAAGATTGGATTGCAAAAGCAAGGGGAATTAATCGGCTATTTGCATGATGTGGGTAAATTAAGTGATGAGTTCCAACGATACATAAAGTCAGCTGTTGGCTTGATAGATGAAGATGACGATGATTATGTGGATGCTGTTGGGAAGAAAGGAAAAATTGATCATTCAAGTGCTGGGGCGCAATTGCTTGAGCGGTTACTTAATACAGATCAAAAAAACGATATTTTTGTTAAAGAGATTCTTTCTAATTGTCTCGTATCTCATCATTCGGGAATGATTGATTGTATCGCGCCCGACGGAACGGATATTTTATCAAAACGAATGGCAAAGAGCAATGCGAAAACGCATATCACGGAAGTTATTACTAAAATACCCGGTTCTTTGAATGAGCGGTTAAATGGTCTTGTGAGTTTGGATGAGATGGTTAATGTTTTTGTCGATCGGCTTAAAGCATTACGTGAAAAGGAGAATGACTCTAAGGAAACTCTTTCGTTTAAATGGGGGCTTCTAACCCGCTTTTTGTATAGTTGTTTAATTGATGCGGATCGTTTAAGCACGGCCGATTTCAAATGCCCGAGCATAAAGAAGATTCGCAAAAATGGGAAGTATGTTTCATGGGATATTTTAATTGATCGGCTTAACGATAAGTTGAGCAGTTTTAAGGCGGATAGCGATATTGACAAGCTGCGAGCTGAACTATCCGCGCAGTGTTTTGATTTTGCCGATACAAACAAAGGCCTTTATCTATTAACAGTGCCAACCGGTGGCGGTAAGACGCTTGCAAGTTTACGTTTTTCCCTGCAACATGCTAAAAAGCGCAGTATGGATCGCATAATTTATATCTTGCCATATACATCAATTATTGATCAAAATGCTGACGAAGTTAGAGCGATACTAGAAAAAAGTGGGGATCGAGGGCATGTAGTTTTAGAACATCACTCAAACTTAACGCCTAAAGAAGAAAGTATTCGTCAAAAGATATTGGCTGAAGATTGGGACGCGCCGGTAGTATTTACAACTATGGTGCAGGTTTTAGAGGCTCTTTTTGGATCAGGGACGCAGAGCGTCCGGCGAATGCATCAAATGGCAAACGCGGTTATTATATTTGATGAGATTCAGGCGTTGCCCATTAAATGTGTGTATATGTTTAATTTGGCTGTGCGATTTTTGGTGAATAACTGTGATTCAACGGTTGTACTTTGCACCGCTACTCAGCCTCTTTTAGACAAAGTTGAACGAAAAAGTTGTTCTTTGACGATTCTCGATGGACAGCAAATTGTGCCGGATACAAAAAAGCTGTTTAAAGCTTTGAAGCGTTTTGAGGTATATGACCAACATAAGCCTGGAGGATGGAGCACTAAAGAAATTAAAACCTTGATAGATGAGGAGCTAAAGGCAAGCGGTAGCGTCTTGGTTATTGTAAATACAAAGAAAACAGCAAGGGAGATTTATCAGCAGTGCCATGATGGAATGAGTGCGGTCGTGTATCATTTAAGTACTTATATGTGTCCGGCGCATCGGATTGCAAAATTTAAAGAGATGAGAAGGCTTTTAGATAAGGAACAATCAGTTGTTTGCGTAAGTACGCAGCTTATTGAGGCCGGCGTTGATGTAGATTTTGGTTCGGTTATAAGGTCTTTGGCTGGTTTGGATTCAATTGCGCAAGCTGCTGGTAGGTGCAATCGCCACAAAAAGCGTGTTACGGGTAGAGTGACCATAATAAATCCGGAAAATGAAAATATCAATAGCCTAAAAGATATCTTGATTGGCAGGCAAAAGGCAGAGCGGGTTCTTGATGAGTATAAGAAAAACCCAGATTCCTTTGATGGGGATGTGCTCGGTCTTAAAGCTATGGAACGCTATTATCAGTATTATTTCTATGAGCGCGCCAATGATATGAATTATCCTACGAATAGTAAATCAGCAGTGGGCCGCATTGATGATCTTTTTAGCCTGCTTTCTACAAATGATCTTTCAGTGGGCGAATATGAACGCATCAATAAGAAATCGCCGTCTCTCCCGTTACGACAAGCGTTTATGTCGGCCGCAAGAGCCTTTCAACCTATTGATTCTCCTGCGCGCGGTATTGTCGTGCCGTATGGGAAAGAAGGGCAAGGGATTATCAATGCTCTCTGTGCCGCGTATGATATTGAAAAGCAATATCATCTTTTAAAAGAAGCGCAACGCTATTCGGTAAACATTTTTGAGAACGATTGGCGAAAATTATCTCAGGCGATCCATGAGGTACAGGCCGGCGCAGGGGTATTTTATTTAGATGAACGGTACTATAGCGATGATTATGGGATAAGTGAAGAGCCGGTAAGCGATATGCGGTTACTGAACGACTAAAAGGAAGGTGGATATGGAAAAAGAAAATAGGTTAGATTTTACAGTATCAGGTAAGTATGCACTTTTTACTGATCCGCTGACTAAAATTGGCGGGGAGAAATGTTCATATCACATTCCTACTTACGAAGCATTAAAGGGTATAATAAGTTCGATATACTGGAAGCCGACAATTGTTTGGATTATTGATAAAGTAAGGGTTATGAAGCGGATTCGCACCCAGACAAGAAGTGCGAAGCCAATTGAGTATAGTGGTGGTAATTCTCTTGCTATTTATACCTATCTTGCTGATATTGAATATCAAGTACAGGCGCATTTTGAATGGAATTTGCATCGGACGGACTTAGAAAAAGACAGAAATGAGAATAAGCATTTTTTTGTTGCACGGCGCATGATTGAAAAAGGCGGCAGGCGTGATGTATTTTTGGGCGCACGGGAGTGCCAGGGGTATGTGGAACCGTGTAAGTTTGGGGAAGGTATTGGGGATTATGATAAATATGGTGAACTTGCTTTTGATTTAATGTTTCACGGATTTGATTATCCCGATGAGTTGGGTAAATCTGAATTGTGGTCGCGTTTCTGGAGGCCGAAAATGGAAGATGGGATTATTGAGTTTATTCATCCGAAAGATTGCGAAGATAAACTCCGCAAATTTGTTCGTTCCATGCAGGCGCAGAAGATTGAAACGATTGGTTTAGGTGAAGAAGGCTTGCTGAATGGCTACATAGAAGCGGAGGTAAAACAATGAGTTGGATGCATAGGCTTTATGAAACTTACAATAATTGTCAATCCATGGTCGGCACGATTGAAGATGACAGAAAAGTGCCTCTTTTGCCGATATGCCATACTACGCAAAAAGCACAAATCGAAATAGTAATTGATAGAGAGGGGAATTTCCTGCGTGTCAGAATCGTGCCAAAAGAACAGGCGCGTACTATTATTCCCTGCACAGAAGCGTCAGGTGGGAGAACGAGCGGAGAAGCTCCTCACCCGCTATGCGATAAATTGCAATATGTGGCCGCAGATTATAACAAATATGGAGGTGAAAAAGAGTCGTATTTTAAGAAATATCAGTCTGAACTTAAAAAATGGTGCGAGGAAAGCGATTTTAAACATCCTAAGGCAATTGCAGTCTTTAAGTATATAAGTAAGGAAAAAGTGATTAAAGATTTAATGAATAATAAAATTTTAATCACAGGAAGTGATGGTAGATTAATCGAGAAGACGAAAATAAAAAGTGAAGACATTCCGGAAATTTTTCAATTGTTGAACGATCAGTCTGAAGCCTTTATTCGTTGGGAGATAGAAATATCCGGCAAGGTATGTTCAAAGGCATGGGAAGATGTGACGCTTTGGGATTGTTGGGCTAAATATTACTCAAGCATAAAGAAAGACAAGGCCCTTTGTTATATTACTGGTAAAGAAGAAATATTTGCTGATCAACACCCGGCTAAATTACGCAACGATGGCGATAAAGCAAAACTCATTTCTTCTAATGATACGTCTGGTTTTACGTTTCGAGGTAGATTTACCGAAGTAAATCAGGCTTGTGTTGTTTCTTACGATGTAACACAAAAGGCTCATAGTGTATTGCGATGGCTTATTGGCCGACAAGGCTATCGGAATGGCGATCAGGCGATTGTCGCATGGGCGGTTTCAGGCGCGCAAATTCCAAAGCCTGTAGATGATGCCTTTACCATTCTAGGAGAGGAGAATTTAACTAGTGATGATCCCGCAGGTGTTTTTACTTCCCAACAGCTTGCGTTAAAACTAAAAATGAAGATAGCTGGTTATAAATCCGTTTTGGGTGGAACAACAGGGATTGTCGTCATGGGACTTGATTCGGCAACTCCGGGGCGTATGGCAATAACCTATTATCGCGAGTTGACCGGTTCTGATTTTCTTGAACGTTTAGACCGCTGGCATGGCTCTTGTGCATGGATGCACGATTATCGTTTTATAGAAGAGGCACAAGAGAAGAAAGTAAAAAGAAAGTATTTACGTTTTGTGGGTGCGCCTGCCCCAAAAGATATTGCTGAAGCGGCATATGGAGTTAAGGCGGATGATAAGTTGAAAAAAGCGACAATCGAGCGCATTTTACCCTGCATTATTGATGGTCGCCAGATTCCGCGTGATATCGTAGAGTCGGTAGTTAGGCGTGCGAGTAATAGGATGGGATTAGAAAATTGGGAGTGGAATAAAGTGCTTAGCATTGCCTGCGCACTTTATCGAAAATTAAAAGAAAAGGAGGGTTATAGTATGGCATTAGAAGAGGGTAGGAAAACACGGGATTACTTGTATGGACGTTTGTTAGCATTGGCAGATAGTTTAGAGCGTTGGGCTTTAAGTAAAGCGGGAGAAGATAGACAGACGAATGCGGCTAGATTAATGCAGCGTTTTTCAGAGTATCCGTATAGCACGTGGAAAATAATTGAGCTTTCACTTGCGCCGTATAAAGCAAGGTTGGGCGCGCAGTCACAGAAAAGACAGGGTATAATTACTCAAGTTACGGCGATGTTTGAACATGATGATTATACTAGCGATAAGCGGTTAAGTGGTGAATTTTTGCTGGGATATCATTGTCAGAGGGAAGCGCTTAAGCCTAAGGACGAAAATAATACTAATGAGAGCGAATCAGTAACTATAGAAACTGAATAAAAGGAGGTTTTGTTATGGAAACACTGAAAAGTAAAATTGATTTTGCGGTTATTTTTAGCGTAAAAGGGGCTAATCCTAATGGCGATCCACTAAATGGGAATCGGCCAAGAGTGAACTATGATGGTATGGGCGAATTATCTGATGTTTGTCTCAAACGCAAAATCAGGAATCGTCTAATGGAGGAAGGGTTAGCTATTTTTGTTCAATCAGATGATAACAGGGTTGATGAATATCAGAGTTTGCGTAATAGGGCCGAAGGTGAACTAAAAGAAGCAATGGATGATGAGGCGACCTTCCGAGTTGAAGCCTGTAAGAAATGGATTGATGTTCGTGCTTTTGGGCAAGTATTTGCTTATAAAGCTAAGGCAAATAAGAAGGGTAAAAAGCAAAAAGAAGAAGGCGAACAAAATAAAGGCGATGAAGCCGGTGTTTCTATTGGAATTCGGGGACCAGTGTCGATTCATTCAGCGTTTAGTGTTGCGCCGGTAGACGTAACTAGCCTGCAAATTACTAAAAGCGTTAGCGGTGAAGGAGATGGAGCGAAGAAAGCGTCAGATACTATGGGGATGAAGCATCGGGTGGATCAAGGAATATATTCTTTTTTTGGGAGCATGAATCCGCAACTGGCTGAAAAGACGTTATTTAACGATAAAGATGCGGAGGCTATTAAACAGGTGCTTCCTAAACTTTTTGAGAACGATGCTTCATCGGCGCGGCCTGAGGGAAGTATGAGGGTTTCCAAAGTTATTTGGTGGAAGCATAATTGTAAATCAGGGCAATATTCGTCTGCCATGGTACACAAGACACTAACAGTAAATCCGGATGGAACATATTCTTTGGATAAACTTGAAGGGTTACGTCCTGAAGAGATAGATGGTTTTTAATGCGTATATTCTTTTTGTGACAAGTATTATGGAAGGAGCGTAGTTTTATGAAAGCAGAAACCAAAATCGCTGTTTTTAAAGGTCAAAAGGTCAGGAAGATTTTATATCAGAATGAATGGTGGTTTTCAGTAATTGACGCTATAGAAGTTGTAACTGATACTGAACGGCCGAGAAAGTATTGGTCTGATTTAAAAACAAAGCTGATTAAGGAGGGGTATTCTGAAGTGTCCGAAAAAATCGGACAGTTGAAAATGCCGGCTCCCGACGGTAAGATGCGTGATACAGATTGTGCTAATACAGAGACATTGTTTCGTATTATTCAATCTATACCATCTCCTAAGGCCGAGCCGTTTAAGCGCTGGTTGGCAAAAGTGGGATACGAGCGGGTTCAAGAGATAGAAAACCCGGAGCTTGCCACAAAAAGGACGCGCATGCTCTATAAGCTAAAAGGTTACAGCGATGAGTGGATTGAGAAACGTATGCGCGGCATTGCTATCCGGGAAGAATTAACCGATGAGTGGCAAAATCGTGGTGCGCAAGAAGAAAAAAATTATGAAATTTTAACCGCGCAGATATCAAAGGCGACGTTCGGGGTAACTCCTTGTGAATATAAGAAACTTAAAGGGCTAGAGCGTCAGAATCTACGGGATCATATGAATGACCTTGAATTAATCTTTACTATGCTCGGAGAACGCGCTACTACCGAGATCCACCGCAATGAAGATTCTCAAGGCATGAAAAAACTTGAGAAAGACGCCCACGCCGGAGGCAACATTGCCGGAGGCGCGCGCAAGGCATTAGAAAAACGCCTTAAAAGATCCGTTGTTTCTGGGCACAATTATTTAAAAGAGAAAGAATCCCAAATAAGGCTTAAAGAAAGAAACACAAGAAGAATTAGCGGCGTTTAATGTATAACGAAGAAGATTCTATTCAGCTTTCGGCATTGCAGCATTTTTTATTCTGCCCGCGGCAATGCGCTTTATCTTACATTGAACAGGTATGGGAAGAAAATATTTTAACCGCAGAGGGTGGCGTTATGCATGATCGGGCCCATGAGGAAGATTTTGAAACGCGTAATGGCGTGCGCATAGAACGGGGGATGCCTCTTAGGTCGCTAAAGCTTGGTTTAAATGGCAAAGCGGATGTAGTTGAGTTCCATAAAGACGGGTTTGGTAAATGGTTGCCTTTCCCTGTGGAATATAAACACGGAAAACCCAAAGAAAATAACTGTGATAAAGTTCAGCTTTGCGCTCAGGCAATTTGTTTGGAAGGAGTGTTGGGGGTTAGTATTCCTGCTGGAGCCATCTTTTATGGAAAAATCCGGCATAGATTGGATGTGTTGTTTGATGAGGCATTGCGTAAAGAAACCGAAGATACTGCGCATCTCTTGCATGAATTTATTAAAGCTTGTAAAACGCCCAAGCCGGTTTATTCAGAAAAATGCGAAAACTGTTCTTTGGTTGGCGTATGTATGCCTAAGATATTTGGACGGAAACAGTCAGTTGAAGAGTATTTGCGGGAGGCCATAAAGGAATGAAGAAATATTTAAATACGTTGTTTATTACTACGCAAGGCGCCTATCTTAATAAAGAAGGTGAAACTGTGGTAGTTTCAGTAGAGAAAGAAGTTAAATTGCAGGTGCCAATACATACATTAGGAGGAATTGTTTGTTTTGGTAATGTGGCGATGAGCCCGTTTTTGATGGGATTTTGCGCCCAAAATAATGTTGGGGTGAGTTTTTTGACCGAATACGGAAGATTTTTAGCAGGCGTGCATGGTAAGGTGTCGGGAAATGTGTTGCTTAGGCGCGAGCAATACCGTTTAGCTGATGATGATAAATTTTGTGTAGGAATTACCAAATCAATATTAACGGGGAAACTCTATAATTGCCGTGCTGTTTTAGAGAGAGCGCTTCGCGATCACGGAGATAAAATAAATTATTTAGAGGTTGAAGCTGTTAGTAAAAAATTAAATTGCACGTTATCACAAATTACAGATAAGAGTAATATTGATATTGATACGTTGCGTGGTCTTGAAGGTGATTGTGCTCATGGCTATTTTAGTGTTTTTGATTATTTGATCACAGCGCAAAAAGAGCATTTTAGATTTGAAGAGCGTAATCGCCGCCCGCCATTGGACAATGTTAACTGCTTATTGTCATTTTTGTATACACTGGTTATGCACGATGTGCGTTCTGCCATTGAAACTGTGGGGTTGGATTCTTGTGTAGGATTTCTTCATAAAGACCGACCCGGCAGGGCAGGATTGGCATTAGATATAATGGAAGAATTCCGTCCTTTTTTGGCTGATCGGTTAGTATTATCGCTTATCAACCGCGAGCAGGTCAACGCCAAAGGTTTTCAGAGGTCGGAATCAGGGGCGGTACTTTTGGATGAAGATACCAGAAAAATAGTATTAGTGGCATATCAAAAAAGAAAACAGGAGGAGATAACGCATCCGTATTTAAAAGAGAGCGTTCCCGTAGGGATACTTTTTTATATTCAGGCATTGTTATTAGCCCGATACTTGCGCGGCGATATTGACGGTTATCCTGTATTTATATGGAAATGAGAAGTAGGATATGTTAGTCATTGTAAGTTATGATGTACAAGTTTCTGATAATTCAGGGAAACGGCGTTTGCGCAGAGTGGCTAAGATCTGTAAGGATTATGGGCAGCGAGTTCAATTTTCTGTTTTTGAATGTATTGTTGATCCTGCGCAGTGGGTGGTATTTAAACGCAAACTGATTGTTTTGATTAATGAAAAAGAAGATAGCCTACGTTTTTATTTTTTAGGAGCAAATTGGCAACACAATGTAGAACATGTCGGAGCAAAGAAAATATTTAATCTTGAAAAGGATGCTTTAGTTGTTTAATAGGTATCCGCGAAACCCGGGCTAGCAGTTATTTAACCGGCATTTCGCGGAAGTGGTAAAGAACAGGGAAACAATATGTTGTGTAATTTTTAAATATTTTTATATGCTTATAGGAAACTATAAATTAATATTTCGCGAAAAAACAATAATAAGTTCTTTGGTTATAAATGGTTGTAAAGTAACAGTCGCGCCCCGCGCGGGCGCGTGGATTGAAACATAAAGCAAGGATATAATAACATACGGGCGATTTGTCGCGCCCCGCGCGGGCGCGTGGATTGAAACTAAACTTGTGCCTAAGGATTGAATATGAAAGATAGTCGCGCCCCGCGCGGGCGCGTGGATTGAAACCACATTTAACTGTACACGCTTGGAGATCTGTTGACACTTCCACATTGGTAGGAGTGTCAATTTTATCATAAGTTAACCTCTTTGGACAGGTTGATTTATCCAGTAATA
>JALOQJ010000045.1 GCA_025453445.1 Candidatus Omnitrophota bacterium
ATCAGGCTTCTCTTGCTTTATAAAATTGATAAAACCATCATAATCCATGCCCTGAGCAAGGCAGTCATTCCAGATTACATTATGGCCGTATTTCTTCAAAAGTGTAGCTGCCTGCGCCGGAACAACAGGATAAATAAAGGTAGGCTCTTTAAAATACTGGAATTGCCTGTTTTGGCCTAAAGTCGGGCAGCCTAATTCATTATTAAGGGGAGGGTAGGAAATAATTACTTTCATACAATATTCTCTTCTTTTAGCTTTGGCGACAAGAGCCCGAAGAGAAAGTAAAAACCATAATACAGATGGCTTAAAACAATTCCCGCTGAAACCATTGCCATCATCCCGATTTTTTTACGCAAGGTTAAACCAGCGGAAATTTTTTCCGGAATGCTAAAAACCCCGAGAATTGCAACCAAAGATAAATAAAAGGCTATGCAGGTAAAATAAATATTTGCGAATATCGCGGAATAAAAAACGATTACTGCACCTCCGACAAGGCTAGCCAATAAAATAGTCGGTAAAAAGTAGGCTAATTTCAGAGAAGTTTCAGGGTAACGTTTTACAAAATATCCACGGTGGAGCGCATAACTGGATATCTGATCCAGATGCGCGGAAAATAATGGCCGGCGGTGATGATATACAATTGCCGTTGGCTCATAAATAATCTTCTTTTTTAATTTTTTTACGATATCAAGGCATAGTTTAGTATCTTCACCCGGCCAAAATTCAGTATTGAAGCCGCCCAATTCTGTCATTACTGATTTGCGCACCAGTAAATTACAGCTGGGATAATCATCTATCTCCCCTCTCTTTTTAGGCAAATAGCGATAGGTAAAATTACCGCTGACTATCATCGAAGAATAAACAATACCGCTGGCAACCTGAGAAAAACTATCTTCCGGAGGAGTAATTGCCGGGCCGCCCACCGCGGCAACATTGGCGTCCTTGAAATTTTCCACGGCGTTTTTCAGCCAATCCTTTGCAGGATAGGCATCATCATCAATAAAAGCAAGGATTTCGCCCTCTGCATGCTCTAATGCCATATCCCTTTTATCGGCAGGGCTTACCGGGCCGGTAGGGATAATTTTATAGGAGGTCTTTTCATTGTGAGGAATGTATTTAATAAAAGACTTATCCGGTAAAATAAGGATCTCAAAATCAGGATAATCGAGCTCCAAACACTTACCGACGCAGTCTTCGAGATTCTTTTGCCAGTTTTTTACGGCGATAATAATCGATACGGTCATAGTATTTTAAAATATACATCCTGTAGAATACTGTCAAAGTATCCCAAAAAGTAGTAAAAACTGAAACCACTCCGATCCTACCGAAAGCCCGCTGCGCATTCAGCACAATCGGCGCTTCAGCAATTTTATACCCCAGATAGTTAGCATTAACCAATACTTCCAGGTCAAAAGCAAATTGCTTAACCAATATCCTTGGGAAGACCTTTTGCAGGACTTCCACCTTGAATAATTTTAACCCTGTTTGCGTGTCATGGCAAGGAAGATTAAATAACAATTTGACCAATAAATAATACCCGAAACTGACTATCCTGCGCTGCAGCGGATAATTGACCACTGAGTTTGGGTGTAATTTAGAACCGATTACAATATCGGCGTTATCTAAGCGCATAATGTCAAACAAAGTCTGCACCTGAGCCGGATGCAGATCCATATCCGCATCTAAAAATACCACATATTTACCGCTTACATAACGGAATGCTTTTTTTAATGCCCTGCCTTTGCCGGCGTGCGTAGGGTTTCTTTTGATAATCAGGCGCTGCGGGTGTTTTAAAGACAACTTATCGGCAAGAGTAAAAGTATCATCGCTTGATCCATCATCCATCAGGATAAGCTCCCAGTCGCAGCCAAATTTATCAAAAGTCCTGATTGTCTCTTCAATATTAGGGACAATCCTTCCAGCTTCATTATAAGCAGGTACGATTATGGAAATTTTACCGTCAATGTTTTTCATTTTCTCCTGAAAGCAAGGAATAAATGTACCCCAAGCAATAATGCGGAATTAACGCAAAGAATCACCTGAACCTGAGTAAGGCTTGCGTGCAATAAAAGTATGGCGCTAAACTGAGCAAGCGTTCCGCAAACAAGGTATTTTATAAAACGGAAGTCTTTTATGGAAAGAAAATACGCGACAATAATATAAAGGGCGGCAAAAAGACTCATCGAAATACTAAATAATCTGCCCAAAAATATTGCTTCTGCTCCGGCTTTGCCCGTTAGCACCTGCAAAATCAGCCCGGGCAAAAGATTATAAATAATAACTGCCGGAATACCCAGCAGAATGCAATAGTAAAGCGACTTTTTTAAAACAGCTGAGGTATCCAGTTTTTTTGCGCTCAATCCGCTAGTTTTAGGAAAAAGCACTACACTGATTGCCCCGGGAAGAAAAAGGAAAATTTTGCCTACCATTTGCGCTAAAGAATATATACCTGCATCAGATAAACTAAAAAAATATTTTACCAGAATCATATCGAGACTCACCATGGCAATCCAGCAAAAATAACTCAGTGCTACGGGGAATAAAAATACAATAATTTCTTTGTAATTTACTTCTGCATTTTGCGTACTTCTACAGGAAAAAAAGTTACGCAACGGATAATACAGAATTACGATAGCGCATAAATTTGCTAATAAGAAAGCACCTAATGCGCCGGCAACGCCATAACCTAAGGCAATAAAAGCTACGCTAAGAGCCAACTTCAATAAACCGCTGGCAACCGATACGCCTGCTAATGAAATAAATAATTCCAGCCCTTGGATAGCACCTGTAAAAACCTGCACTGGCAGAGTTGAAGCAATTAAAAATGCCAGGACATAGCCAGATGCTGAAGCGGGTATTTTTAGTAAATTAGTCAGTTGTTGGCCAAAAAGCAGAAAAATAAACAAAAACCCGACGGATAAAAAAATAACTTTTCTGGATAGATCAGAAATAAGGAATTTTATTTTAGTAGGCTCTCCGCGGGCATTAAATCCGGCGATATACTTAGTAAGCGCCATCTGTAAAGTCCCGAAAGGAGTAGTTACCAGCATAAAAACAGCCAGAAGAGAATTAAAAGAAGCGAATTCTATAGCTGTAAGGCGGTGGGCAATAATCAACTGATAAAGGAGATTGAAAAAATTAACCAGGCAGCTGCCGGAAAAAACAATGATAATATTGCGGCTAAAAACATCCAGTTTTTTAAGGCGGGTGAACATAACCTTTAATTTAGGCGATAATTTTTAAATAACGGCGTGAGCCAACCTTCAAAATCCCGCTTTCCCTAAAGGCAAAGGCTTCGTTATCGATTTTTACATCGTTAAACATGACCGCGCCATCTTTTAACAGCCTGCGCGCTTCGTTGCCGCTTTTTACCAAACCACTGCCTAAAAGCACGGCTATCACTGCTGATTCGCCTTCGATTTTATATTCCGGCAAATCTTTAGGCAATTCCTTGGAAGCAAAAACACGCTCAAATTCAAGGCGGGCATCACTGCTGGATTTTTCAGAATGATACTGCCTGACAATATCTTCTGCCAAAGATGATTTTGCTTCTTTTGGATGCATAGACTTTACTTCATCCAGGTTTTTATCGGTTAACAGAGTATAATATTTCATCATCAGATCATCGGAAATCGACATAATTTTCCCGAACATCTCCCCTGCCGGTTCATTTATTCCGATATAATTACCATAAGACTTGCTCATTTTCTGCACGCCATCAGTGCCCTCAAGAAGCGGCATGGTAATTACTACCTGTTGTTCCTGCTTAAAATCATTCTGAATATCGCGGCCGACTAAAAGGTTAAATATCTGGTCGGTTCCGCCTAATTCAATATCCGCTTCTAATTTGACTGAATCGTACCCCTGTAAAAGCGGATACATAAATTCCAGAAGCGAAATGTCCTCATTTTTTGCCAGCCTTTTCTTAAAGTCAGCGCGCGCCAGTATCTGTGAAACCGTAGCATGAGTGGTCAAGTTAAGAATATCCAACACCGACATTTTATCAAACCAATCACTATTAAAAACAACCTCTATTTTATCGATATCCAATATTTTAGATACTTGCTTTTTATAGGTAGCGGCATTTTTGATAACTTCTTCTTTGGTCAACTGTTTCCTTATCTGTGACCTGCCGGAGGGATCGCCGATGCGCGCGGTAAAATCACCGATTAAAAAGAACACCCTATGCCCCAGATCCTGAAACTGGCGTAGTTTTCTTAGAAGCACGGTATGCCCCAGATGGATATCAGGCGCTGTCGGGTCAAAACCAGCCTTGATATTCAATGGCCGTTTCTCAGCAATGCTTCTTTCCAGCTTTTTCTTAAGCTCTGCTTCGGAAATTATTTCAACTGCGCCACGCTTAATAATCTCTAATTGTCTGGATATATCCGGCATACTGGCTCCCGTTAGTTATGAGGGTGGATAGTGAGCTGTGGGTGGTGAGTATGGGATAAGGGCGAGGATGAGTAAAACCACACCCCCATCCTCACAACCAAACTCACAACTCACGACACACAACCCATCCTATCATTTTGCTGATAGCCCAATCTTACCCTGTTCCACATCTATCTTAATTACCTTAACCTGGATTTTATCTCCGGGTTTCAATTGCGCAGCCTTATCCTTATCAATTTCACTTGAGTAAATCAGCCCTTCAAGCTCGTCGGTAATTTTCACAAATACGCCGAACTCAGTAATACTGCTTACTTCAGCTTCTACTTCGGTCTCCAAAGGATATTTAGCAGCGATTTCTGTCCAAGGGCTGCTCTGCAGCTGTTTCATCCCCAAAGCAATACGCCTATTCTGCGAATCCACTGAAAGCACAATTATTTCAATTTTCTGGCCCTTTTTCAGTATATCCTGCGGATGTGCTATTCTCTTGGTCCAGGACATATCGGAAATATGAATCATCCCCTCGAGATTACCATCCAGCTCAACAAAAGCACCATAATCAGTAAAACCCCTGATTTTACCGGCAACCTTTGCCCCTACCGGATATTTTGATTCCGCATCCAACCATGGATTCTGCTCCAGCTGTTTAAGGCTCAAGGATATCCTGCGCGAATCTTTATCCACACTGATTACCTGTGCCTCAACCATATCACCGATAGCAAACATCTCACCCGGATTATTAATTCTTTTTGTCCATGATACTTCAGAAACATGGACTAACCCTTCAATCCCCTTTTCCAGCTCGACAAACACGCCATAGGGCAGAATATTAACAACCTTCCCCTTTACTTTTGCGCCGGCAATAAATTTAATAGCTATATCCGCCCAGGGATCGGGCAATCTTTGTTTTAAACCTAAAGATACTTTACCGGATTCTTTATCCATGTTTAAAACCATGACTTCGATTTTATCGCCTAAAGCAACCACTTCCGAAGGATGGCTGATCTTTGACCATGACATATCAGTGATATGCAAAAGCCCGTCTACGCCGCCTAAATCTATGAAGGCGCCGAAATCGGTAATTGCTTTTACCAAACCGGGATAAGTCTTACCGATTTTTAAATCCTGCCAGATCTTCTCTTTTGCCTCTTCTTTGGCTTTTTGCATTGCTTCGCGGCGCGAAACAATCAGGCTGCGCCGGAGATTATTAATCTTGACGATTTTAAATTTGAAAGTTTTATAGAGGATATCCTTATCAGCGACATTCTTAAAAGCCGATAATGACGCCGGCAGAAAACCCTCTATGCCCATCACATCGACCAGGAAACCGCCCTTGACTTTCTTTACCGGCCTGCCATCGACTAAATCACCTTCCTGCGACTGCTTAATAATCTTATCCCATCCTTTTATGCGCATGGCTTTTTCACGCGACAGTATGAGTGCTCCGGCATCGTCCTCGATGGACTCAACCAAGAAATCCAGCTCTTTGCCAATTTCCAAGTCGTCTTTGCTGAATTCAGTAATTGCCACAATCCCCTCAGACTTAAAACCGACATCAACCAGGACTTCCTTGGTTTTGATCGAAACAACCTTACCTTTGGTAATTTGGCCTTCTTTAATCAATTTAATGCTTTGATTATACAACTCTTCCAAACTCAAATTTTCTTCTGACATTTTGTAAAATCCTCCTAAATATTTTATTTTTCTTTTTAGTTTTGTGAATTTAATTTTGTCTTCCTAAAAACACCTCCCTTACAGGAAATTTTACTGCTCTCCGCAAGCTGTTTAATATTATCCATAATCGCCTGCGCGATTGCCTCATATGGCATATTTTTATCAATCTTAATTTCCCTGCCGAAAGTAACCGTTACATGGACCATCCGGGGATTTCTTATGCCCGGCGGCAGGGCCTTTTCTGTACCGCTAATAAAAACAGGAATTATCGGGACATTGCTTTTTACCGCGATAAAGCCTACCCCTGGTTGCGGTTTAGTGAATTTACCGCTAGCCTGACGGGCACCTTCGGG
>JALOQJ010000016.1 GCA_025453445.1 Candidatus Omnitrophota bacterium
GTTGCGGGAATGTAGGCAAGATTAAAATCCCCCTTACCGTCCTTAGTGAATACATATAGCTGGTAAAGATCGCCAATGCTCTGGGCATTTGTCATGGTATTAACCGTACGCTCAGCGATTGCTGAAAGCTTGTCAGGAATTTCTTTATAAAGAGGATCAACATAACCATTTCTGATTACATAAATTGCGTATTTATTCCGGGAAATATCAAGGCCCTGTTCTTTAATCGCCCTGTCAAATCCCTTCAGGACATCATAAAGAAAAAATACCTGTTTTGTTACTCCGCCGTCAACATGCATCTCATCATACTGCTTATTATTAACCTCTACGTTTAAGTAGACCGGTGGGAATGCGATTGGCACGGATGCCGATGCTAAAATAATCTTACGAAATAACTCTAAAGCTTTATCATTGCCTACCGAAGCAATTTTTCCCATATCCCAGAGAACAAGCCTTTGCGCATCCAAGTTAGTCGTCCCCACATAGAGCCTGCGGCCCTTACTATATTCCAGAGCTACTCCTTTTAACAATTCTGCGTCAAAATAGTGCTCGATAAGGCGCTCTAATGGCTGGGTGCTGGCAAATGAATTGATAAATGGGATCCGTATCCGCACAACATCTTTTGTGGAATACTTTAAATAAAATTCTTTTAGCTTATCATCATATTGGCTTCCCAAGAAGGCGAACGGCGCGATTATCGCTCCGGTGCTTATCCCGGTAACAATCTTAAAAACCGGACGCGTTCCGGACTTTGACCACCCGTTAAGTAATCCTGCCCCGTAAGCTCCGTTAGCAGCGCCCCCCGAAATAGCAAGCACAGGGTAGGTCCGGCTGGCCTTAAAATCAAATAAAGGGAAGCCATACTTTTTCTCCTGTTCCAGTAATTGAATAAAATCCTTCTTGAAAGAATCGCTTGGGCTGCCGCTAAACGCCCTGATATCCTGCATACCAAAAATCCGGACATTATTTAATGATTCCTCCGGAACGGCATGCCGCACGTTTGCGCATCCGCAAATAAAAAAAACAGTTATTAACAGCCAGTAATATCGTTTTGCCATCTGTTGAATCTTCCTATCCTGTTCTTTTCCGGAAAAATAATGCTCTTATTTTCCCCTCTCCTAACACTCTATCTAATTCCTTGAAAGCGAAAAAAGGAATGAAAGCGACAAAAACTACAAACATACCGGCAAACCATTCATAAGAAAAGCATTTTATAAATAGGTCAGGCATATTGCCCCAGCCTTCTGCCTTAAAGAACCCCCGGGCCATATGCTCGACTACACTTAAGATGGCAACGCAAATAGTAAATAAAAACGACTTATTTAGCGTCGGCATAATCAGAGGTTTATCTTCAAATCCACGACCCAGATTCAGATGCTCTGCCACGAGGATAACCTTAGCCAATATCAACCCCTTAATAACGCTAACCCCATAATTCTGATAACTGATATTGTAATGAGCTAATATTAATCTCCTGTAATCTGTAAAAATACTAAAAAATACACTTATATAGAAAACGTTCAACCAATATTTTTTTAATTCAACTGATATTTTTTCTTTCCAATTCATTCTTCCCTCACTTTTTTTGTTTCTCCGGCTGGCTTGCTTCCATGGCGATTATGCGCCATTCTGTGCCATACAAAGAAACCGTATCCCAAAGCGCGTATTTTTTAACTACAGTGGTATCAGTCAATCCTTTATCATAAAAATCATAAGAACCGCCTCCGTCTCTTGCTTCAGATACGGTCTTGGAAAACGAAATCAATTGGCTGAATTGACGAAAAAATATATCCGTAAAGATATTTCTGCCGATTTGATTTTGATCTGCATCATAGATGATCAACCCGTCTTTTTGCATGATCCATATATTACAAGACTCCCCACCGACTATCGGCATAATGATATCTCCGGTCAATGACTGCTGTTTTACAAGCATACTTACTGAACCGAGAAATTCGCCGGCCGCCGAGAATATAGGATATTCAAAATCAACTGCTTTTGTGCCTTCAACCGAACGAAATACATCGCTTAACATGGGTTTCTTATCCTGGCGCATAGCAATAACATGTGCCTGAGTGCTGATATCAGAGCCTTCATATTTACTGTATTCTGTTGGCTCAACTACGACCATCTTGCCCGCTGCGTCAACAATAGCACAATCAATCAGATAATCTTTATTCTTACTAAGCTTTTCAAGAGTATTGCGTGCTGCTTCACTTTTAAAATCAATAATAGATAATTCTCTAGCTGCCAATGAAATATCTTTATCGATGGAAACAAACGTATCTGCTATACCTTTTTTTGTTTCTATCAATTGCGACATCATATTATCAATATCCATGCAAAAAACACTGCCTGTGGCCAACAAAACCATCCCTATCATTAAAATGATAATCTTCTTCATCTGTTCTCCCTTTTGGTAAATTTCTCCCAGTGGATAATTTCTTTTAAGCTTCTTTTCTCTGCGGCATGAAAACTATCTTTAGATTTAGGATAACCTAAAGCAATCAAACTCACTAATTTATAAGCAATAGGCACATTTAATAAGTGAGCTACTTCAGCGCAATAAGGTTTCTTATCACCGGCAACCCAGCAAGAACCAACACCTAGACTAGCCGCGGCAAGCAAGATATTACAAGTAGTAGCACAACCATCTTCCAAATAATATTTTGTATCAGCACAGAATACCGCGATACAAGCCTTTGCCTGCGCCAGAAACCGTCCATTCTCTGCTAATTCACTGAGTTTTTTTAAAATAGGCGCCTGAATAATTACAACAAATTCCCACGGCTGAACATTTCTGGCAGTGGGAGCAAACCGAGCTGAATCTACTATTTTTTCCAAAATTTCTTTAGGGATCTCTTTATCCGAGAATTCCCTAATACTTCTTCGTGTTTTAAGAATTTCTAAAAAATCCATCTCTTTTTCTCCCTTATGCCTCGGACCTTAAGGAACATCCTGCTTCTTCCTCTTATGCCACTTCTTGTATATAATATTCAATTGGCCGCTCTATAATAACTACAAACTGATATCCGCAAGAACAAGTAACTTTATGTTTCTCTCCATCTATAAAATCCCAATTACCGTCTGCTTTAATAATATCGTTACATTTAAGACAAATAATATCTTCCATAATTTTCCCTTTCAGATAATTCACCAAAACTAGAGATGCTTATCTTTCTTGTAATCAGCAATACACCCATGATGCCAAAAAAGATTTTTATATTTCACTACATCAACCTCACCAACAACTATGCCCTTACCGGGAATTATCGTATCACATTCCTTAAATGGAGTTTTACAATAAGCACAAACTTCCAAGGAATCATATAGCTTATCCTTTACCTCTTCGCTTATAGATTTGATAATATTATTAGCGCTCATTGGATTAAATTAACCTGTATCTACCTTGACCTATAAATTCCAAATAACCCTTATTTCTCAAGAATTGTAATTGCTGCCTTATCTTATCTTTGATGTGTTGATTACCGGGGTGCTTTAAGCTTAGTACTTTTTCAAAACCATAAATCTCGCTTAACAAGAATTTATTTTTATTCAATCTGTCAATACAGTTCATAATATCTAAAATCCAGCTTTTTACTTTTGGCTCTTTTTCTTTTCTCAGAAACAAAGTATTGGCCCAATTTTTTAATACAACCTTCTTATTTTTTGTCTTTCCATTTTTAACAAAGAATATCTTCCCTGATTGGGGGATGTCCTGTAAAACTATATTGCAGCCAACCCAGCCAGCCCGCCTTGCTAATCCTGAGAGGGGTTTCCTTTTTTCTATTATTTGAGGCACAAAAAAGTGTTTTGGTATAACGAAGAAATTGGAGACTTCCAGACTTTTAAGATCATAGTTCAGCAGAAAAAGATTAGGATTATTATTACTTTGGAGCCGCTCAATCATGGTTCTATAAGCGCCATCTACAATCTTATTGCCGATGGAATCTTTTTTACTCTTTAACTCATATTCTTCTTTGCAATTTAAACAAAAAAAATCAGCAACAGGCCTATTATTCTCGTAATGATTAATATCCCGTCCACAGGCAGGACAGAAAACTTCATTATCTACCCAGTTTTTAGTTAATACTCTGATTTTTTGGGAAGCACTTTTATAATTTTCGGCGAGCCTGTTATCGAAAGATATTCTCATAAATGGTAACTAGTGCTATTTTCTAACCATTGCCTCGCTCTTTTGACATGACACCATATGTGGTTTCTTGGCCGTCCGCTTTCTTCATAATGCTTCTTCTCATCATGTCCAAGATAATCACATATTGCGAAAATATCTTTCTGAAATCTTGCAAGATTTATTCTGCTTAAAGGAATATATTTCGTAGACATCTTAACGGTGGGTTGGATTCTTGTAACCTTATTTTTTATATTTTACCACCTCCTAGTTAAAACGTCAATTTAACTCTTTCTACTACAATAGACGAAAAAAGTAGTAAAATCTAACAGGAATTTTAAAAATTTTTCTAGCGGGGGGGTCTGTGTTTTTGCGGGATCTTGGAAGCCCCGAGCGGGCACGGTTCGCCCGCTAAAATCTATTAGCGAGAGCGAGGGGCTGAAACGAAGTGCAGCCCCGCCACGCTGGGGCGGGGCAAACGTTCCCGCAAAAATACAGACAAGACACACGCGCCAATGCAATAAGCTAAATTCTCTTCAAATACCTCTTCACATCATCATGGCTACCAGCCAAGATGAATTCAACTAAATCCTTATTCCAACGAAAGATCAACCGAGTTCTTAGGCCATGACGTACTTCCCAATAATCACCCTTGAGCCGTTTAAGACCGATGCCTTTGTGAATAAACCTGTCTTGGGATAATATCTCGATTGTTTTCAGGCAAGCGTTCTTGACTTGTTGCTGATTGTTCGGATGGAGTGCTTGTAAAGAGCGCTCAAAAGACGGTTTAAACTCAAACCTCATAAAGCTTTAAGGTGTCTCTTGGCTCCTTCGGCACTGGCGAATAATTCTCCTTTTGCACTGGCAAGCTTATCAATTTTAGCCCATTCATCTTTGCTAAAAGCTGTAGGCTCAACATTGATTTTGCAACGGGAGATAATTATTCCGCTTTTATTCAGGCAAAAAGCGATACTTTGGCCTTGATCCAGCTTAAGCATCCTGCGGACCGCAGCCGGCAAAGTAACCTGCCCTTTTGAAGTTATTTTTGACATACCTATTACAGTCATCTTGTTTTCTCCTTACTTTCTTACATTCTTACAATATAAGTATACCTCACAGATTAGGAACTGTCAAGACAACTCTTTCACCTCCTTTCTAGTCTAATAGACGCAGAAGGAGGTGAAATCTAACAGGAATTTTTAATGATTCTGATAGAGAGTGGCTGCTGAGACGAAGATACCTCGGCAGCTAAATCATTAATTAAGGTGGCCTCGGTATTAAATTTGCTGGCGCAAATTTGACAGGACCTGCGCCGTAGCAGGTCCTGCGCCAATAATATCGGATGGACCTAACTAAACAGAAACAACTAAGAGGCTCAATAAAAAACTGATGATGCTAAAAAGAATATAGCCCCAGAAAGCAGGCCAGAAGCCAGTAATTACAAAGCCTTTGACGATTTTAGAGACCAATAAAAAAAGAGCGCCGTTGATAAAAAACGTAAATATCCCAAGAGTGAGGATATTAATCGGCAGAGTAATCAGGATAATCAATGGCCTCACAAAAGCATTAATAATCCCTAATACCAAAGCAATCACCAGCACAGTCGGAGTGCTAGAAACTTCTATACCTTTTACAATATGCGCAACAATAAAAATTGATAGCGAACTAATCCCCCATCTCACCAGAAAATTTGTCATTGCTCTCCACTCTCCTTTCCTAATAGTTAAAAAGCTCTTTCATTTCAAACCGTTTTCCCGTAGCTTTATTCAGCGCATTAAGTATCTTTTGCCGGATATTTGGTGTCAGACGCCTGCCTTTAGCTGCGCGAGCAACCATTTTATGCGTAATCTGCTCAGTCGAATTGCTCACTAAATCATTAGGCTTAAGCCCAAGTTGAATCATAATCTTAGCAATCGGCTGTTCCCCAAGATCCCTTCCAACTTCGCTATTCATGATAAATAGAACAAACCGCCTATTTTACCTTTGATTATTCTTAGTTAAAAAAAATGAATTGCTTGAAAATTCTCCGGTATTGGCAACAGAAAAAGATGGTTCAGAAAACCCACTTACAGGCTTTGCGAATTCTTCATTTTTAGAAATGCTAAAAGAATTCTTTGAAAACTCATCTCTGTCGTTAGATAAAGAAAGCTCTGAACTACTTGTATCAAGAAAAGCCTTAGAGAATTCGTCTGACTGATTAGAGATTCTGAATGAATTAGTACCGAAGCCTGAAGCAAAATTTAGAAAATCGCTGTTGTGCTGTTTAATGATAAAAGAGTTGCTGTTAAAATTACCGGATACTCTTGCAAATTCTCCGCCACTTGTAAGTTTAGTGTACTGCCGGATGTTAACGTTATCATAATGCAGTTGAGCAAAAACAACCGGTACAACAAAACATAATGCATTAATTACCATGCAAGTAACTATTAAATATTTTTTATTCATTTCTCTTTCCTTGCTGACTTAAGCCGAATAGTAGTTTATTTATCTATCCCATTACACCTTAAGCAATCTAAATATATTGCCCGATTAATCTCAAGCATGTTAGCTAGGCCGGATTTAGTTTCTGCTGATACCTGCTTTGCTCTTTTAGCGCACATTTGCCTGATTCCTGCAGGCCTGAGCATAACCCAATAAAAAGCGAATATCGTAAAAATAATCACTACCCACATCGCCAGAATCATAAACCATCTCTGAATATGCGTCATTTTTTATCTCCTTACTCTCCGATTATTTTTATTAAAACTCTCTTCTTACGCTTTCCGTCAAATTCTCCATAAAATATCTGTTCCCAAGGGCCAAAATCAAGCTTGCCGACTGTAACAGCTACCACAACTCCCCTGCCCATAATTGTCCTTTTTAAATGAGCATCGCCGTTATCTTCCCCGCTTAAATTATGCTGATATTTATCTATTCCGTACGGAGCAAGTTTCTCCAGCCATCCGGAAAAATCACGATGCAAGCCACCTTCATCATCGTTAATAAAAACTGAACTGGTGATATGCATTGCATTCACAAGGCAAAGACCTTCTTTCACTCCGCTTTTTTTCAGCGCCTCTTCCACCTGCGGTGTTATGTTAATAAATTCCTGACGGTTTTTTGTGTTAAAACTTAAATATTCGCTATGCGATTTCATGTTTTATTAACCCATAGCGCAGGTGCCGCCGCCAAGTTTTGTTTTATATAACTTTTTATTATAGGGCAATTTCATCAGTAGCATGCCCATAAAACACGTATCGGATAATCCGGAAAAAATGAGGCCGCAGCTGACAATCACCGGGATAAAAATAAAAGCCCAATGCAAAAGCCATGCTAATATTATCCCTGATAACACCAGGCTGCCGGCAATAAGCCTCACCTGCCGCTCTAATGATACACCGCCTTCACCCTTAATAACAAGCAGACTTTCTTTCTGCCAGCGCGTCATACCGCCCTGCATTACTTTAACCCCATGGATTCCCGATTGCATGAGCATGTCCGCAGCCATAGGTGAACGGTTGCCGGTACGACAAAGCACAATGTAACCTTGCTTAGATTGGCTCAAATCATTTATTTTCGCAAAAAGCATATCTATCGGAACGTTAATCGCATCTTTAATATGGACCTGGCCGAATTCCAAGGCAGACCGCACATCTAAAAATTTAACCTGCGGGTTTTTGCCTGCCAGCGCTGAGGCATCGCGGGGAGTAATCATTTCTAATGCCACTGCTTCGCCCTTTTGATTTACCCGCACGATATTATCGATATTAAACGGCTTAGGGATAGTTTTTGAACGCATATTCCTGGCAAATGCTTCTTTATCTGTTTCTTTCAAAAAGGGATTTTCCTTCCTTTCTTTTCCCAGTGTTGAAGAACGTTTTTCATGATAGTCGTGCCCAGGAAAAAACAAAGTTTCTTCCGGAAGAATTTTAAACTTTTGCAGCGTATCAAACATCGACTCAGGAGAACCATTCTGAAAATCAGTGCGACCAACGCTAGCGATTAGAAGCACATCGCCGGTAAATAATCTTCCTTCGCCATATAAGCTAATAGCGTCATCTGTATGGCCGGGTGAATATATAATCTTAAAAACGCTTGAGCCGACAGTTATCTCGTCGCCGTCTTTCAGCCGCCTGTCCGCGACATTGGAAATCGCTTTTTCGTGCATTAATACGGGGGCCGAAAATTTATTCTTTAAAACCGCCGCCAGAGAAAAATGGTCGGCATGCGTGTGCGTATCCACAATGAACTTAAGCCTAAGTTTATTTTTCTTCAGGTATTCACTATATTCGTCCAGCAGGCTGATGTGCGGGTCGATAACCAAAGCTTCATCTTTTGAGCTTAGAATATACGAGTAACAGCTTCCGGCCATGAATTGTTTCACCATCATGCACCTCCACTGATTTTAATTTCCACTTCCGGGTTATTCTTGAGAGTACTATGCACCGGGCAATTTTTTAAAAACTCATACAAGGCTTTCAGCCTGCGCTCATCAAGTAAAATACCCTGCAGTTTAATATTTACTTTAATTTTACTGAAATAAAACGGCGGATCTTTTGGAAAATCCGCCTGCACATTAACATCGAATCCTGGCAACTTCAGCCTTGCTCCTTCAATATATTTTCTCAAATATACTCCTATGCATGTACCGAGGCTTGCCAATAATAAATCAGGAGGAGTTATACTATTCCCTTTAATGTCGGCTGTAAGCTCATAATCTTTTGCCTTAACTTTAAAAGCATACTCTCCTCTATTAGTTATATCTACCTGGTACATAATACCCCCGTCTGTTAATAATTCTCTGCCAAAACCTCATAAAACGGCTGCGGATGCTTGCATGCCGGGCACTCACGCGGCGCCTCTGTGCCTTCAATCACATAACCGCAATTAATGCAATGCCATTTAACTGCATTCTTCTTTTTAAAAACTTCATTATTGACGATATTATTAATCAATTTACGGTAGCGCGCTTCATGAAATTTTTCCACTTTGGCAATCTGTTCAAACGAACGCGCTACTTCAAGAAACCCCTCATCCTTGGCAACTTTGGCGAAATCCTGATAAAGCGCAGTCCATTCCATATTCTCGCCGGCCGCTGCTTCCTCAAGATTAGTTTTTGTATCTTTAATCACGCCTGCAGGATAAAGCGCGGTTATTTCCACATCTCCGCCTTCAAGGTATTTAAAAAATACCTTGGCGTGCTCTAATTCATTCTCCGCAGTCTCAATAAAGATATTAGCTATCTGTTCAAGGCCTTCTTTCCTGGCCGCGCTGGCAAAATAAGTATACCTATTCCTCGCCTGCGATTCTCCGGCAAATGACTTTAATAAATTCTGTTCTGTTTTTGTGCCTCTGATTGATTTAGTCATACCAACCCTCCTTCACTCTTGTTGTTAACCTTCGATTTTCTCCATCGGCTGTCCGCAACAAACCAACTCACCGCCGCCAACCTTAGTAACTATAACTTCATTTCCGCAAACATTACAACGATATTTTTCATTTGTTTTTTCAACCGCCATATAAACCTCCGTTTTTTATGAAACAAAATATAATACTTCATATAATTATAACTCCCGCAAAAGGTTATACAAGGGATATTTGGCTTAAAGACTTAAGGCGTGGAGCTAAAAATAATTCCGGCAGGTAATACTGAAGACGTGGTTTGAAGCAGAGTCATAAATTTCAGAATTATACAGAAAAGATAAAGCATTATGTTTCTTGCCATAAATAAAATTTGCTGCCACGCCTGCGCGCACAGCATTGCGGTCAAATACATTGGCATTAGTCGTAAAAGTCCCTGCTGATTCGCTGGAGAAAAGTGCTTTTAAATTACCAAGCCTGCCCAGATATTCATGCTGCCATCCGACATTGAATTCCGGCAGAAAGATTATGCTTTTCATGTCAAATCTGCCGTTAAAACGGATACCCAGCACTGAAATCAATGAATTGGAATCAGCTGGATTAACGCTTAAATTCGCCGCCCCTGCCCCTGATTCATTATATGATTGGGAATGCATCCAATCATACTGCAGGGAAATATTCGGCACGATTTCTAAAGTTTTAGACGGCCGGAAAATATACCCTGCCTCAAGAAAAGGCGAAATATCATGCATACTGTAATCTGCGTCAGCCTGGCGGGAAAGTGATCCGACAACTATTTTACGGTCAGCTTTTACAGCGTGGTAGCCGTAAGTTAAAGCACCTGTAGCGTATAAATTTGAACGCAGCCACTTTCCGCAGGGCCCGATACGCACGGAATTT
This sequence comes from Candidatus Omnitrophota bacterium, assembly GCA_025453445.1. Lineage (GTDB taxonomy): Bacteria > Omnitrophota > Gorgyraeia > Gygaellales > Profunditerraquicolaceae > JALOQJ01. The sequence goes on from JALOQJ010000016.1 coordinate 10,373, forward strand.
ATATCCTGAGAACCGGAATTTTCATTTAACCTGACATTATCAAACATATAACCGGTGAGCATCCCCAGCATTGTTTCATCATTGACTTTGCGGTAAAACCCGAATTGCGTTCCGCCTCCTCCGCTTTCATAGCCAACAGAATTATCATGGTCTGACTGAAAACCCATTACGCCAAAACCACTGGCAAAGACTTCCCACTTCTCGGGCCGATCAAAAGAATTTTCTAAAATTGAATTGCTGTTATAAGCAAGCATGTTTTTTACCGTGCTTGCGCTTACACGCTCTCTCTTACCATCATTAACCGCATAGACTTCTAAATCATCGTCATTATTATTAAGCCGCGCCATTTGCAAAGAAAAAACATTGCCAAAATTATTCAATGTTTCCAGTATTGTATTTACAATAGGCGCAGCTGCCACTGGCTCTAATTTTTGCGCGTTTGTGGCACTACCTGTATCATCAAGCGCACCGATAATTTCTGCCATATCTGCGCTGGCTGAATTAGCAAGGCTATCAAGAGTTGCACCCAAAGAGCTATTGCCCGAACTTTGATTATAATAAGTATTATTACGGGTTGCGGTAAGATAAAGCTTGGTAGTATCAGAAGTTGCAGTAAATGTAATCATCGGCAGCGTAACATCATTTTGAATAATCAGGTTTGCCGGAACTACCGTAAGATTTGCAGACTCAGCAACAGTAAATTGTTCATTATTACGGAAATTTTTCGTGCCGGATGCCGCAGCAACAGCAAGCGTCGTATTATTAGCAATACTTACAGTCTCTGCGTTTACTATCTGCGCAGAAGTTTCCGTATCTCTATCTAGGAAAAAATTTAATTTACCGGCGTTAAAAGTAAAAGTATCTAAGCCAGTACCTAAATCTATGCTTCCAGTCAACTCGCCGCCGTTTATGGTCACTGTATCAGTCCCAGCAGCAGTGAGAATGGCGTAACTGTCGCCGGAAATTATCCCATTACTATTATTAATTATCTGGGTATCGCCGGCATCCGCCTGTATCGCTGTGCCGGGAGAAGAAATCGTGCCGGTATTGGTAAGTTGATTTATATCAGTCGCGTCGCTTGGCGGCGTAACACTAGCGCTATATATAGTAGTATTTCCTTTAAAAAGAATTGCAATATTTGCGGTAGTAGAATCGCCAAACTTAGAAGTAGTCACTCCGCTTATTGTACCACTGTTAGTTATATTATAATTACGCGACCAAACAAGTATACCTTGTCCCCCTGAAATCGTGCCTGAATTAGTGATAAGATTAGCAGCACCATCAACCAAGTTACGCTTGATTTTACTCTGAAAACGATGCCCTGCCCAGACAGTATCGCATGAACCGGTAATATTGAAACTTGCAAAACCATTTCCATACTGGCTGGTTGGATCCTCATCTTTGGTTTTTAAGGAAGTGCCGTCATTTCTGGTATATACATAAGATTGCGTGGGATAGATTCCGAAAACCCTGACCGTACCATAAGGCTTGCCCAGAGCTTGACCGGAAAAATTCTGATTGGGTAAAATAATGAACTCACTCATCCCGCGGATATCATCAAGGGTAGCTCCGTTATTATGATCCCAAAAATAAGTATAGCCAAACTGCGTAAAAGGAAAATGGTTACTCGCCTTCGGATCAATATAGGCCTTATCCCGGAAATTATTAAAAAAAGTCTTAAAGTCAGCGTAAGTAATATCATCCATTCCTGTCGGCTTAGACTGAAAGCTACTACCATCTTTATAATTATCAGGGGTCGAGGTATTATATGAAGAGTTATCCAAATATTTTGTCCCCCGGATGACATTATTCTTCAGGTCAGCTACCGCATATTCAATAATCGCATCATGGCTGCCATCGTTATCCATGCCTAAGCCGCGTTCAATAAGCTTGGTAACATTGGCGCCGGTCAAACTTCCTTTATTACTATCAAGAAAACTAGTCATATCATTACCAGTAGTGACAAAAGCGCCTGATGCAGAACTAATCGTACCGACAATATTGTAATTTTCACCAGGCGCTTTAGTAGTGCTGGACGTACTCGTCCAAAACCCCTGCTTACTGGCTGTCCTGACGATTAACGCGCTACTGTCATACTTCAGGCCGTATTTACTGCTACCACTGGTATCAGGTATAATGATAATCGGCCCTGTGGTAGAACTATCAGGCAGCCAAGTAGAAGAAGGGCTTTGAGCATGCGCTATAGCATTGTTGATTGATTCTGTATATGTTTCGGCAAGAATCGTAAATGGAAAGGCCAGGCAAGATAAAATAACGATTAAGCAAAAATAAAGAAATTTAGATTTCATAAGGAATATTTAGAAGGCTATTCTCCAAAAAGCTTATTTCTGGCGTGAAAACTGTCGGCTTCTTTGTCTATACGCTGGAAGGCGTATTCAGGAAGCATGGGAGGCTTATCATAAGGCGGGAAAGGAAATGTAGCAACATCATAAAGGGCAGTAGCACCGCGGTAAAGGCCGAGATAACCGCCATAAACAACACCAATGCCTGCTCCTACGGCCGGATCTTTTTCTTTTGAGGCTCTAAAAAACTCAGCAATTACCTCTCCCCAGCAAGTGGCTAAATTCCCCAGGCCGCGGCCTAACTTATTAATCGGAGATTTTTCAAAACGGAAGTCTTCTGTGTTAATAGCATCGTGATTACCTGATGCTTCTTCGGTAAGGATATCGTATTCGCTCTTTATTTCGTAGGCTTTGCATAAAAAAGGTGTTATCAAAAACAACATGAAAAAAATCACCAATACTCTTTTCATTCTATGACAACCTCCTTTGAGCCTGAATATAACATAAATACCTATTTTTGTCAAATAGGTAAATTTTATTTTTTCCTAATAATCTTTATCGCTGCTAATGCTAATAAATAACCGAGCAAACCGGCAAATAATGCTACTATAAAGTATCCCAGTAAAACCGGCAGGATAATTTTTCCGGATTTCCAGTGCTCAAGGGATTGCTGCCAATCGGTACGCAGTAGGTATGAGCCGATTTTCACAGCTGAAAGAAAAGTAACAAAACTAAGCCAGGTATTTGTCAGCAGGCTTCCCAGCAAAGCGCTGGCGCGGTTTAAATGCAAAAAAGAAGCCGTGACAATTGCTGCAATCGGCCCGGTACCCGGCAAAATCCCCAAAAATACGCCTACACCAAAGCCTAATGCTCTTTTTTGCGGGGTATCATTTATATTTATCAACCTCTTAATTAGATCACTTATTTTTTTTGTGTTCTTCATCTTCTAAAAGGCGTTTGAGAATTTTTCCAGTTGTATTTTTTGGCAAAGATTGCCTAAATACGATATATTTTGGTATTTTATAGGGTGCCAACCTGTCTCTTAGATACTGAATCATTTCATGTTCACTTGAGTTCTGCCCTTCTTTTAAAACTACAAAACCCTTGGGCACCTCTCCTTTGTGCTCATCAGTTATGCCGATTACCGCGGCCTCTTTAACTTTTTGGTTCTGATAAAGTACTTCTTCAATTTCCCGCGGGTAAACATTCAGGCCACGCACATTCACCATTTCTTTTTTTCTACCGACGATATAAATATAGCCGTCACGATTGATTTTTGCCATATCGCCCGTATAAAGCCAGCCGTCTTTTAAAGCTTCAGCTGATGCTTCCTCTTTTCTGTAATAACCCTGCATAACATTAGGGCCATTCACCAGTAATTCTCCTATTGAATCAGGCGGCAGGGTATTGCCAGATTCATCAATTATTTTCAGGGAGATATTTTTTGAGAGGCTGACGCCGATAGAGCCGGCTTTTCTTTTTCCTTTCAGCGGATTAAGCGTCACCACAGGAGCTGCTTCAGTCAGGCCATAACCTTCCAGCAAAGGTATGCGGAATTTTTTCTCAAAACCCCTAAAGGTCTCAACCGGCAAAGCAGCAGCTCCGGAAATACATATTTTTACAGGGTTAAATATTTTGATCAGCGGGCTGTTAAAAACTTTCGGCAATTTCATATTTTTAAGTATTGTGTAAATCGACGGTATGCCGACAAACACCCGCACGCGGTTTTTCCTGATCGCCCGGATTACCCGCTTAAACGGCCGGACAGATTTCATAATCACGATTTTCGCGCCAATCGAAAGAGGTAAATTCATGCAGACAGTGGCGGCAAATGAATGAAACAACGGTAAGATGCAGATAAACGCATCGCAGAATTTTACTTTTATAGCATAGGCAGAATCAACAGCATTAGCAACTAAATTGCGATGCGAAAGCATAGCACCTTTAGGAAAACCGGTAGTGCCGGAAGTATACAAAATTACTGCCAGGTCATGAAGGACAGGTAATTGCTTGTCAGCTAACACAGGGCTGTGTTTCCTGAATTTATGGAAATCCGGGGTAGAAATAATATATTTCAGGCTATCAATACGCAGTTTAAGCTCTTCTGCCATTTCCGCATATGCGCGTGAGGTAATCATTGCCACGGCAGAGCTATCTTCCAAAATGAATTTGGCTTCTTCTATCTTAAACATATAATTAATCGGCACAACTACAGCCCCAGCTCTTAATATTGCGTAATATGCAATGACAAATTCCGGACAATTATCCAGAAATAGCGCCACGCGATCTTTAGGTTTAATCCCCATACCAAGTAAACCACAGACAACCCGATTAATTAATTCATCCAGTTCCTTATAGCTGATTTTTTTCTGGCCAAAGACAATCGCGATATGCCGGGGGTATTTTTTTGCGCTTGCGCTTAATAACTCAGGGAGGTTTTTATCTGACATTTGGTTTTATATTTATTCCGGCAAACCTATCCAAACCGCCGGATTCCTGAATCCAGCCGTTATACAAATTATATTGCGCCATAATGTCCTGCGCTGCTTGGTATTCCTCAAGCGTAATCCTGCGCAAAAGCTCAGGGTACCTATCCGCCTTATAGCAGGGGAAATACTGGCTCATCAGGCTGATATAGGTATCAACGGACAATTCGCAAGAAATGAATTCCATGATTTTTTCTGTGCCGGCGAGATTATCCGGCAATACCAGATGCCTGATAATCAGGCCTTTTTTAATAATCCCATCTTCGCTGATTTTGGCAATACCTACCTGCCGATGCATCTCTCTTACTGCCTCCTGATTATAACGCGGATAATCCAAAGCAGCAGAATATTTTATTGCTGGTTCATTTTGCGCATAACGCATATCCGGAAGATAAACGTCAATAATTCCATCCAGTAATTTTATCATCTCCGGCAATTCGTAACCGCTGGTATTATATACGAGGGGGATCTTTAAACCTTTAGGAATAGCCAGTTCTAATGCTTTTAAAATCTGAGGCAGCACATGAGTGGGAGTAACAAAATTAACATTGTGGCAGCCCATATCCTGCAACTGCAGCATGATATCCGCCAATCCGTCAAAATCTACTTCTTTACCTTCGCCTGACTGGCTGAATTCATAATTCTGGCAGTAAACACAATGCATATTGCAGTGAGAAAAAAATATCGTGCCTGAGCCATGCTCCCCTGAAATCGGCGGCTCTTCTCCATGATGCGGTATAAAACTACAGACTTGAGGAAGAAGCGCGGTTTTACAAAAACCCATTTCGCCCTTGATGCGGTTTACTTTGCATTTACGCGGGCAAATCTCGCAATTATTTAATAACTGAAAGGTCTTTTCGGCTAAATCTTTCAATTTACCACTGTGATACGCTTTTATATAAAGTGGATGCATTTTATGAAAGGCCCTTAACCTGCTGCGCATAAATTTGCCTGATTTGTCTAAATATGTAACGGTATTCTTCAGTCCTGTAATCAGGATAAGTCCAATCCAACGACTGAAAATCTTTATCTTTAAAAAATAAGGTTAACTCGGCGAAAATGCCATTATTCAGCCAGATGCGGTGGGAAAAATCTTTTGTCGATGCTAGGATGAGTTTTGCCAGATCAAGCAGGCCGGGGTCAATATTTATTAAACGCCTCTGCCCTTGAGATAATTTTTCTTCCAGTTTATTGGTATAGATTTTTATTTTGTACAAATCGGCGGGGTTAACCGGCTTTTCAATGCTAATGAATCTACGCTTCAAATCCGTACCGAACTCTTTTAAATAATAATCCGTGTAAGAAAAAGGCATGACAGAACTTTCAAAATCAATTTTTCCAAAATGTTTTTTGATAAACGGAAGGACTCTTTGGTAGATACTTTCTTTTTGGTAGATGAAACCGAAGATTAGTTTTACAGGCAGGTATTTCTTTATTTTACCCATCAAAAGTTTTTAGAGGGAAGAGGAATTACCCTCAAGGCAAGAATTGGCTGATGTAGTTTGAAATAACTTTACGCTGGTTGTCGTTAATCCGGTTAAAGAAAATTGCTATATTAAAACCGCCGTCAGTAGCATCTTCTGTTCTGACGATTACACCGTTACATTCGATGCCGGATTTTTTTCTGCTTCTTGAAGCAAGCGGCAGGTTTAATTTGATGCCGATCTTGGTAAAAGGCGGAACATATTTATCGATATGGCAATACGCCCCGAGGCAAGAGACATTCTGAGTATTGGTAACAAAATCGTACCCGTTTGCCGCTATCTTCAGGGGTAATGTATGGTCAAGCCTGGGATGCAGTCTTCTCTCTTTGCCTACACTACGCATTATTTCTTCTCTTCTTCCTTGCCTTTATTTTTCTCTGTTTCGATAAATTTCATCCAGCATCTCTTAGTGCAATAAAATTTACCGTTACGATAATAGCGCCTGATTTTTTTAATAGGCTTATTGCAAGCAAGGCAATTAGTTTGCTTTTCTTCCGCTGCCTTGGATTGTTCCTGTGTAGCTGCTTCTGCTGCCATAATTGATTTCCTTTCCTGTCTTAAATAATTTAGAGCTTACCAGACTTCATATCCAGATAATCCCTGAGATACTTTTTTTCGCTATTATCAAATTCCATAAATTCCACGCCGCAGGAATACTTGTCAGCACGAGGCACGGAATTCACCCAAGCGACTTTTGCTAAGGGGCTTAAAACCCGCGAAAGCAGGTTAAATTGTAACATAAGCAAAGTATTGGGCGCGATAAATCTTTCGCTTGAAAATCCTAAACCACCAAGGCTGATATTATTTGTCAGGGTATTACTGAAGTCGCTGCTGCCTCTGGCCTGAATACGTAACGGAGCCTGAAGCCTGATGCGGGGAAAACACCGATTATCTTCTGAGCCTTGGGCCATTTGTCACAAATATATCATAAAATTCTAGCTCTGTCAATCAGAATCAAAAAAGCAAGTATACGCGGATTATGGCTGCCACTTCAGGAGCGGATATGTGGCGGTAGAACGCCAAATATTTGTGAAGTCCCACGGATTGGCACCTATATAGACTGCGCCGCCTGTGCCTGAGCCTGTGCCATAGAAATTACTTGCAGCAGCGGCTTTTTGCCAACAACCAGTGACTGTATTCGAACCAATATTCCCAACGCCCTTAAAAAGATGATTATACCACCAGTTATTTATAAGCATACCACCGCCATCTTCTCCGATAACTCCGCCAATATTCGTTACCCCGCTCATTTCTCCGGTATTATAAGAATTTACTATTGAACCGCTGATAGCATTAAACCCCGCTAATCCACCAATACTACTATTAGAACCCAGAATAATCCCGCTATTATAAGAATTGGCTATTGAACCATAATTTTGCCCAACCAAACCTCCTATTTGATCACTGCCAAAAACACCGCCTGTATTATAGGAGTTAATGACTAGACCCTGGTTATCTCCAACTAACCCTCCTATAGCGCTAAAGCCAGAGATTTCTCCTGTATTATAAGAATTAGCAATTAAACCCCCATTATACCCCACTAACCCTCCTATGATACTACCACCAGGGACACTTCCTGTATTATAAGAATTTTCTATTGAACCGGAATTAACCCCGGACAATCCTCCTATATAATTAGCACCGGAAACAGTCTCCGCATTATAGGAATTAATAATTGAGCCATAATTCCAACCAACTAAACCTCCTACAAACATACCTCCTGTAATATCACTACCTATCAAGCCTATATTGCTGATAACTGTCCCGGCAGCGGTGCACCCAAAAAGGCCGACATAGTCTGTAGTAGACATATTAATATAGAGGTCAGTTATTGTATAGCTCTGGCCGTCTAATGAACCGTAGAAATTAACACTATTATTACCTACAGAAGAAAATCCTTTACCTGAGTTCCAATGAATAGTGCTGGAAGCATCGATATCATTATGTAGTTTAAAATGAGAACTTAAATAACAAGCCATTGCCTGCAGCCCGTAGACATCATAAATCAAATAAGGATCACCAATTGATCCTGAGCCACTAAAGCGGTTAAAGGTCCCGCCTAAAATAGCAAAGCTTCCTCCGACGGAGAATATGGCAGCAGGATTAGTTGTAAATACTCCGCTTTGCAAAGAAAAATCACCGTTGACATTTACTGATCCTAAAGCGGCTGTGAATGTGCCTCCGGAAAAAGTCAAATCGCCATTAACAGTAAGGTTAACCTCACCAGTAGGACTGTGATTTATCATATTCTCGACGATGAGGTCCCCCTGATTAATGATATTGATATTTCCTTCGGTGGTAGTAGCCTGCAAAGTATTAACTTGGATTTCTAAAGGATTGTCTGAACCAATGCCTGATTCAGCACCGATAATAAGTGTGCCGGCTATAATATCTATCAATGTGTCTCCGGCATCCAATATCTCATCTGACGCCGTATATAAACTAACATCTCCTGTAGTGGTAAGGTTAGAAATCGTCATTCCATCTGCAGTGTTAATCGTAATATTGCCTGAGCCGGCTTCAATTGAAGCTCCGTCTGACTGCCTGAATACGCCAAAATCAACAAGCCCTTTATTATCATAATTTGCATCAATCCTCACTTCTCCTCCAGAAGTAGAGATGGTATTCACATCCTGCAGGATATCATCGGAAGCTCTAAGGTTTAATGCGCCACCGGAAGTAATTACCGCATCCTCAATAATTAAATCCACGGAATTATTAGGATCAACGATAATTAAATCAGTCAAGGCCGCAATATTTACATCTCCAGAGCCGAAATTTTTCACGGCATAACTTAAAGACTGGAGGTCTTTTAAAATCAGGTCTCCGTTTAAACCGCCGATATTAATAATATTAATATCGCCTGAATAGGTGTTAGTAGCCTGAAGTTCGGCAACTTCAGTTTGTAATGGACTGGCTACGGTTCCAATACCTTCGGCCGCGTAAAGGACGAGCTTCTCAGAGCCTGAGCCAATAGTGCCTGTAGTTTGGGTAATTGCACCGCTGCCGTTACCGTCGGTATCAGCTTCAATTTGGATTTTTCCTCCAGATGAAAGGCTGGCATTTATTTCGACGTTATGAAAGGCACGCAAGCCCAGATGGTAAGCAATTGTAGCAAAATTATTACTTACAATGATATCTCTTGCTGCTGCAAGATCTATCCCTCTTAATTCTGTCACTCCTACTAAAGGAGATCCGTCGAGAGTTAAATCTCCGTTCTCGGTGAGGTTAACTAAAGACATTTCCGTATTTGCACCATTAGAAGTAAGCCTGTATTTAGAGGTAAGAAGATTTAGTGAGCCATGCTCCGCAATATCGATATTTCCGCCGCCTGTAGAAACAGCAGTTAAGTAGCCGCTGCCTAAAATAACGTCGAGCAGCGGGGCAAGCGCTTCGTACGGGGTTTCGCCATCATTATTAAAACCGCCGATATTAGCGCCTGCGGTTAAATTGATAGCATTGGCTTTGATAAAAGTTGGTATTTCGCCGTCTTTAACCTCAGAATCAACGCTATCATCAAGGATTGAACCTCCGGCATTGATAGTTACCGTTCCTGTGTTTTCCTCTAATGAACCGTCGAGATAGAAACCTACGGTAGCAAGCCTGACATCCCCGCCGGCAATAAAAGTAATCGTGCCATTTTCTTTATCGCTTCCCAGCCAATATGAATCCCCGTACATTTTAATATCACGGCCGGCAGTTAAATTTATATCCCCTGCATCAGTATAGATATCTGCCCACTTATTATTCGGGCCGTCGCCAAGAAGAATATCGTGCCCTGCAGTTACGACGATATTACCTTTTGCCCTGATCGCGCAAAGGGTTTTACCAAGACCATTAGCAATT
>JALOQJ010000017.1 GCA_025453445.1 Candidatus Omnitrophota bacterium
ACCCAAGCTGATTGTGACCTTAGCTAAAAAGTTGATTAAATATTATCCTTGTGTTGAGCGCGATAATTGTATTCGCTGCGCTGCCTGTATTAAGGCTTGCCCGAATAAAATTATCAGCATGACTAAAAAGGGGATTATTTTTGATTATAAAAAATGCATCGCTTGTTTTTGCTGCCAGGAAGTTTGCCCTAATGCGGCAATTAAAGTAAAGAAGAGTTTTTTAGCGAAAATGATAGGGTTGTGAATTTGATAATAGTCTCGCGTCTGTCTTGTCTGTATTTTTGCGGGTAGTTTATGAGTGGGCGGGTCCTGTCTGCCGGTAAGTTATTTGTCAGCAAACAGAATAATTGTCATTGCGAGGGCACGAAGTGCCCGAAGCAACCCCGTTTTTTAAGATTGCTTCGTCGGGCTTCGCCCTCCTCGCAATGACGGCTTAAACATAAATCTCCTAAAAAGAACAACCAAGCACCACGCTAATAAATTTTATGAGGTGAGTAGGATATGGATATTCGCACAATTGAGTGGAAGAATGATGCAATAAAGATTATTGACCAGACTAAGCTGCCGGCTAAATTAGAATATCTTTATATTAAAGATTTGAAAACTCTTTGGCAGGCGATTAGAGAGCTGAAGGTGAGGGGTGCGCCGGCTTTGGGTACGGCAGCAGCGCTGGGGGTATATTTGGGGATTAAAGATTCTAAGGCTAAAAATTTTTCTGAATTCCGCAAGGAGCTGGATAAAGTAATTAAATATCTGGCTACTTCGCGTCCGACAGCAATTAATCTTTTCTGGGGTTTGAAAGAGATGCTGCAAGCAGCAGAGAAGGTAAAATTTAAGCGGCTGGCTGAGATGAAGAAGGCACTTTTTAAGCAAGCAATGAAAATTATTGAAGATGATAGAGTTTCCTGCCGCAAAATCGGGCTTTATGGCGCAAAATTATTTAAAAACAATGATACTGTGCTGACGGTTTGTAATGCAGGGATTTTGGCAACTATTGATTATGGCACAGCATTGGGTGTAATTTACCGCGCAAGCGAAGAGGGTAAGAAGATTAAAGTTTTTGCCTGTGAAACAAGGCCGCTTTTGCAGGGTGCGCGGCTGACCACATGGGAATTAAAGAAGAAAGGAATAGATGTAACGCTTATTTGCGATAATATGGCGGCAACTTTAATGCAGCAGGGAAAAATTGATAAGGTAATTGCCGGCGCAGACAGAATTGCTGCTAACGGTGACGCAGCTAATAAAATCGGTACTTATAGTTTGGCGGTTTTGGCAGCGTATCATAAGGTGCCTTTTTATATTGCAGCTCCGGTATCTACTTTTGATTTGAAGATTAAAAGCAGTAAAAATATTCTGATTGAACAGCGCAGCGCAGAAGAAATCACCATTTTGTTTTCTAAAAATCCCATTGCCCCTCCAGGAATAAAAGTTTATAATCCGGCTTTTGATGTTACTCCGCATGATTTAATTACGGCGATTATTACTGACAAGGGAGTGCTTAGGCGGCCCTATAAAATAAATATTAAAAAATGCATATAGGAAGATTAGGTGAGTTCGGTTTAATCGAGCGGATGAGAAAATCAATTAAAGTTGATTCTTCTGTTATCGTCGGCTCAGGCGATGACTGTGCGGTTTTAAAATTTGATAAAAAATATTTTCAGCTCTTTACCTGTGATATGCTGGTAGAAAGCGTTGATTTTACGAAACAAACCGACCTGGCGTTAGTCGGCAGAAAGGCCTTGGCAGTTTCTTTAAGTGATATTGCTGCTTGTGCCGGATTACCACGCTATGCAGTGGTTTCTTTGGGCCTGCCGAAGGGTTTTTCCGTAAGGCAGGCAGATAAACTTATTAAAGGCATGGTTAATTTGGCCAATGTCCATAAACTTAATATTGTCGGAGGAGATATTAGTGTATCTTCTAAGCTGGTGATTGATGTCAGTATGCTTGGGATAGTGGAGAAAGATTTTCTTGTAAAAAGATCAGGAGCAGAAAAAGGTGATATCATTTTTACAACCGGTTCTCTCGGCGGATCGATTAAGGGTAAGCACCTCAAATTTATTCCGCGGCTTAAAGAGGCAAGATTTCTGGTTGAGAATTTTAAAGTTAATTCCATGATTGATATTTCTGATGGGTTGGCACAAGATTTAGGCCATATTTTAGTAGCGAGTAGGAAGGGTGCGGTAATTTACGAGGCATTAGTTCCAAAAAGCAAGGAAGCTGAAACCCTTGAAGATGCGCTTTATTCCGGTGAAGATTTTGAACTACTTTTTACAATGAGCCGAACACAGGCGAAAAAATTACTGCTTAAACAAAGCAGGGCTTTTTATCCTTTAGGTGAGATTACAGGCAAAATTGGCAGCCTGAAATTAATCAGGAAAAATGGCAAAGAAAAAAATATTGAAAAAAAAGGATTCAGGCATTTCTAAGATTCGCCTTGTTTCTTCATCTGTAAAAGATACTTTGAAGATCGGCAGGGTGATTGCCGGTTCCTTAAGTAAGGGTGATATTATTTGTTTGTTTGGCGATCTTGGTTCCGGTAAAACTGTTTTAACTAAAGGTATTGCCCATGGCTTAGGAATCCGGGCTGAGGAAATTATCAGCCCGACTTTTGTCCTAATCCAGCGGCATTTACAAAGTAAGTTTCCAGTATATCACTTTGATCTTTACCGGATGGAGAAGCCAAAAGATATTATTAACTTAGGCTACGAAGAATATTTCTTTGGAGATGGAGTCAGTGTGATAGAATGGGCTGAGAGGCTGAAATATTTGTTGCCTAAAGATTATTTAAGGGTTAAATTACAGGTTAAGGGTAAAGATAAGAGGTTACTTGAGTTCAGCGCAAGCGGCATTCGGCACAAAGAATTATTACAGTTGATAAAAGAAAAATTATGAAAATACTGGCTATCGATACTACAACACGATTCCTTTGCATCGGGACTCATGAAGACGGAAAAATCTGCGGATATAATCTGGAATTAGGAAAAATGCAGTCTGAACTGCTCATTCCGACAATTAAAAGAGTCTGTGATGTCATGAAGTGGCGCTTAAAAGAGATTGATTATTTTGCCTGCGGCCTGGGCCCGGGATCTTTTACTGGTATCCGCGTAGGTTTGGGCGTGATAAAAGGACTAAGCTGGAGTTTGAATAAACCGATTATCGGCGTATCTTCGCTTGATGTTTTAGCCTTGAATGCCGGGGAATTTTCCGGCACTATCGTTCCGATTATCGATGCCAAGAGGAGCCTGATTTATTGCAGCGCTTACAAAAATACAAAAGGAATTTTAAGAAAGATTTTGCCTGAGTCGCTTATAGATAAAACAGCACTGTTTAAAAAAATCAAGCCGGGTAGTATTTTTTTAGGCGATGGTTTAGGGCTGTATAAACATGACATAATAGAGAATGTTCCCGGCGCAATTTGTCTTGAGCGCGATTATTGGCAGCTTAAGCCGCATAATCTGATTGCCGCGGTGCTGGAAAATTTACAAAAGAAAAAAATAACCGATACCTTCAGAATTAAACCGATTTATCTATATCCTGATGAATGCCAGATAAAAAAGCCATCAGCTATCAGCCGTCAGCAATCAGCTAAAAGCTGAGAGCTGAAAGCTGAAAGCTGAAGGCTGACAGCAGAAAGAATATGAAGAACTCTATTGGATACCGTCCAACCTGGGCGGAGATTAATTTAAGCAACTTAAGGGATAATTTTAACTGGATTAAAAAAATTATTCCGCCTCAGGCCAAAGTTATGGCTTGTGTTAAGGCAGATGCTTATGGCCATGGCCTGGTGCCGGTAGCAAGGAAATTAGCCAGTTGCGGAGCTGATTATTTCAGCGTTGCTTCTATTGACGAGGGGATTGTTTTGCGCCAGGCAGGAATAAAATTACCGGTTTTGGTTTTGGGAATGATTCTCGAAAAAGATATCTCGCCTTTGATAAAATACAATCTCGCCCAGACTGTCTGTACCGAGGAGATGGCAAAAAAATTAAATGATGCAGGTAGAATTAGTAACAAGGTCATTAGTATCCATATTAAAATTGATACCGGCATGGGCAGGTTAGGCATTCTTTTTAAAGACGCCCTGGTAATGATTAAAATAATACATAAGCTTAAGTTTATTAAAATCGAGGGGTTATTTACCCATTTATCTTTGGCAGATGTTAACCGTGATTTTACTATCCTACAGATTAAGCTGTTTAATCAGCTGATTTCAAAATTAAGAAAAAGCCGCATACGTATTCCTTATATACATGCTGCCAATAGTTTGGGGGTAATTTGTTATAAAGAGAGCCATTTTAATATGGTTCGTCCGGGCCTGATACTGTATGGGCTTTCGCCGGATGAGGGTTTACAGGTTAACCTGAAACCGGTTTTGAGCTTAAAAACAAAAATTGTTTATTTTAAAAAAGTACCTGTAGGTTACGGAATAAGTTATGGCTATACTTATGTTACGCAGAAGGACACTGTAATTGTTAATCTTCCTATCGGCTATGGCGACGGGTATCCGCGTAACCTTTCTAATCTGGCGCCGGTTTTAGTCAGGGGCAGGCGCTTTAAAATTGCAGGAAGGGTCTGTATGGATCAGATTATGGTTGATGTCGGGAAACTGCCGATTAAAATCGGCGATGAAGTAGTTTTAATCGGCTCTCAAAGTAAGGAAAATATTACTGCAGAAGAATTAGCGCGGCTCTCCGCGACTATTCCTTATGAAATTACCTGTGGTTTAGGAAGCCGTATTCCGCGGGTTTATATTTAAGGCAGGCGGGCAATCAGGTAAACACTGAAGGTAAGGAAAATCAGGTGGCTCATAGAGGCAGCAAGTATCGGTGGTAATACTCCGGCTTTTCCCAAGGCAATACTCACCGCATTAAAAACATAATAAAGAAATCCTGCTATAATTGATACTCCCAGAGAAGACATCCCTGTGGCGCGTTTACGCATCATCAAGGCAAAAGGGATACCAATCATAATCATTACCAGGCTCATCAGAGAAGAGGTATATTTTTGATAGAGATCAACTTTAAGGTTTCTGATTACTCCGGTTGCTCCGCTTTTGGATAATTTCCACAGATAATCTTCCAGTTGTGCGATACTCATTGAGTCTGGATGCTGGCGCTGGGTAAAAAACTCCTGCGGTGTTTCAGGGATGACCATCATTTCTTCTGCAAAATACTGTGGTTCGTCTTTGATTTGCCCGTTTATGTCAAAATTATAAGTAATGCAATGGTAAAATGTCCACACTCCGTCTTTAAAGATGCCGCTATTAGCAACGATTTTTTTCACGATATTCTGGTGTTCGTCGTGTTCAAGAATAGTAATGCCCTCCATAGATTTTTCTGCAAGGGAAAATTTACTTACAAAGAATAAGCGGTTTTTCATGCCGTACATCGATAGATTGGAAATCTCCTGAGATTGTTCTTTATCCTGCGATTTTTTCCAGCTGTCCAGCTGTTGGATAAATTTTTTCTGCGCTGCCATAGATAAAGGAACAAGCTTATCGCCCATCCAGAAAATCAGAAGGCTAAGAAGAGAGCCGAAAATAATTATGGTTTTGGAGATTTGCAGGATGCTTAAGCCTGAGGCGCGCATGGCGATTAATTCATTATCGCGGTTAAACTTACCAAAGGCATAGAGAGTTGCCAATAATCCGGCAAAAGGCGCTACCTGAATAAAGATTACCGGCTGATAGGCTACGTAATAATGTAGTAGTGCGCTGAATGCCATTTTTTGTTTTAGGATATCTTCGAGGCGCGAGAAAATATCAATTACTACATAAAGCATAAGGAAGGTGAATAAGCAGGTGAAGAAAGTGCTCAGTACGGATTTTAAAATATAGCGGTCTAAGATGCGCATAAGCGGTAAGTTAAAATTACTCCAATGAGCCCCAAAATAGCATTGGGTAGCCACATTGCAGCCCAGGGTGCGATAAATCCCTGCAAGCTTAAGGTTTCAGAACTGATCAGGAGAATATAATAAATTCCCACGATCAGAAAGGCGATACCGAAATTAATCGATTTTTCCCGCCTACGGGTGATAATTGCCAATGATGAGCCGAGGAGTATAAAGACAAAGCAGGAAAATGCCAAAGCAAGCTTGGAATGAATCTCTGTAATTAAGGGAGTAGGATCAATGCTTTCTTTTTTTAGTTTCTCTGCTTCCTGCAATAGTTCTTTAATGGTCATATCTTTGGGTTTTTTGCGGATCTCTTCCTGCTGTTGTGCTTTGGCCAAGTTCAGCGACATAAAATAAGTTTTAAAATTTAATTTATAAAAATTCTTGGGGTTTTCCGGGTCTGGTTCATCAGATGTGCCGTCAACCAACTTTAGCTTAACCATGCTTTTTTCAGGTACTGCAATAAATTCTCCGCGTTTTGCCACGATCGTGCGCGTGGGCTTTCCCTCCTGAGGCTCGTAAATGCGCACATTAATCATCTTATTATCTTCGATACGGTAAATAAAGAGGATATATTTTTGGAAGGAATTAATAAATACGCCGGGCTCAAGCGCGGCAGTAGGGTTTTTAATGCCTACTTCCAATAGGGTTTTGCGCGAAGCAAAATGTGCGTAAGGGATAACCTGGTCGTTAAAAATAACTAAAACAAGGCTTAAAACCAATCCTACTACCAATTGGGGGATAATCAGCCGGAAAATATTTATCCCGCTTGCACGGATGGCAATAATTTCATTATCGCTTGAGAGCCTGCCGAGGGATAACAGGGTAGCAGCAAGTGCGGAAATCGGCAGGGTGTAGGTAAGGAGAAAGGGGATCATAAACAAAAAGAGTTTTGATACGCTGATAATATCTACGCCTTTATTGATGATCAGGTTGGTAATTTGTACAAGGTTGCCCAAAATCATGATGAAGGTTAATACTGTTAAACCCATCAGCAGTGGTGCAATAAATTCTTTTAAAAAATAATTCCTTAAGATTCTCATTTTTTAATTGGCCAAGGTTAAAGTAAAGACAATATGGGCGCCGGCATTTTTTAAAACCCCCGCTGCTTCGGAGGTGGTAGCTCCGGTAGTGAAAACATCGTCGACAAGCAGTATATTTTTGCCTTTTACAGATATTTTAGGATTAATGCTAAAACTTCCTGCGACATTAGCAAAACGTTCTTCATCTTTTAAGTCTACCTGAGTCCGTGTTGAGCGTTTTCTGAATAATGCCGCAGGGGAAAAGTTTATATTTAGTTCTTTGGCAATATGACTACTTAAAATTTCCGCCTGATTAAATTCCCTTTCCCTGAGGCGCGCATTATGCAATGGCACAGGTACAACTAAGTCCGCATAAGAAAAAGGCAGGTTATATTCTCTGATAAAGCTAATCATTATTTCGCTTAAGGGTTTTCCCAGATACGGTTTATTTTTATACTTAAATTCATGGATTAATTCCTTGATTACTCCTGAATACGCGCAGGGGCTGAATGCCCGGTCAAAGCTCAAGGGCTGCCTGATGCATTTTGCGCAGATATTGCCTGCGTCTTTCTTTGGGTTTAAGTACCTTCCGCAATGACGGCAAAAAGGAGGTGTATTCTTTTGTATTTTTTCCCGGCACTTGCTACAGATAAACTCTTCAGCAGAATTTATCTCCAACCTATCTTTGCACGCCAGGCACTTTTTGGGATAAACTATATCTATTAACCCATCTATCAGGCGCTGCAACATAGGCATATCATAACAATGAAATCAGAATTTGTCAAAATAATTGAAAGATGAGCGCTTTGGTGGTAAAATACAGGCTATGGAAAAAGAAGATTTAAAGAGCCTGAAAGATAAATTATTCAGCCTGCTTGAAAGGCAAGCCTTAAAACGGGGAGAGTTTGTTTTATCTAGCGGCAAAACAAGTAAGTATTATCTAGACGGACGGGTGATTACCCTTACTCCTGAAGGCGCTTATTTAGCCGGAAGCATCATCCTGAATTCTATCGCAGGAGAAAATATTGCTGCCATAGGCGGGCCAACGCTGGGAGCTGATCCGATTACCGGCGCAGTGGCTGTATTGAGCCACATCAATAAAATTCCAATAAAAACTTTTATTGTTAGGAAGGCGATGAAGGAGCACGGCATGCAGCGTCAGGTTGAGGGCCCTGAATTGAAAAAAGGCGAACGGGTGATTTTGGTTGATGATGTTGCCACTACCGGCAAGGCATTAATTGAGGCTAAAGCAGCTTTGGATGCTCTCGGTGTTGAAATAGTGCGTGCTATGGTGATTGTTGACCGCCTGGAAGGCGCAAAGGAAAATCTCGGTAAATCAGGTTTAAAACTCGATTCCATATTCACCATTAAAGACTTCGGTTTATGATTGTCGTTATCGGCGCAGGCCCTGCCGGGATGATGGCAGCAATCAGGCTAGGGGAACTGGGCCAAGAAGTTATTTTAATTGAAAAAAATTCCTCTCCGGGAAGAAAACTGCTCTTAAGCGGCAAAGGCCGCTGTAATCTTACCAATGCCTGCAGCCTGGATTTATTTTTAGAAAGATTTTCCCATCGTGCTGAATTCTTAAGAGATGCCTTCAAAAAATTTTTTAATCAGGATTTAATGGACTTTTTTCAAAAAAGCGGCCTTGCTTTAAAGGTGGAAAGGCAGCAGCGCGTTTTTCCGCAGACAGACAGGTCCGCCAGCATCGTTGAAGTTTTGGAAAAAGAATTAAAGAAAAATAAAGTTGAGCTTCTTTATAAAACTGCGCTTAAGGATATTCTCATCCGCAACGGCCGGATACAGGGTGTTTTGCTTACGGGAGACAGGGCAATTCAGGCGGATAAATTGATTTTAGCCACAGGCGGCGTATCTTTTGCTTTTACCGGTTCCAGCGGCGAAGCATTTGAATTAGTAAAAAAATCAGGCCATCACATCGTCGCCTTCAGGCCGGGCTTAGTGCCTCTGGTTACTAAAGAACATTACCCGGCATTATTGGAGGGCCTTACTTTAGAGAACATCCGTCTAAAATTTACTTCCGGGAAAAAACAGATTATTTCCGAGGTCGGCGATTTAATTTTTACAAAATTCGGCATTTCCGGGCCGTTAGTTTTATCATTAAGCGGCCGGATAGTAGATATGTTACAGGATAATAAAAGCGTTCATCTGGCGATAGATCTAAAACCGGCTTTATCTGTCGAGCAGCTTGATGCCCGGCTATTGCGCGAATTTAAATTAAATGCAAAAAAGTCTTTGAAAAATACTTTGAAAACTTTATTGCCGCTGAGGTTGATAGATTTATTTATGGAAATAGCAAAGATTGATCCATTAAAAATTACCTGCCAGATTACACAAAAAGAACGTAAAATAATATTGTCATTACTTAAGGGGTTAGAATTGAATATTGCCAGGCCGCTTGCGATAGAAGAGGCAATGGTTACCCGCGGCGGTGTAGATTTAAAGGATATTAATCCGCGTACCATGGAATCGCGCCTGATTAAGGGGCTGTATTTTGCCGGAGAAATGATTGATATCGACGCTGATACCGGAGGGTTTAATTTGCAGGCAGCATTTTCTACGGGGTATTTAGCCGGAGAAAGCGCGGCTTTATCCAGCTATCGGCTATCAGCTGTCAGCTCTCAGCTGAAGGCTGATAGCTGAAGGCTGAAAGCTCAAATATGAAGAATGTATATTTAGCTTCTGATTCTAAAGCGAGGAAAAAGCTTCTGGATATTTTCGGCCTGAAATTCAAGGTATTACCCGCGAAGATTAAGGAAAAAAATAAGATCAGCGGTATTTCATACGCTCAGTTGGCAAAGCAGAATGCCCTGAAAAAAGCCGAATACGTTGCAGGAAAAGTTAAGTCCGGCATTATTATTGCTGCCGATACTATTGTTGTGCAGGGTAAGAAAATTTACGGTAAGCCTAAGAATCTGCAGGATGCCCGCAGGATGCTGAAAAAACTTTCTTCCAAGCCGCAGCTGCTTTATACCGGTGTGGCTGTAATCGATAAGGATAGCCGTAAAACCGTAGTTGGTTACGAAAAAACCAAAATTTATATGGATAAATTAAGTGATAAAGATGTCAGCGCTTATTTTGCGCATACTTCGCCGTTGGATAAAGCAGGCAGTTTTGATATTCAGGGCAGGGGTGCTTTTTTTATCCGCAGGATTGAGGGTTGTTTTTATAATGTAGTCGGCCTGCCGGTGAGAAAGCTCTATCAAATACTGAAACAATTCAATATTAAAATTTGTTTGCTCCTGGTTTTATCTTTTATATTCGGCGGCTGTACGACCGAATATAATCTTGCTACTAAAGAGGAAGAAGTATATATGTACAGCACAGATAAGGAAGTGCAGATGGGTAAATCAATTGCTGCACAGGTAGAAGCTGAATATAAGCCAGTCGAAGATCCTTTAATGCAGAAGCGTGTTGAGGATATCGGTAAAAAAATAGCTGCAGTCTGCGACAGAAAAGAAATAGATTATCATTTTATGGTTTTAAATGAGAACGAAGTAAATGCGGTATCCCTGCCTGGAGGGTATGTGTATATTTTTAAGGGCTTAGTTGATAAGGTTTCGAGCGACGATGAGCTGGCAGGAGTTATTGGGCATGAAGTAGCACATATCGTTGCCCGGCACAGCATCAAAAAGTTGCAGGGTGCACTGGGCTATTCTTTGCTGCGTGTTTTAATTGCTCAGGCTTCTTCTGATGCCCGGGTTGGCAATGCTGCGGATTTAGCTTTTACTGACCTGATGATGGGGTATAGCAGGGAGGATGAATTGCTTGCTGATCAGTTAGGCGCGCGCTATGAAAAACTCGCTGGTTATGACCCAAAGGGAATGATTAGTTTTCTGGAGAAATTGCAGGCAATTAACCGCAAAAAACCGCAACAGCCGTATAGTTATTTTAAAACTCACCCCTATGGCCCGGATAGGATACGTGTGGTACGGCAGGAACTGGGCGGGAAAATGAATTTTAACGAATATATCAACATCGAACAAAAGCCGCATGAATAAAAATGAATGATTGAAATTTCTATTTAACTGTAGTCCAAGCCCCATGTATTTTCTGCTTCTAAAGCCAGCCAATAATATAGGAAAATATCAAACAAGGTAAAAAGAAAAAAAGTTGACAATTCCTTAGGATATGGTAAGATTGTTATGAACATTTGTTCATAACAGTAAAGAGGTGTTTATGCGGCCAAAGAAGACCAGATGGATAAAATGCGCTCCGGGTGAGCGCTGTTTTAAGCCGCGGTGTAAGCCATTAAGCAAGTGTGAAGGGGTCTATCTGTCTCTTGATGAGTTTGAAGCTGTACGTTTAGCTTGCCTTGAGGGCTTGAAACAACTTGATGCGGCAAAGTTAATGAAGATTTCTCGGCCTACTTTCTCCCGGATTTTAACTTCGGCCCAGAGAAAGATAGCCGATGGGCTGGTAAATATTAAGGCAATCCGCATTGAAGGCGGATGCTGTAAGGTCGGCGGAAGGAGTAAGAAATGAAAGAGTGGAAAAGGCTTTTATATATTACAGCTGTATTTTTAGTTTGTTTTTATCTGCCGATTGAAAATTTGCGTTTTTCAAACGCGGTATTTGAGGCATTGGCGTTGGTTAAATGGTATGCCCGGGAACACGTGCTTCTTTGCCTTGTTCCGGCATTTTTTATCGCAGGGGCTATTTCTGTATTTGTCAGTCAGGCGTCGGTTATGAGGTATTTTGGCGCTAAAGCGAATAAATTTCTTTCCTACAGCGTTGCTTCGATATCCGGTACAATATTGGCGGTTTGTTCCTGTACCGTGTTACCTTTATTCTCTGGCATCTATAAAAGAGGCGCTGGCCTTGGCCCTGCGATCGCGTTTTTATATTCTGGACCTGCGATAAATGTTTTGGCTATTATTCTAACGGCACGTATCCTTGGTTGGCAACTAGGGTTGGCAAGAGCAGTAGGTGCAGTGGCCTTTAGCGTAGTTATCGGCTTATTAATGCACCTTATATTCTTAAAGGAAGAAAGAGCGCGCCACGCAAATGGGGATCTTCAATTTGGCGAAGTCAAAGCATCCCGGCCGATCTGGAAAGATATTATTTATTTCTTTTCTATGGTAGCAATACTTGTTTTCGCAAACTGGGGCAGGCCTTTAGAGGGAGACACGGGGATTTGGAGTTTGATCTACGTTTCCAAATGGTGGATTACCGGGTTTTTCTTAATGGTTTTAGGGTTCGCTATTTTTAGTTGGTTTAAAAAGGATGAACTGAAGGAATGGACTGGAGCGACGTGGGGTTTTGCGCTTCAGATACTACCGCTTTTATTGGGTGGAGTTTTGATTTCCGGATTTCTTCTGGGCAGGGTTGGACATGAGGGGATTATTCCTTCACGCTGGGTTGAGATGCTGGTCGGCGGCAATTCTTTCCGTGCTAACTTTTTTTCTTCGATAGTAGCGGCATTTATGTATTTTGCCACGCTTACTGAGGTGCCTATATTGCAGGGTTTAATCGGATCGGGCATGGGAAAGGGGCCTGCTTTGGCGCTTCTTTTAGCCGGGCCTGCATTGAGTCTGCCAAGTATGCTTGTTATTCGAGGTATTATTGGTACTAAAAAAACGGTTGTATATGTAGCTTTGGTTGTGGTTATGGCAACCATAAGTGGCATGATTTTTGGATTTATCGTAAAGTAAATACGGATGATGAATAAAAAAATCATTAATCTTACTGAGGATGATTTACTTAAGATAGAGCAAATTGTTATTGATCAAGATAGGGAAAGTGCGTTTGATTTTATCAAAGAAGTAATCAAGAAACAAATTGATAGAGAAAAAGTTTCTAAAATGAAGCGGGAAGGGATATAGGGTAAAACATGAAAAAAGATACGGGAAAGATCAAAAAGATTGTCAGGGATGGTTACGCAAAAGCATTGTCGCAAAATACCTCTTGCTGCTCTATAAGTTCTTGTTGTTGCGGAACAGGCCAAGCTAAAAAAATCAGCAAAAAGGTTGGCTACAGCGATTCTGAAATGAACGCCGTTCCTGAAGGAGCGAATTTGGGGTTTGGATGCGGCAATCCGGTTGCGCTTGCCTCTTTAAAGGAGGGCGATGTTGTGCTTGACTTGGGAAGCGGGGCGGGGTTTGATGCATTTCTATCCGCTCAACGTGTTGGCAAAACCGGTTGTGTCATTGGTGTTGACATGACACTGGAGATGGTTGCTAAAGCAAAAGAAAACGCCAAAAAGGGTGAATATTCTAATGTGGAGTTTCGCTTAGGCGAGATCGAGAAACTTCCCGTAGAAGACAATTCCATCGATGTGATTATTTCCAATTGCGTTATTAATCTTTCGCCGGATAAAGAAGCGGTATTTAAGGAAGCATTCCGGGTACTTAAGTCTGGCGGCCGATTAATGGTCTCAGATTTGGTGCTGGCGAAAGACTTGCCGAAATCCGTGAAAGATTCAGTTGAGGCGTATGTAGGATGCCTTGCCGGAGCGATTAAGAAAGATGAATATCTAAAACTTATAACAATGGCTGGATTCCGGGATGTTAAAGTGATTAGCGAATCGAGTTACCCGGTGGATGCAATGTTTGACAATTTTGATGCTGCTCAAGATGCAATATTGAGCATTAAAGTTTCTGCAGTGAAAAGATAAACGGAGGAGCAAGATGAAAATTGAGATATTAGGAGTCGGCTGTCCCAAATGCAAACAGCTTACGGCCAATGCTGAGGCGGCCGTGCAAGAGTTGAATATTCAAGCCGAAATCATCAAGGTGACAGATATCGACAAAATCACAGAATACGGCGTAATGATGACGCCGGCATTGGCTGTCGACGGTGCCGTAGTTTCAGTTGGAAAGGTATTGACCAAAGATGAGATTAAAAAGATTATCGTAAAATAACGGAGGATAAATTGAGAAAGTTGATTTTGTTACTTCTTACGGCTGTTGCGGTAATTAGTGTAAGTTTTTCTGTTTTTTCCGCAGAAGATAAATCTGCAACCAAGGTTATAGCTTACTATTTTCATGGAACAGCGCGTTGTTCGACTTGCCATAAGCTTGAGCAGTATTCGAAAGAGGCTATAGAAACTAATTTTAAAGATGCACTTGCGTTAGGAAAGTTGGAATTTAGAGTTGTGAATGTAGATGATAAAGGCAATGAACACTATGCAAGCGATTACCAACTTTATACCAAATCACTCATTTTGTCTTTAGTCAAAGACGATAAGCAAACAAAATGGAGAAATCTCGATAAGATATGGGAATATGTCGGTAATAAGCAGAG
Organism: Candidatus Omnitrophota bacterium; assembly: GCA_025453445.1. Classification (GTDB taxonomy): domain Bacteria; phylum Omnitrophota; class Gorgyraeia; order Gygaellales; family Profunditerraquicolaceae; genus JALOQJ01. Next base: position 14,175 of record JALOQJ010000017.1, read on the forward strand.
ATTTATTGATTATGTGAAGGCCGGCGTCGCTGATTTCTTAAAGGCAACCGAATGACGGAAATATTAATAGGTTTTACATCGGCATTGTGGCTTGGAATTTTGACTTCTATCAGCCCTTGTCCTTTAGCGTCAAATATCGCGGCAGTATCATTCCTTTCAAAAAGGATAACGCATCCTGCTCTTGTATTTATCTCCGGGCTTGCCTATACGCTGGGCCGGATGGTTTCGTATGCGGTTTTAGGATGGATTATCATTAATTCTCTTTTGAGTGTTCCGCAGGTTGCCCAGTTCTTGCAGAAATATATGAGTAAAGCTTTAGGGCCTCTTTTAATTGTTACAGGGCTTATTCTGTTAGAAGTAATCACTCTGCGTTTGCCGGGCATTGCGCTTTCTGAAAAACATCATAATAAATTAGCAGAGTCAGGTGCTCCCGGGGCTTTTATTTTGGGTTTCATCTTCGCTCTGGCGTTTTGTCCGATTTCCGCTGCATTGTTTTTTGGCAGCTTAATACCCTTAGCGCTTAACAATAAAGCAGGGGTACTGCTGCCATTTATCTACGGAATAGGAACAGGCCTTCCGGTACTCATATTTGCAGTAGCTATCGCCTTAGGCATTAGCTCAATGAGCCATTGGTTCCACCGGATTACAAAACTTGAATATTATACCCGTAGAATTACCGGAGTTATATTTATTCTTGTCGGTTTGTATTATATAGGAATTTATATTTTGAAATTATTCTAGAGGAGGATGTTGAATGGAGCATGTTATCCACGAAGAACGGCGGTTAAGTTTTTTTGAGAAGTATCTTACTGCTTGGGTCTTTGGTAGTATCGGGGCGGGTGTTTTTTTGGGGAAATTCTTCCCGCAGGCAGCTGTGGCATTAGACAGCTTTTCAATTTATCAGGTATCTATTCCGATTGCAATTTGTTTGTTCTTTATGATGTACCCAATTATGGTCAAGATTGATTTTGCCGAAGTGATTAAAGCAGGCAGGTCGCCCAAGCCAGTTACCCTGACACTATTTGTTAATTGGTGCGTCAAGCCATTTACAATGCTGGCGATTGCCTGGTTATTCCTCGGAGTTTTATTTAAGCAATGGCTTCCCGGAACTGAGATCGTCAAGGGCGGGGCGCAGGTAGACTTGTTCAGGTCGTATATTGCCGGTTGTATTTTGTTGGGCATTGCCCCTTGTACAGCAATGGTGCTTATTTGGGGCCATCTATCCAGGGGTAATGATGGCCACACATTGGTGATGGTGGCAATCAATTCTTTGACCATGCTTTTTCTTTATGCGCCTCTCGGCGGATGGCTTTTGGGCGTAAATAAAATGCCTATCCCGTGGCAGACGATCGTATTATCAGTGGTGGTTTATGTTGGCCTGCCGTTATTACTAGGGTATTATTCAAGAAAATGGCTGATTGCTAAGAAGGGATTAAAATGGTTTGAGGAGAAATTCCTTCATTATTTAACACCGGTTTCAATATGCGCTTTACTTCTTACGCTTATCCTATTATTTTCATTTAAGGGTGAGTTAATAATAAATCAGCCGCAGATTATTCTTTTGATTGCAATCCCGCTTTTTATTCAGACCTGCCTTATCTTTGCCGTAACATACGGTTTGGCTAAATGGTTGAAATTATCTTACCAAGATGCGGCGCCGTCGGCTTTAGTGGGAGCGAGCAATCATTTTGAGGTGGCTATTGCCACGTCAACAATCCTTTTTGGTTTATCTTCCGGAGCGTCGCTTGCGACAGTAGTAGGAGTTTTGATAGAGGTTCCGGTTATGCTGATGCTTGTAAAAGTTTGCTTAAAAACAGAACAGTGGTTTAAGCGGAAGTAAAAAAATAGGGTCGGACCTAATTTAGCTTATAAATAGGTCTGACCCTATTTTTATTTAGTGCGGGAGGAGGGACTTGCCTTTCGCTCGCCAAAGGCTCGTTTCAGGCCGGCCAAATTTTCTTTCGGCCAGAGGCCTTTTCCTCACTATTCGTTCGGCGAAAATTTGGCGTTCAAGTCCTAAGGTTAAGACTTATAGAAAATAGTGCGGGAGGAGGGACTTGAACCCTCATGACTTGCGTCACTGGCTTCTGAGACCAGCGCGTCTGCCATTCCGCCACCCCCGCAAAATTTAGTCTAAGTATATCTTAAGCCCCGAGGTATGTCAATTCAATTTAAAACTAGCACAAAAGGATTGCCGCAAAGGGTTTTTGCTGTTATAATATAACGCTCTAACTTAAGGAGTGCGAATGTTTTGGGAGTCTTTTAGAATTACCGGCAGCGCTATGGCTGAGATTTTTATCTTAGGCGCCATAGGCTTCTTTTTAGTCAAAAAAAATGTCTTAGGAGATGCTTGTCTGGATGCTTTAAGCCGGCTGACTATTGATATTACTCTTCCCTTGTTAATTTTCTGCCAGCTGATAAAAAATTTCAGTTTTAGCTTATATCCGAATTGGTGGCTTTTTCCTTTATTGAGTGTTGCAGTTACTGTTGCAGGTTTAGTTATGGGAGGCATTTTTTGTGGCTTAATCCGCGGCCAGCAGCACAAAAGCCAGTTTTTAAGCCTGATTGCTTTTCAGAATTCCGGTTATCTGCCCCTTGTATTAATTGCAGCATTATTGCCTGCAGATAAAGCAGCAGTGATGTTTATTTATTTATTTTTATTTTTGCTTGGGTTTAATTCGCTAATTTTCTCTTTAGGGATTTATATGCTAGCGTCTTCCAAAGCTGATAAATTTGAGTGGCTTAGTTTGTTCAGCCCGCCGGTAGTAGCGACGATCATCGGTTTAACAGGGGTATTTTTAGGAATAGATAAAATATTCCCTGATTTTATTTTCAGGCCGTTTAAATTGATTGGCGATTCTACAATGCCTTTGGCAATGCTCGTCGTCGGGGGTAATCTCGCCCAGATACGCCTGGGCAATATTGACAAAAAAGCTATGGCGCTGATGAGTGCATTAAAATTATTTATTCTTCCTCTATTGGGCATGTTTTTGATTATAAAATTAAAACTTCCCGAATTAATCGGGTTATTGATCCTGCTGGAATTGGCTGTTCCGCCGGCAACTACTTTGTCGGTAATCACCCGGCATTATAAAAAAGAAGATTTATTAATCAGTCAGGGTATATTCTTCGGGCACATTTTAAGTTTGATTACCTTGCCGATATTCTTAAGTTTATATTTTATTTTAACGCAAATTAAATGAGCAAGCCAGTTTCTACCAATAAAAAGGCGTATCGGGATTATGAAATTATTGAAACTTATGAATGCGGCATAGAGCTAAAAGGCGGTGAAGTAAAATCAATCCGTGCGGGTAAGATAAATTTAGACGATAGTTTTGCCCGGGTTGAAAAAAACCAGATTACATTGTATAATACGCATATTAGCCCTTATGAGCAGGCGAGTTACTTAAATGTTGATCCTGTCAGGCCGCGCCGCCTGCTTATGCATAAACATCAGATTGAAAAACTTTCCCAGTCTGTTGCCCAGCGCAGTTTTACGCTTGTGCCGGTAAAAGTTTATTTTAATGACCGGGGTTTTGCAAAAATAGAATTGGCACTTTGCAAGGGTAAAAAACTTTACGATAAAAGGGCAGATATCAAGCGCCGCGAAACGGATTTGGAAATGCGGCGTGTAGTGAAGAGTAGAAGGAAATAATAGGGGGTGAATAGGGCTCGACTTAAGCTAGTCGGGTAAAAGTAGCATGCCGCGGATGCAAAGTCGGCCGCGTTACCAATCTTTGCACAATATAAACGCAAAAGAACAGTTGACGTTTAACGGACTGATGAGCAATATGCAAGTGGTTCCATCCACTTTCGTTGCGCCTCAGTTCGCGCTAAGCCCCATTCGCTAGACCGAATGGGCCTCTATTCATCTTGCCTACGTGATGAAATAGAGCGCGAGTAGGCTGGTTTTGCGCCAAGCCTTGAGGCGTAAGACGAGACGTTAAAAGGCTGCGGCTTGAACAATTTTGCTCCATAAGATTGTCAGGCTAAGTTTAAAATATGGGGCTAAGCATGTAGTGGCTTTTATCTGAGTACTTAGGGACGGCGGTTCAATTCCGCCCACCTCCACTTGATTTTTTTGACGAGAAAAAATCAAGTGGCACTCAAGCGAGCGTTAAACGGCCCGACAAGGGCCGTAGCGAGCGGAGTGCCTTCGTGTTTTGACAAACAAAATGACCAAAAAACTTACTATATTTCTAGTGTTTTTAATTTTTTTAATCTCCGGCTGCGCCACTATGCCTCCGAGAGAAAAAATCGCCACTTATGAGATTAACGGCACAACTTATGTGTCGTTGGTATCTTTGTGCGAGCGCAGGCAGATTAGCTGGGATTATGATACTTTTGCCAAGACCGTTGTCCTTCAGCGGGGGGCGCATAAAATAAATCTGCGGGTGGGAGATACTATGGCTTTAGTTGATGGCAGAGCAGAATATTTACATCATCCGGTGGATATTTATCAGGGGGTGTTAGTCATCCCTCTAAGGTTTAAAGAACAAGTGATCGATTATTTATTCAAGCCGCAATATGCGCAGGCTAAAGAAACTCCGCTAATCCTAGCTATTAAAAAAGTAGTGATTGATGCTGGCCATGGCGGACATGATCCGGGAGCAATCGGTAGATCAGGTTTAAGGGAAAAAGATGTTAATCTTGATATTGCTAAGCGGTTGTCTAAACTTTTAAGAGATAACGGCATTACTGTAGTAATGACGCGTTCCAGCGATATTTTTGTTCCGCTTGAGCGCAGGGTGGATATTGCCAATAATGCCAAAGCAGATCTTTTTATCAGTATTCATTCTAATGCCAACCGCGTGCGCAGCTTATCCGGCCTGGAAATATATTATATTTCTCCTCGGATTAACGACTCTAAGCGTGCGCTTTTGACCGCGCAAGATACAAAACTTGATTTTGACAGTAGTTGTTTTTCGCATACCTCGCTTAACACAAAAGCCACGCTTTGGGATATGATTTATACCTTTAATCGGGGAGAATCCATACAGCTGGCAGGTAATATCTGTAAGACTGCGGGCCGTAATTTAGATACGCGTATCATCGGCGTAAAAGGCGCAAATTTTCAGGTTTTAAAAGGTACGCAAATGCCTGCAATATTAATAGAGAGCGGATTTTTATCCAACCGCGAAGAAGAGAAGTTACTTAAAAACGGTTATTACCGCCAGCAGGTTGCGGAAGCAATTGAGCAGGGAATTAAAAATTACGCAAGGACTAATTTTGCGTGCGGAGGTTAATTAATGAAAGCAATTGGTGTTTTTGACTCAGGTGTCGGAGGCCTGACCGTGGCAAAAGAATTAATTAAACAGCTGCCTTCGGAAGATATTGTTTATTTCGGGGATACGGCACGCGTGCCATACGGTATAAAATCAAAAGAAACAGTCATTCGTTTTTCTATCGAAAATATTTTATTCCTTTTGAAGCAGGATGTAAAATTAATCTGCGTTGCCTGTAATACCGTCTCAAGTTTGGCGCTTCCGGCGATTAAAAATTATTTTAAAGTCCCGATTATCGGCGTGATTACTCCGGGAGTGAGGGAAGCGGTATACGCCACAAAGAACAGGCGTATCGGTGTTATCGGCACAACCGGCACAATTAAAAGCCGCGCCTATGAATCGGAAATCAGGCAGCTTGATCCTAAAGCCTTGGTTACAGCAGTGTCTTGTCCGTTATTTGTGCCTTTTGTTGAAGAAGGCTGGACCGAAGGCCCGGTATTAGAGAAGGTAGCTTGGAATTACCTGCAGCCGTTAAAAGATACCAAAGTAGATACCGTAATTTTAGGCTGCACGCATTATCCTGTATTAAAGCATGTAATTAAAAAAATAATGGGCCCTCACGTTACTTTAATTGATTCAGCGAAGCAGGTGGCAATCGAAGTAAAAAAGATCCTCGCTGCCGAAGATTTATTGAATGCGAAAAGAACAGGCAAAACCAAATTTTTTGTCAGCGATAATCCGGAATGGTTTAAGTCTTTAATGTATAGCATAAAAGTAGAAACGGATTTTAGCTCAGCGCACAATCTCAGAGGCTACAAAGGAAAATGTGAAAGCCTACACGGCCATAACTGGAAAGTGCAGGTTGAAATTGTGCGACCAGAGCCCGGTAAGGTTGGGATGGTAATGGATTTTAAAGAAGTAAAATCAAAGTTGAATAAAATTTTAGAAAAATTAGACCATAAATATTTAAATAGCATTACTTATTTTAAAAAAGTTAATCCTACTTCGGAAAATATCGCCAAGTATCTCTACGATTGCTTAAAGAAAAAAATACCGTCTTTATATGCTGTAAAGGTATGGGAATCTGATAATTGTTCGGCGACTTACCATGAATAGAGCAGTCGTTCTTTTGTCAGGCGGCCTTGATTCGGCAGTAACACTTGCCGTGGCAAGAAAGAAGAAATTTAAATCTTACTGTTTGATCTTTGATTATGGCCAGCGCCATAAAAGAGAAATTAATTCGGCAAAAAAAATTGCCCGCAGCACAGGATGCGGATACCAATTAATTAAAATAGCTTTGCCGTGGAAAGGCTCAAGCCTGCTGGATAAGGAAATAAAACTTACGCAAAGCGTAAAAGCAATTGATAAAAATGGCATTCCCCGCACTTATGTGCCTGCGCGGAATATTATATTTTTAAGCTTTGCCCTTTCTTATGCAGAAGCAATCGGGGCAAAGGCAATTTTTATCGGAGCGCACCAAGAGGATTACAGCGGTTATCCTGACTGCCGCAAAGAATTTTTCCATGCCTTCAGGCCGGTAATCGCTGCCGGGACTAAAACAGGCGTGCAAAAAGGTAAAATCAGGATTATCACTCCTTTGTTAAATAAAGGGAAAGCTGAGATTATAAAATTAGGAATTAAGCTTGGCGTAGATTTCGGCCTGACCTGGTCTTGTTATCAGGGCGGGAAAGTACCTTGCGGAAAATGCGACAGCTGTTATTATAGAGAAAAAGGATTTGCTGAGGCGGGACGAAAAGATCCCTTATTAAAATGAGAGGAAAAGTAAGCGAAGTCTTCGGAAGTATACAGGGCGAAGGAATATATCTGGGGGAGAAGCAGATATTTGTCCGTTTTTTCGGCTGTAATTTAAGCTGCCGTTTTTGCGATACCAAATTAGATTCTTTTAAAGAATACGACCCGCAGGAATTGTTCGAAGAAATAAAATTCCATCATGATGATTATCATTCGGTTGCTTTTACCGGCGGAGAACCGCTGTTGCAGAAAGACTTCTTGAAAGAAATCTTATATTCTACATGCTGCTATGGTTATAAGACTTACCTTGAGACAAATGGTACCCTTACCGCTGAACTGGAAGATGTTATTGAATATCTGGATATTGTGGCAATGGATTTAAAATTTCCTACTTCAACCGGAGTAGAGAAGCATTTTTGGCAGGAGCACCGTGATTTTTTAAAAGTCGCTTCGCGCAAGCAAGTTTTTTTAAAAGGTGTTATTTGCGAGTCTACTAGTGAAGAGGATCTGAACGAAGCACTGGATTTAATTAAAGAATGCGATAAGTCGGCAGTCTTGGTTTTACAGCCGAATAGTTTGGAAGATAGCGCATTATTATCTTCTAAACTGCGCCATTTTAAACAACTCTGCCGCAAAGAGAACATTGCTTCTTGTGTAATTCCGCAGATGCATAAAATTATAGGAGTAAGATAAAGTGAAAATCCGAAATCCGAATAAGTCTTCATATGAGGGGTTGCAAAAGGATATTAGAAAATTAAAAACGCCAAAAATTGATGTTTGGCTTAATCAGTATCCGGATAAAATTTATACAATTGTTATGGATATTCCGGAATTTACCTGTATTTGCCCCAAGACCGGGCTGCCGGATTTTGCCGATATAAAAATAGAATATTCTCCAGGAAAGTATTGTGTTGAGTTAAAATCACTCAAGATGTATACCATATTCTTCCGCAATATCGGCATATTTCATGAGCACGTAGTGAATAAAATAATGGAAGATTTTGTCAAAGTTGTCTCTCCTCGCTGGGTGAAAATTACGGGTGTATTCAATCCGCGCGGAGGAATTCAGACTACAGTATTACGGGAATATAAAAAATGAAAGTAATTTCTGCAAATAAAATTAAAAATATAGTTGCTGAATTATGCATTCAGGCAAATTTAGCTTTGAGGGAAGATGTCTTCAGGCAGTTGAAACGTGCATATCTGGTTGAAAAAAATAAAACTGCCAAAGATGTTTTGGGGGCGATTATCAAGAACGCGCAAATCGCGCGAAAAGAAAAATTAGCGATTTGCCAGGATACGGGTTTGCCTTGTGTTTTCGTGGAAATCGGACAAAATTTAAAAGTATCCGGCGACATTAGGCAGGCAATTAATCAGGGCGTTGTGTTAGGCTACAAAAAAGCTTATCTGAGAAATTCAGTAATTATCGATCCTATAAAAAGAGAAAAATCTGGTTATGCTCCGGCAGTAATTCATTTTGATATCGTAAGAGGCGAAAAAATAAAATTAACGGTTTTCCCAAAAGGTTTTGGCTGTGAAAATAAAACTCAGTTAAAAATGTTTAAGCCGACTGCAGGGATAAACGAAATTAAAAAATTTATCATTGAAGCGGTTAAGGCTGTTGGCCCGGATGCCTGTCCGCCGTATGTTATTGGTATAGGAATTGGCGGGACGGCGGATTATGCTTGCTTATTAGCTAAGAAAGCGCTACTTAGAAAAATCCGAAATCCGAAATCCGAAATCCGAAATAAATCCAAAATGCAAAATTCAAAAAATTATAAATTAGAAAATGAGCTTTATTCGGAAATTAATAAATTAAACATCGGGCCGATGGGCTTAGGCGGAAGAAATACAGCCCTGGCAATAAATATCGAGACTTACCCAACACATATTGCCGGCCTGCCGGTTGCAATAAACTTGAGCTGTCACGCCTTAAGAAGCGCCAGTAAAACCATATGATCCAGCTAAAAATTGAGTCTTTAAAAACAGGCGAGAAGATATTTTTAAGCGGCAAAATTTACACTGCCCGCGATCAGGCGCACAAAAGGCTGGCAGATGCGATTAAAAATAATAAAAGATTGCCTTTGGACTTACGCGGAAAAATTATTTATTATTGCGGTCCGACAAAAACGCCAAAAGATAAAGCCATCGGTTCCTGCGGCCCGACGACCAGTTCAAGAATGGATATTTTTACGCCTCTTTTATTAAAAGCAGGCCTGATGGGAATGATTGGTAAAGGCAATCGTTGTAAAGAAGTGATTCAGGCGATAAAAAAATATAAAGCAGTGTATTTTTTAACTTATGCCGGATGCGGGGCGCTGTTATCGAAATATGTATTAAAAGCAATACCTGTTGCCTATAAGGACTTAGGGCCAGAGGCAATTTATGAATTAGAGGTGAAAAACTTTCCCCTGATTGTGGGAATTGATTCAACTGGGAGGAATATTTATGGCAAGAAATGACGGCAGGTGTTTTGATAAATTAAGGAAAGTAGAAATAAAAAGGAATTTTTTAAAATATGCCGAAGGATCCTGCTTAATTGAATTAGGCAATACTAAAGTTATTTGTTCGGCATCAGTTGAAGAATCTGTCCCACCTTTTTTAAAAAATTCAGGCAATGGCTGGGTAACTGCTGAATACGGAATGTTGCCGCGATCCTGCAAGTCGCGTATCCAGCGGGGCAAAGATTCTGGCCGTACCTATGAAATTCAGCGCTTGGTAGGAAGGTCTTTGCGTACAGTAACCAGAATGGAAGATTTGGGTGAACGTACCATTTGGCTTGATTGTGATGTATTGCAGGGGGATGGCGGCACACGCACAGCTTCGATTACCGGAAGTTTTATCGCCTTGGTTGATGCCTTGCAAAAAATAAAGAAGCAGGGTTTAATCGAAGAGATTCCCATAAAAGATTTTGTTGCCGCAACCAGCGTGGGAATTATTGACGGGCATGCGGCGCTTGACCTGAATTATGAGGAAGATTCGCGCGCAGAAGTAGATATGAATGTAGTGATGACAGGCAAGGGAGAGTTTATTGAAATTCAGGGCACTGCCGAGCGTAAGCCTTTTAATAAAGCTCAGATGGATAAGCTTCTAGATTTGGCAAAACAGGGGATTGGTGATTTAGTCGACATCCAGCGCAGCCTCTTGAAAGACTTGATCGAATGAAACAAGGGCTTGAATTAGTAGTTGCAACCAAAAATAAAAAGAAATTAAAAGAGATTAAAGAGCTTTTAGCAGGGCTTAATTTAAAAATTACCTCGCTTCAGGATTATCCTCATGGCCCGAGAATTATTGAGAATGGTTTGACTTTTAAAGAAAACGCCGTAAAAAAAGCTGCTAAAATCAGCCGTTTTACAAAGAAAATTACCCTTGGAGAAGATTCCGGGCTTTGTGTGGATGCGCTTGGCGGAAAACCCGGAATTTATTCTTCGCGTTTCGCCGGAAAAAATAAAAGTGATGCTCAGAATAACTTAAAACTATTGAAATCGCTGGAGGGCCTGCCTTTAAATAAAAGAAAAGCGCATTATGTTTGCGCTGTGGCATTAGCTGATAGCAATGGGTTGATTAGTGTAGTAGAAGGAAAGTGTTCTGGCTTGATTGGTTTTAGTTTAAAAGGGAATAGCGGGTTTGGATACGATCCCTTATTTATTATCCCTGAATATAAAAAGACTTTTGCTCAGTTAGGAGAGCGCATCAAGCATAAAATGAGCCACCGCTACCGTGCTTTAGAAAAGGCTAAAAAAATTATTGAGAAATATATTGTTAAGCAGGTAGCGAGTTGATATACTTTATAAGTTATACTTAGTAGAGTAGCCAATGTATTTTGTGTATGTATTAATGAGTAAAAAAGATGGGGAATTTTATACAGGTTTTACCGATGATTTAGAGAGAAGGTTACTGGAACATAATCAAGGATTGCAAGAGTCAACAAGAAGCCGTATTCCATTTGAAGTGATTTATTTTGAATGGTGTGTTGATAAGCAAGATGCAATAAATAGAGAGAAATATCTTAAATCAGGCTGGGGTAAAAGATATCTTAAAATTAGGTTAAGGAATTTTTTAACTTTAATAATTAAAAATTAGAGAGATGCAGGCGGGGGCGTGCCCCGTTGCATCTCTATAAGTAAAGATGTTGAGATGCAGGCGGGGGCGTGCCCCGTTGCATCTCTATAAGTAAAGATGTCGTGGCTCAGTTTGGCTAGAGCGCTTGCTTTGGGAGCAAGAGGCCACAGGTTCAAGTCCTGTCGCCCCGACTATAATAGAATGCGCCTGTAGCTCAATTGGATAGAGCACCTGCCTTCCAAAGGAGCCTCTATGGGGAAACAAAACCCATAGAGTGCATGTGGCTGTATGCAAGGAACCCCTTGATCTTTTATAAGGATAACTTGCAGGCAACCGTTAAATTACAGGTAATTAAATGCCCATGAAAGGAGGTAGAATTGCACCACACGAAATTCAAAGCAGATATAGGTGTAGCAAAATGTATTGCTGATCTTGCTAGTAAGGGATATGTTCCATGTATTCCTTTATCGGAACATCAACCTTATGATATTGTAGTAGTTTTGGACAATGGTCCGGCAATCAAGATACAAGTGAAATATGCTGCACTTAAAAATGGAGTTGTTGAAATAAAGTTTAGGACGAGTTGGGCTGATAAGCATGGCTCGCATATAAAACATTACAACAAGGATGATTTTGATTTCTACGCGATTTATTGTCCTGAAAAAGATAAGGTTTTGTATGTCCCAAACAGTTCGAATAGTCCTAAAATTATCCGCTTTGAAAAGACTCTGAACAATCAGGGTAAAAGTGTAAAATGGGCAGATGATTATCAGGTAATAAAACGAGAGTCCTCAGAGACTATACGCCACACACCTGTAATGGTGAAGACATAGTCCAGACCGCAACATTATTTTGGCCGGAGTAATTCGGTGCGGTAAGCTAAGCCGGTGGTTGGCCGTTCGATTCGGCCCAGGCGCACTAAAATTTATGCGAATAAAACTAAAAATTATCTTTATAGTCTTGTTGATCTTTGTCATTGGTTTTATTTCTTTGCATATATTGGTTAATATTAAAGGCAAGGCGCTGCTGGCAGAAAAATTAAGTCAAGCTTTTGGCCGCGAGGTAAAAATCGAAAGTTTAAATACTTCTTTTCCTTTTGGCCTGCGGATTAAAAATATCGAAGCAGCCGGGCTTTTCCATATTGATGAATTAATTGCCGGCGGAGGAGCGATTGATATTTTCCGTAGAAGTTTTAAACTGTCTTCTCTAAAGCTAACTAGGCCGGTAATTAACCTACTAAGGCCAGCTGCCCTTAAAAAGGCCTATCCATTACAGCCAGCGCAGCCTATTGCAGTTCAAAGGAACATTTCAGCTGTTGCTCAGCCAAAGAAATTTAGCGCACCAAGTTTTTTTGTGGGTAAGCTGGTTATTTCTGATGGTTTGATAAATTTCACTGATAAAAGCCTCGGGGATAGGGAATTAAAAGTAAAAATTAAAGAAATTAATTTTAAAGTGTATAACCTGAGTGTAAAAAATGATACCTTGCAAGCCAGTTCTTTTAAGTTTTCCGGCAAGGTTCCCTGGCAAGAAGGACAGGTTGAGGGAAAAATTGAAGCAGAAGGTTGGTGTAATTTAGCCAGAAAAGATATGAAAGCTATGGTGAAAATTAATGATATCGACGGAGTTTATCTCTATCCTTATTATGCGCAGTGGTTGGATTTGGAAAAAGTGCGCATCCAAAGTGCTAAGTTGCAATTTAGAAGCGATATCTCGAGCGAAAATAATAATTTAGCTGCCAAGTGCCATCTGGAATTAAGCGATGTTGTGCGCAAGTCCCGGCCTGTAGAGGAGCTTTCAGAGAGGGAAGAGCGTATGGCTGATGCTGTGATGGATGCTTTTAAAGTGCAGGATCAGGGTAAAATTATTCTGGATTTTACATATCGCACTAAAATGGACCGTCCGGAATTTAAATTTGGTGTTGTAAAGTCTGCTTTTGAAAATAAGTTAGCGCTTGGTTTAAAGGAAAATAGCCTCAAGCTTAAAGATCTCGCAAGATTCCCTGCGAAATTACTTAAAGGTACAGCTAAAGGCGCGACAGATCTTTCTAAAGCGGCAATATCAGGAACAGCGAGTTTAGGCAGGGGAATAAAAGAAATCTTTGCTGCTGCTTTTAAAAAAGAACCCAAGGAAAAATACTGATTTTTTTGATATAATATATTGAATGGTGGCTGTAGCTCAATTGGCTAGAGCGTTAGACTGTGGCTCTAAAGGTTGCGGGATCGTTCCCCGTCAGCCACCCTTTTTTCTTTCTATAGCGAAGTAGAAAAAAGCACTTCGCCCGAGCAAAGCGAGGGCAAAGTGCCTAACTAAAGCCAATATCGCCATGCCTTGGCATCTCTATATTATTGAGTGCAAAGATTCAAAACTTTATACGGGGATTACGAATAACCTCAAGAGGCGCATAAGAGATCATAACAGCGGTAATGGCTGCAGGTATACCAGTATCAGGGCACCGGTTAAGTTAGTGCATTCGGAAGAATTACCGACGAAATCCGAGGCATTAAAAAGAGAGTTAAGAGTTAAACATTTATCAAGAGCAGAGAAATTAATTTTGATTAAAAATAAAAGTATCGACCCCAAACCCTCACGAGCTAAAATTCGTAAAGACAAAGGCAAGTGAGGGTTTAATCTTTGTAGGGGGCAGTTCCTGAGGAACTGTATGCAGTATAAAGGCTTAAAAGGGAATGGATTTGAGTAATCGCGAGTTGAAAATAAGTCAGTTTTAAAGGTAAAATAGATTCACTTGACAAAAGGAAATTAAGGGTGTATAAAATAATCAGACAATTAGGTGTGGTATCGTTTGAAGGGGGAACTGCCACGTTAAAATAACTAAAACCTTCGCTAGAAATGGCGGGGGTTTTTTGTTTATGTTTGGTAAATAGCGATCGGTTAAAAAATGACAAAAATCAAAGACATTCCTCAAGTAGATCGGCCGCGAGAAAAATTTCTAAAGAAGGGGGCAGAAGCGCTTTCGAAAAGCGACCTTTTGGCAATATTGCTTGGAAGTGGTATTAAAGGAAAGAATGTTAAACAGCTTTCAGAGCATATTGTGAAAAAATTTGGTAAAGGCTTTTTAGATATTAAGATTAAAGATCTATTGGGGATTTCAGGCATTGGGCAAGCTAAAGCATTGCAAATAGTTTCCGCAATTTCTTTAGTAAAGAGGTGTTATGAAGAACAAAAGGGAAATGAAGTCATAATAAGGAATTCAAAAGATGCCTTATCGCTTGTTTACGATTTAAGAGATAAGAAGAAGGAATATTTAATTTGTCTATACCTTAATGCAAGGAATGTTTTGATCAAGAAAGAGACCATAAGTATCGGTTTGCTCGATAAAAGCTTGGTACACCCAAGAGAAATCTTCCATCCGGCAGTAGAAATTAACGCAGCGAGTATTATTTTAGTCCATAATCATCCTTCCGGTATCGCAGCACCAAGCGAAAAAGATATTGAAGTTGTTAGGAAAATATCCCAAGCAGGAGAGATTATGGGAATTGCTGTTACAGATTTTATTATTATAGCAAATAACGAAAACTATAGTTTTTTTGAAAGACTAAAGGTTAAAAATGATAATTGGGATTATGTAGCGGAAGAAGTGCAGGGAACTTTATTTGATTTACTGAAAATCGAGAGGCCAATCTATGAAATTGATGCAGAAAAGGTAAAAGAAACATATTTTTATATCCCACAGATAAAGAAAAATCACTTTCAACTGCAAAACCGCAGATATATAGGCAACAAGTATAAATTAATAGATTGGATTTTTTCTATAGTTGACAAAGAATGCCAAGAGAAGGTCTCTTTTACTGATATTTTTGCTGGTACGGGAGTTGTTGCTGCTGTTGCCGCGAGGCATTTCGAGAAGGTCATTTTGAATGATCTTTTACATTCTAATTATGCTATTTATCAGGCTTTCTTTAGTAATGGTGCTTGGGATATGAACAAGATCGATGATATAATCAGGGATTATAACAATGTAGATAGCGATGATTTAGAAGATAATTATTTCTCTGAATATTTTGGAGGTAAATATTTTAGTCATAAATCGGCAAAAATCATCGGATTCATTAGAGAGAACATAGAAGAAAATAGAAATATTTTGTCAACAAGAGAATATTATATTCTTATTGCCTCT
>JALOQJ010000018.1 GCA_025453445.1 Candidatus Omnitrophota bacterium
AAAGGCCGCACAGCAGAAGCAAAAGCAATTTTAGGGTCATTAAGAACAGCTGAGGAAGCTTATAATTTAGAACATCAAACCTATATAGCTTATAGTGCAACTGCTACAAATTTACCTGTTGAAGCACCTACAGCATGTGATACCGCACATTTCTTTAGTTATGCTTGTTCTAGTGGCAGCGCAACTACTTTTACTTGTACAGCAACTAGGTGTACAGCGGGAGGAAAAAGTCCTCAAGGGCCAGCAGCTGGTTATAACATTACTTTGGATCAAGCTGGAGCTTGGGGTGGGACCGCAGGTTATTATTAAAAGTTAGCTAAAACAATGCCGAGATTAGAAAAGCAAGGCGTAACTTTAATTGAAATGCTGGTAATTATTATTCTTATTGGCATTTTGGCTTCGGTAGGCATTGTTAATTATAGCAAAACTAAGGAACATGCATTAGGCAAAGAAGCTCAGGCAAACCTGAAATTAATTGCCGCAGCAGAGAAGATTTACCGTTTGGAGACTAGTTCATACTATGTTGATCCTACTGATATTACGGAGATTAATAGTGTTCTGAAGCTTGCTTTGCCGGTGAGCAATGGAAATTGGACCTATGACATTTCCGGTACCGAGACTACGTTTACAGCTACGGCAGCCAGAGGAGGGAGTATTGGTCCCTACTCTGGCTGTAATTATACTATTACTGAAGGCGTTAGTGAGCCGAGTCCAACAAGCGGGACCTGCCCTTAAAAGAAATGCATAAAAAAGGCGTATCTTTACTGGAGATTCTTGTTTCCGTTGTTATATTAGCAATCGGTGTAGGCGGATTAGGGGGTATTTTTGTTGCCAGTAAAAATTATATCCAGCATTCCAAATCCCGGATTGCCGGAGGAGAATTAGGTAAGCTTTTCCTTAGTCCATTACAGATGGCAGTAAGGGAAGATACTTGGGATACGTCTGAAAATGCAATAAACATTGGCACGACCTGGTGCGACAGTGTTGCCGGCCACACGCAAAACCCTGCTTTAGCATCATTGCCTGCGGATGCCAGGAAGTTGAACAATATACCTTATACAGCCCAATATGAAGCATCTGATTTTCAGCTCGATCCTATCAACAATCCTAATATCAAATTACGCAAAGTAATTACCACTATTAGTTGGACTGAAATCAAGCCCTGAAATTTATGCGTAGGCATGCAATCACCCTCCTTGAATTATTAATTGCCATAATCTTATTGTCAACGGTTGTTATGGCTGTTTCCAGTATTTCTTTGTTTAGCCAACATCATACTGTTTCTGCCAGCCGCAGAGCAGACCTGCAGAATGATGTATCCCTTGTGATTACGCATATGGGTAAATATGTTGCACAGGGCGTAGGGGATCAGTCGGGGAACGTAGCGTTGGTCGAACATAAAACCGGTGGCAATGCGGATGGCTTTAGTGTCAGGGTAGATTTACAAACAGACTTAAATAAGGGCCATGGAAATTTACAAACAACCCCGACTCCGGGCAATCTGGATGATGACCTTTGGCTGCATTATTATCTCGATCCTAATGATAATAATTTTAAGTTTGCCTGTACTCAGATAGGCCCGGATTCTCCTGCTTGTTTGGCGGGTGAGATTCTTTCCAAAAAAATAATTGCCGGCACAAAATGTTGCGATCAGGTAATGCCGCTTAACCCCGATACAGGGTTCTATATTAATTTTACTGATAATGCTACGGTAGTAGAAGTTGGTTTAGTAGCACGTTACGATAAGACCATTGATATCAGTACTGATAATCCGCAGGTAGAGTTAAAAAATCGTTTGTATACCCGCAGTAGTTCCAATAGATAGGCTTCCCGTATTCATTTGTAATCTTTTTAATCAATGCTATAATATTAAATTCCAGGGCCCGTAGCTCAGCTGGGAGAGCGCCTCGTTCGCAACGAGGAGGCCAGCGGTTCGATCCCGCTCGGGTCCACCAAATTCTACTAATGACAATTGACAAAATTCAAATTCCAAAATAAATTCAAATTTCAAATGCCAAATTTCAAAACAGAAGTTTTGTCATTTGGTATTTGTGCTTTGTGCTTTGGTATTTGTCATTATTTTGTATATGCCCGAGACATTAAGGAACCTAATGTCGCCGGAGCATTTTATCCTGCTGATTCTGCCAGTTTAGCCCAGATGGTCGATACTTTTCTTGGCGCTGTTAAACCGCAGCCAGTAGAGGGGGAAATTTTCGCCTTGATTTCTCCGCATGCCGGGTATGGTTATTCTGGCCAAGTTGCTGCCTATGGCTATAAAATAATTAAAGATAGGCCGTATAAGACGGTAATTATTATCGGCCCAAGCCACCAGTATGCTTTTGCTAATGTTTCTGTTTATCCAGAGGGGGGTTTTAGGACCCCTTTAGGTGATTTAGAAATTGACAGCGAATTCAGTCAAAAATTACTGGGAAAAGATAAAGAGGTTTATTTTGATCCGGAGGCATTTGCCAAAGAGCACTCTGTAGAAGTGCAGCTGCCGTTTTTACAAAAAACTTTGTCAGATTTCAGGATTGTCCCGATTGTTATGGGCGATTGTCCATTATACCTTTGCCAGAAATTGGCAGCCTTATTGAAAGAGGCGATAGGAAACCGTAAGGATGTACTGGTTGTGGTTTCTACGGATTTTTACCATGGTTATGATTACGCAGAATGCGGAAAAATTGATAATTTCACTTTGTCTTTTATCAAAAATCTTGATGCTGAAGGCTTGTATAACGGGTTGCGTGATGGCAAGCTGCAGCTCTGCGGTGGCTATGGCACGGTAAGCGCTCTGATTCTTGCCAAGGATTTAGGCCACAAAACTGTGATGGTTTTAAATCAAACTAATTCCAGCGCAGTAACCGGCAAAAGAGAAAAAGGTATCTGGACAGTAGGCTATGCCAGTTGCCTGATTGATCAGCAAAAAAAAGAGGAGGTTGAGATGTTAGATAATAAACAGAGGGAAAAATTATTGCTGCTTGCGCGCAATTCTATCGCTGCTTATTTAAAAACCGGAAAAAAACTGGAAGTTTCAGAAGCTGACCCGTTGTTGGCAAAAGAAATGGGTGCTTTTGTTACTTTGAATGAATTAGGCGAATTGCGCGGATGTATCGGTAATATTGTCGCTAGGGCGCCTTTATACCTGACAATACGAGATATGGCAGTAGAAGCAGCAACCGGTGATCCGCGTTTCAATGCCGTGGAACCAGAGGAGCTTGCAAATATAGATATAGAAATTTCTGTATTATCGCCTCTTGAGCGGATAGATTCTGCGGATAAAATAGTTTTAGGCAAGCACGGCGTATTGGTTAAAAAAGGCGGGTATAGCGGAGTATTTCTGCCACAGGTTGCTACTGAGACCGGCTGGAGCAAAGAGGAATTCCTTTCTAACCTCTGCCTGCACAAAGCAGGGCTGAGTGCAGATGCTTGGAAAGATAAATCTACAGAGTTGTATATATTCAGCGCGGAAGTATTTGGCGAAAAAGAACAAAAGGGTAACTAATGCATAAATTTTTTGTTCCGGAAAAAAGTATTTTAAAAGGCAAAATAATTATTACCGACGAGAAACAGCTGCACCATATGTATGGAGTTTTGCATTTAAAAGTGAATGAACCGTTGAAAGCCTTTGATGAAAAAGGGTCTGTTTATTCTTGTACCCTTGAAAGCCTGTCTGCGGAAAAGGCTGTTTTGGCGATTAGGGAAAAGTGTTTCCCTGAGGCCAAGAAAAAGCCGGCCGTTACCATTGCTTGTGCTATTCCAAAAAAGTCAAAGTTTGATGATATTATTGATAAACTCACGCAGTTAGGAGTTGAGAAAATTATTCCGCTTAAAACCGAGCGAGTAGTGGTGAAACTAAATAAAGAAAAAGAAGCTGCGCGCATGATACGCTGGCAGAAAATAACCTTAGCTGCAGCAGAGCAAAGCCAGAGGAATGATTTAGTAATTCTTGAGGATGTTCAATCTTTAAAAGAAGTATTGCAGCGCGTTGGAAACTATGATTTAAAAATTATCCCTACGCTTGAGGGAAACCGTAGGAGTTTAAAAGAAATATTTTTGCAAACTCAAGCAAAAAAAATCCTGGCTCTCGTCGGGCCGGAGGGTGATTTTACCCCAATTGAGGTAGAGTTAGCCAGGAAAGCAGGCTGTATTCCGGTTTCTTTGGGGGATTTGGTTTTGCGTGTGGAAACCGCAGCTGTGGCAGTGGCAAGTTTTCTTATGTTAAATGAAGACCATTAAATTTTATACTTTAGGTTGTAAAGTTAATCAATATGATACACAGAAAATCAGGGAACAATTTTTCTCTGCAGGATTTAAAGAGATTAGTAATAGTAGGCCTGCTGATATCTGCCTGATTAATACCTGTACTGTTACTCACCGTGCTGATAGCGATTCGCTTAATTTAATCCGCAGGATGAAACGCGAAAACCCCAGAGCAAAAATAATTGTTACCGGATGCCTCACTGAATTAGACAGCCATAAAATTGAGCAGATTTCAAAAAATATCATATTGGTAAAGAATAGAGACAAAAAAAATATTTTAAAGTGTTTTTCAGCTTTCAGCTCTCAGCTTTCAGCTCTCAGCCTAAATGGTATTTCTTCCTTTGTTGGCCATACACGGGCATTTGTAAAAATTCAGGATGGTTGCGATAATTTCTGTTCATATTGCAAAGTGCCTTTGGTGCGCGGCCGCTCAGCCAGCAGGCCTAAGGAAGAGATTATTGCTGAAGTAAGAAGGTTGGTGGATAATGGTTTCAAAGAAATAGTCTTAACTGGTATTTGCCTGGGGGCATACCATGATTTATGCGGCCTGATTGGCGGCCTTGAGAAAATTAAAGGTTTGCTGCGCATCCGTTTAAGTTCTATAGAGGCAGTTGATGTATCAGATAGTTTAATTAATAAAATGTCCAAATCCGATAAACTCTGCCGGCATTTACATATTCCTATTCAAAGCGGCGACGATGAAATTCTAAAAAAAATGAACCGTAAGTATAACCGCATCCAGTATCTTAAATTGATTAAAAAAATAAGGCGTAAGATTCCCGGGATAGCGATCACTACTGATGTATTGGTAGGTTTTCCCGGAGAAAGCGAAAAAAATTTCTCTAATACGTTTGATTTAATCAAAAGAATTGCCCCGTTGAAAGTACATATTTTTCCTTATTCAGCAAGGCTCGGTACTGCTGCTGCCGGGTTTAAAGGCCAGGTTAAGGCAGAAATTATTAAAGAGAGGATTAAGCGCTTGAAAAAGCTATCCGATTCTTGCGCGCTTTCTTATGCGAGAAAATTTTTAGGCAAAACAATACCGGTGCTATTCGAAGCAGAGATAGAGAATAAGCTCAATTGTTGGCAGGGATACACGGATAATTATATTCAAGTCAGGCTAAAATCAAGCGTAAATTTGAAGAATTGTATCAAACCTGTGAGGCTGGCCAAAACTAACCTCGTAGGTTGCAAGTGCGCTTTATAACCTTCCGTAGTAAAAATAATTAAAATTAACCGTTAGATTTACCTTCTTCCCGCGTCTATTATGGATAGGAAGGAGGTGATTATTGGTTGACACTGGAAGCTTGGTAAGTTATAATAATATTTCTAAAATTACTAATAAAATCGGAGGTTTATTATGGTTCCTGAAAAGAAAAAAGAAGAGGTAAAAGACTTATCCAACCGGCAAAAAGCGCTAGAATTGGCACTTGCGCAGATAGAAAAACAATTCGGTAAGGGTTCAATTATGAAGTTGGGAGGGAGTGTTAAGGCAGATGTTGACGCTATCCCTACCGGATCAATGACTTTGGATGTTGCTTTAGGTGTTGGCGGCCTGCCGCGCGGCAGGATCATTGAGGTTTTCGGGCCTGAGGCAAGCGGAAAAACTACGCTTACTTTAAGCGTAATCAGGGAAACTCAGAAAAAAGGCGGAGTAGCGGCATTTATTGATGCTGAGCATGCTTTTGATTCTACATATGCCAAAGTTATCGGCGTAAATCTCGATGATCTTTTAATTTCTCAGCCAGATACCGGAGAGCAGGCATTGGAAATTGCCGAAACATTAGTGCGTTCGAATGCCGTGGATATAATTGTTATTGATTCGGTGGCAGCTCTTACACCGCGTGCGGAAATCGAAGGTGAAATGGGAGATGCTCATGTCGGTTTACAGGCGCGCCTGATGTCGCAGGCATTAAGAAAACTTACTGCGGCAATCAGTAAATCGCGCACTTGCATGATTTTTATTAATCAGTTGAGGGAAAAAATCGGAGTAATGTTTGGTTCTCCGGAAACAACCCCCGGTGGACGGGCGCTGAAATTTTATTCTTCCGTAAGGTTAGATTTACGCAGGATCCAGACTTTAAAATCCGGGGATAGCGTGATTGGTAACCGTGTACGGGCAAGAGTAGTGAAAAATAAAGTTGCCCCTCCTTTTAAAGAGGCGGAATTTGAAACTTTTCATAATGAAGGCATTGCTAAGGTAGGCAGCATTGTTGACGCTGCGGTTAATTTAGAGATTATTGCTAAATCCGGGACATGGCTTTCATTTGGTAATGAAAAAATAGGCCAGGGCAGGGATGCGGCTATTAAATTACTTAAAGAGAGGCCAAAACTGCAGGATGATTTAGAAAAAGAGATCAGGAAAAAGATTTTCATAAGCCGTTAGGAGGCAGAAAATGCATAAAAAATTACTGGTGTTTTTGGGCCTGATTTTATTTGCAGGCCAGGCATTTGGCGCAGATGTTGTTTCTTCTGATGTGCTTAGTTTAGAGAATGCTATTATCAATGTAGCTAATACCGCTGGCAGGGCTGTAGTCTCTATCAGCACAGAGCATACCCAAAAAGTAAAAAATACCAACAAAAGGGTATATTTTAATCAGCCTTTTGGCGGAGGCCAGTCTCCTTTTGGCAAGGATGAGAATTTTCAGAAATTCTTCGATGAATTTTTTGGCGGTATGCCGGACAGGGAGTATAAGCAGCGCGGGCTTGGTTCGGGAGTTATCATTAATAAGGAAGGTTATATCCTGACTAATGAGCATGTGGTGAATAATGCTGATAAAATTACAGTTACTCTTCCTGATGGCAGAGAATTCCAAGGCGAAGTAAAAGGGCAGGATCAACGTTCAGATTTAGCAGTGATTAAAATAGATTCTCATAATCTTCCTGTGGCAGCTTTGGGTGATTCTGATAACATAAAAATCGGCCAGTGGGTGGTTGCTATCGGTAATCCTTACAGCTATGCAATGCAGAACCCTGAGCCTACAGTTACTCAGGGCGTTATTAGTGCTTTGCACCGTTCTTTAGGCAAAGCACTTTCGCAGGAGAGGGATTACAATGATTTAATCCAAACTGATGCGGCAATTAATCCGGGTAATTCCGGCGGGCCGCTGGTAAACTTAAAAGGCGAAGTGATCGGGATTAACGTGGCAATATTTTCCACCAGCGGCGGTTATCAGGGTATTGGTTTTGCCATTCCCAGCAATAGTGCTAAAAGAGTGCTTACCCGGCTTATTGAAGGTAAAAAAATAAGTTACGGCTGGCTAGGTATAAGTGTGCAGGATTTTAATGAGGAGTTAGCCAAGCATCTAGGCATGCCGGATAAAAACGGAGTGCTGGTTTCCAAGGTTTTGGAAGATGGGCCGGCGAAAAAATCCGGGATGAAGGAAGGCGATATTATTAAGCAGGTTGATGGTAAATCTTTGAATAATGTCAGAGAATTATTAAATATTGTCGGCAAGCTGGAAGTCGGGCGCAAGGTAAAAGTTGCAGTAATCCGTGATAAGAAACCGTTGACTCTGGAAGTTGCAATCGGCGAGCGGCCACAGGCAATAGAAGAGGCAGAGCAAGAATCAGAGGTAAAAGCTGCCAGCAGTTGGCGCGGCTTGCAGGTGAGGGATTTAAGCCCTGAGAGTATTAAACGTTTCCGCATTGAAGAGAAGACAGGCGTAATCGTCACTAATGTTGAACAAGGATCTCCTGCGGATGAGGCGAATATTTCAGTTGGCGAGGTAATTTTGGAAATTAATAAGTCAGTGGTAAATAACATGGCTGATTACGATAGAATTACTAAAGGTGTGAAAGGCGATTGTTTACTTAGGACTTCGCGCGGTTACTTTTTACTTAAGGAAAAAATCGGTAAATAGAACGGAAAGCGGTTATGACAGCAGATGTATTAAGGAAAAAATTCCTCGATTTTTTTAAAACTAAAAAACATAAAATCGTAGAAAGCGATTCGCTTGTACCCGCAGGCGATCCGACGGTATTATTTACACCCGCCGGAATGAACCAGTTTAAAAAAGAATTTTTAGGGCTGGTTACCGGCTTCAGGCGCGCTGCATCAAGCCAGCGTTGCCTGCGCACTGATGATCTGGATAAAGTTGGCATTACCCCGGTGCATCATACATTTTTTGAGATGCTCGGTAATTTTTCCTTTGGCGATTATTTTAAAGAGGATGCAATTTGCTGGGCGTGGGAATTTTTAACCGAGGAATTGGGAATTAATAAAGATAAGCTTTGGGTTTCTGTTTATAAAGATGATATGGACGCCTATAAAATCTGGAAGGATAAAGTAGGCATTAAGAGTGAGCGTATTATAAAATTAGGTGATCATGATAATTTCTGGCCTGCGGATGCCAAAATTAAAGGGCCAAACGGGCCCTGTGGCCCGTGTTCAGAAATATTCTTTGATTTTGGAAAAGATGTTGGTTGCGGGGAACAAGTTTGCGATCCAACATGTAGTTGCGGCAGATTTGCAGAAATCTGGAATCTGGTTTTTACCCAGTTTAACCGTAAAGAGGGCGGCGCCTTAGAGCCATTACCGAATAAAAATATTGATACTGGCATGGGCCTGGAAAGATTGACTGCAGTGATGCAGGGAGCAAAAAATAATTTTGAAACTGAATTATTCCAGCCGATAATTAAAGAAATTATCCGGAAACTGTCCCCGAAGGGAACTGTCCCCGAAAAAGAGTTAACCTACGCTATCGCTGATCATCTGCGGGCAATAGTTTTTGCTATTTATGACGGTGTGCTTCCTTCTAATGAAGCGCGGGGATATGTGGTGAGAAAATTAATCCGTAAATGCAGTATGCATTTACGTTCGTTGGGGATTAAGGAGGCGTTTCTTTATAAATTAGTGCCGGTATTAGCTCAGATTATGAAAACGCCTTATCCGGAGTTAACAGAACGCCAGGAAAATATTGCCCAGATAATTTTAGCGGAAGAAAAAGGATTTTTTGCTACACTTGATTCCAGTAGTAACTTATTCAATGAAAAATTTAAAGATTTAAAAAAGGAAAGCAATCCACAAAAGATAGGTTTAATTGCTTTTCAGCTATATGATACTTATGGGATTCCTTTTGAGTTGACTAAAGACTGGTTAGATAAAAATAAGCTGAAAATTTCTCTTGAGGCATTTCAGGCTGAATTGGAAAAACAGAAAAACCGTTCGAAATCGCAGAGTGCAATGAAAGGCGATGTATTCGATGTTAAGGAACTGCATTTGAATGCAAAAGCCACGAAATTTTCTGGTTATAAAAAATATGAAACTAAAGCGAAGATTTTAAAGATTGTCCGCGGTAATACTCAGCTGAAAAAAATTTCTAAAGGTGAAGAGGCAAAGATTATTTTAGATACCAGTTGTTTTTATGCGGAATCCGGCGGCCAAGTCGGGGATACGGGTAAAATCATTAAAGGAAAGAATATTTTTAAAGTTTCAGACACGCAAAAATTTGATCAAGTGATTGTGCATTCAGGTATTCTCAAAGATGGCAGTTTAAGGGTAGGCGATGAAGTTATAGCTTGGGTTAATTCAGAGCGGCGCTTGTCTATTGCCCGGAATCATACTGCCACACATCTTTTGCAGGCAGCTCTGCGCAAAATTTTAGGCAAACATGTGAAGCAGCAGGGATCTTTAGTTGCTGAAGACAGATTGCGTTTTGACTTTACGCACTTTAAAGATGTTAGCATTGAAGAGTTGGAACGTATTGAAGAAGAAGTAAATGTTTTTATTTTAGATAATCATTCTCTGGAAGCTAAAGAGATGACATTAAGTGCTGCCAAGAAAACCAATGCTTTGGCATTTTTTGCCGAGAAATATTCCGGCAAAGTACGTGTTGTATCAGTGGGTGATTTTTCCAAGGAGTTTTGCGGCGGCACACACCTTGATTCTACTGCTCAGATCGGATTATTTAAAATTATCCACGAAGGTTCAGTTGCCAGCGGAGTAAGGAGAATTGAGGCAGTTACCGGCGTTGCAGCATATAAATTAGTCAGGAGTTATGAAGCTACTCTGGATAATCTCAAGTCGCTGCTGAACACAACCAATGATAAAATAATTCTTGAGGCAGAAAAACGTATCGGGCGTTTAAAGGATCTTGAAAAAGAGCTGAATTCAGAAAAGTCCCGTGCTGCCTCGGAGCAAGCTGGAGATTTCTTGAATAATGCGCAGGAGATTAACGGAATTAAACTTGTCTGTGGTTTAGCAGTAAATACAGATATGAATTTTCTAAGAGGGCAGGTCGATTTGATTAAAGAAAAAAGTGCCAATAATACAATTGTTGCTTTAGGTTCAGACAATAATGGTAAAGCAATGTTGGTTGTGGGAGTCAGCGATGATCTGGTGCAAAAAGGAATTGATGCCGCAGCTTTGGTACGCCAGATTTCTCCAGGGATTGGCGGCTCAGGCGGCGGAAGAAAAGACTTTGCTCAGGCAGGCGGTAGTAAACCGGAAAATCTTCAGGCTGCGTTTAAGAGCCTGGAAGATATAGTCAGAGGGCTATAAATGAAAATTATCCGTTCTTCAAGCAAGCAGCTGGAAAAAATTTATTGCCGTGCTTTTAGCCGTTCAAAGCGCGTGGAAGAAAAAGTCAAGTCGATTATTGAAGACGTGCGCATGCTTGGCGACGATGCTTTGATTAAATATACCAAGAAATTCGACCGGGTGAAATTATCTTTGCGGCAATTAAAGGTTTCTGAAATTGAAATCAGCGGTGCCTATCAGAATATTACCCCGAATTTTGTCTCAAGCCTCAAGGTAGTAATAGAAAATATTAACCGTTTTTACCGCAAGACGATTAAAAAATCCTGGAGGATGAAAGATAATGATGGCGTAGTGCTGGGCGAAAATTATACCCCTCTTGAGCGGGTAGGAATTTATATTCCTGCCGGAACAGCGCCTTTAGTTTCTACGGTTTATATGACTGTGCTTCCGGCAAAACTTGCTGGTGTGAAAAATATTGTTTTAATCAGTCCGCCGGATAAGGCCGGTTTTATTAACCCGCATATTTTAGTTGTAGCCGATCTCTTAAAGGTGGATGAGATATACCGTGTAGGCGGAGCACAGGGTATTGCTGCTCTTGCCTATGGCACAAAGACAATTCCTGCGGTAGATAAAATAGTCGGGCCGGGTAATGTTTATGTCAGCGAAGCAAAGCGGCAGGTTTTTGGTAGGGTAGATATTGATATGATTGCCGGGCCTACAGAATTGGTGATCATAGCCAATCGTTTCAGTGACCCTAAATTTATTGTAGCAGATCTTAAGGCACAGGCAGAGCATGCCGGTGGTTTAGCAGTGTTGGTTACTAATTCTAAGGCACTGGCAAAAGAAGTTAAGGCCCAGTGTCCTGATAGTAACGGATATATTATTTTGGCTAAGAATCTGGAGGAAGCAGCAGACATTGCCAATAAAATCGCTCCGGAACATTTAGAGATACTGGTGAAAAATCCGCAAAGATTGGTGAAAAAAATTAAGAATGCCGGAGCAATATTTTTAGGGCCGTATAGCCCGGCAGCAGTAGGTGATTATGTAGCTGGCCCTAGCCACGTCCTGCCTACGGCAGGAACTGCAAGATTTTTTTCCGGCCTTTCAGCACAGGATTTTATTAAGAGTAACCACATTATCAGTTATTCTAAAAAAGCGCTTGAGAAAATACGTGAGCCTTTGGAAAAAATCGCCGGTATCGAAGGATTATCCAAGCATCTTGATTCGGTAAAAGCAAGATTCATTTAAATGCAACACAGGGGGAAGTATGAGAAAAGCTGAAAAAAACAGGATTAGTAAAGAAACTAATATTACGATTAAGTTAAATATAGACGGAGAAGGAATTGCAAAAATAAATTCAGGGATCGGATTTCTGGATCACATGTTAGAGTTATTTGCTTTTTGGGGGCATTTTGATTTAGAAGTGAATACAAGAGAAGCTGATTTAAGAGTAGATATACATCATACAAATGAAGATATCGGCATAGTACTGGGGCAGGTTTTTAAAGAAGCATTAGGAGATAAGGCAGGAATTAGAAGGATTGGCTCTGCTTCTGTGCCGATGGAAGATATGGTAGCTGATGTTGTTGTAGATATCAGTGGCAGAGGTTTTTTTCAGGGAATGGGAAGAAAAGATAAGACAGGAGACAATGAGTATTCTTTTACCTATGCAGAACATTTCTTTGAAGCATTCTCAAAAAATTTGGGTATGAATTTAAGTATTAAGCTTACTGGTGCAAATCCTGATTTACACACTAATCTGGAGCCTGTCTTTAAGGCTTTGGGCATTGCCTTGGATCAGGCAACCCAAATAGACCCGCGTAGGAAAGGTATTCCTTCCACGAAAGGCGTAATTGATTAAATGATCGGGATTATTGACTATGGTATGGGCAATATTCACAGCGTGCAGAAAGCGCTGGAAAATTTAGGCGGCAAAACTTTTGTCACCAATAAGCCGCAGGATATTATTACCTGCGAAAAAATCGTTTTACCGGGTGTAGGCGCATTCAGCGATGCTATGCAGGAACTGGAAAAAAGCGGCATGGCCGCGGTAATTAAGCAGGCAATAAAAGAAAAGAAAATATTCTTAGGTATCTGCCTAGGTATGCAATTATTGTTTGAAGCAAGCGAGGAAGCAGGTAATACTCCGGGCCTGGGGATATTAAAGGGCAGGGTAAAAAAATTTGTTGCTAAAAAAGGGTTAAAAGTGCCGCAAATGGGATGGAATCAATTAAAGATTAAAGACGAGTGTCTTTTACTTAAAGGCTTATCAGGTAATCCCTATGTTTACTTCTGCCATTCATATTATCCGGATCCTGCTGATAAGAGAGTGATTGCCGCATCTTGTGATTATGGCAATAATTTTGCTGCGGTGGTTTGCAAGGATAATTTGTATGCTGTGCAATTTCACCCGGAAAAAAGCCAGGCAGTGGGCCTGAAGATATTAAAAAATTTTGTCAATCTATGTTGATAATTCCTGCCATTGATATAAGAGGCGGCGCTGTAGTCAGGCTTACCCAGGGTAAGTTTGATGCCGAGAAGGTTTATTCCCGCGATCCAATAAAAACTGTCAGGCATTGGGCTAAACTTGGCGCAGAAATTATTCATGTAGTTGATTTAGACGGTGCTAAGTCCGGTATCTCCTTAAATCTCGGCGTAGTGAAGGAGATAGCAAGGGATTCTCACGGGGTAAAAATCGAATTCGGCGGCGGAGTAAGGAAATTAGATACGATAGAAAATTTATTATCAGCAGGAGTTTTTCGCGTAGTGCTTGGCACCCGTGCAGCCGAAGATAATAATTTTCTTAAAAAAGCATTCTTAAAATTTAAAAATAAAGTGATTATCAGTGTTGATGCCAGGGACGGCATGGTTTCGGTCAAGGGATGGAATACGGATTTAAAAAAACTTGATGCCATTGAATTCGCAAAAACTCTTAAAGCTATCGGTTTTAAAGAATTGATCTATACGGATATTGCTAAAGATGGCACACTCAGAGGCCCGAACATTAAGGCAATAAAGATTTTATTGAAAGAAACAGGGCTTAAAGTTATCGGCTCAGGAGGGATTTCCAATTTAGAAGATGTCCGTAAGCTTAAAATGCTGGAAAAAAGCGGGCTTACAGGTATAATTGTAGGGAAAGCTTTGTATGAGGCAAGGTTTACTCTGCCACAGGCTTTGAAAGTAGTAGGGGGGGTTTAAACCTCCCCTACATTGTGGATAACTCAAGAAAGGAGAACAAGATGTTTAGGAGATTTATCGCAGTAATGTTTGTTTCTGTTTTGGTTGTTTCATTAACCGGTTGTGCTGGCATGCGCAAGCACAAAAACGTTGAAATGCAAGAATTGAGGAATCAGGTTACGGTATTGGAAGCGCAGGCCCGTTCTAAAGATGAAGAGATCAATAGTTTAAGAGAGGCTTTAAATAAGACTGAGCAGGAAAAATCTTCAGCTAAAGCAGATAATGGAAAAATGAGAGTTGTCCCGGAAATTAAAAATCGTCCTAATGTGAAGCAAATTCAGCTAGCTCTGAAAAATGCTGGTTACGTTCCCGGTACAATCGACGGAAAAATGGGGCGCCAGACCAAGGATGCTATACGTGCTTTTCAGAAAGCGAATAATTTACCGGCAGACGGCAAAGTCGGAAAAAAGACTTGGGCTGTATTGAAAGAATATTTGTATAAGAAAGTAAAATAAAAGTTTAGCTTCCAGCCTTCAGCTATCAGCTTTCAGCAGCTGACAGCTGATAGCTGACAGCTGACAGCTGAAAAATGTTAACTAAGCGCATTATTCCCTGTTTAGATATTAAAGAGAACAGGGTGGTTAAGGGGGTGAAGTTTTTGGCATTACGCGATGCCGGAGACCCCGTAGAGGTGGCTAAGGCCTATGATGTTCAACAGGCTGATGAGTTGGTTTTTCTTGATATTACTGCCAGTTTTGAGAAAAGAAAAACTCTGATTGATTTGGTTGAGGCAATTGCTACTAATATTTATATGCCTTTTACCGTCGGTGGCGGAATCAGGGATATCGCTGATATCCGGGATTTGCTTAATGCCGGAGCAGATAAAGTTTCCATTAATAGCACTGCGGTTAGATGCCCGGAGTTAATTAAGGATGCATCAGCTAAATTCGGCAGCCAGTGTATTGTGGTGGCAATTGATGCTAAAAAGGCAACTGACCACTGGGAAGTATTTATTAATGGCGGAAGGACTCCGGTAGATTTAAATGCCGTTGATTGGGCAAAACAGGCTGCGGATTTAGGCGCAGGCGAGATACTGCTGACTAGTATGGATTATGACGGCACTAAAGACGGATTTGATTTAGCCCTGACCAAGGCAGTGGCCGACGCAGTGAATATTCCGGTGATTGCCTCAGGTGGCGCAGGGAAATTGGAACATTTTTATGATGTATTTACTAAAGCAGGCGCTGATGCCGGATTAGCTGCTTCGATTTTTCACTATCAGGAATATTCTGTGCGGCAGGTGAAAGAATATTTGCGGGATAAAGGAGTAGCAGTGAGATTATGACTATGAAAAAATTTAACCTTAAAGATTTAAAATTTGATAAAAATGGCCTGATTCCGGCAATTATTCAGGATTATAAAAACAACGAAGTTTTAATGCTTGCTTATATGAATTTTGAGTCGATAAAGAGAATGTTAAAACTAGGGAAAACTTGTTTTTGGTCGCGTTCGCGCAAAGAGTATTGGGTGAAGGGTGAGACTTCCGGCCATTTTCAGTTTGTGAAAGCCATTGCCTATGATTGCGACATGGATGCTCTATTAATTAAGGTGCGCCAAGTGGGAGTAGCCTGTCATACTGGCAACAGATCATGTTTTTATCGAAAAATCCGTTAAAATGCATTATCCAAAATTAGAAGAATTTTTAAAACTGGCTAAAAAAGGCAATGTTATACCTGTATACAAGGAAATTAATGCTGACCTTGATACGCCGGTTTCTGCTTTCTTAAAAATAAAAAAGAATGATTATGCTTTTCTGCTGGAGTCAGTGGAAGGGCAGGAGAAGATTGCCCGCTTTTCGTTTTTAGGCTCTAATCCTGCGCTTGTTTTTGAGAGCAAGGGCAGGAAGATCCGCCTGATCTGCCCCGGAGAGAAAAAGGAAGAATTTATAACTACAGCAGATCCGCTTGTTGAGATAAAAAAGATCATGCAGGATTTTCGCGCGGTTTCAGTAAAGGGTTTACCACGTTTTTGGGGAGGCCTGGTCGGATATATCGGTTATGACATGGTAAGGTTCTTTGAAAAAATCCCTGACAAGAATCCTGATGACTTAAAAATTCCTGATGCTACTTTGCTTCTGACGGATACTATCCTGATTTTTGATCATCTTAACCACACCATCAAAATTGTCGCTAATATTATACTCCCTGCAAAGAAAGCAAAAATTTCTCAGCCGAAGCTTAAAAAAATATATCTTGCCGGAGTAAAAAAAATTGATTCTATACATAGAGAGTTGAATATTTCT
Organism: Candidatus Omnitrophota bacterium; assembly: GCA_025453445.1. Lineage (GTDB taxonomy): Bacteria > Omnitrophota > Gorgyraeia > Gygaellales > Profunditerraquicolaceae > JALOQJ01. The sequence goes on from JALOQJ010000018.1 coordinate 16,221, forward strand.
TTGTCAGATAAGGAAAAAGAGCTTATTGCAGACAGCCGTGCAATAGCCGTTTCCTCGAATTATAAAAAGGCGGAATTTCAGAATTTGGTAAGACGGGCCAAAGCATATATAAGGCAAGGCGATATTATTCAGGTTGTCCCTTCACAGAGGTTTAAAATTAAAATCAACAAGCCGGTGCTGGAAATTTATCGTAACTTGCGCAGCCTTAATCCTTCTCCGTATATGTTTTTCCTGAAATTAAAAAATGTGGCGTTGATCGGATCTTCTCCGGAAATGCTGGCGCGTTGCGAGGATGGAGTTATTCAGACCAGGCCGATTGCCGGCACCCGGCCAAGAGGCAAGACTAATGAAGAAGATTTAAAGCTGGAGAAAGAACTTTTACATGATGAGAAAGAAAAAGCGGAGCATATTATGCTTGTAGATTTGGGCAGGAATGATTTAGGCAGGGTTTCTAAAAGCGGCCGTGTAGAGGTAAGCGAGTTTATGTCCGTAGAAAAATATTCCCATGTTATGCATCTAGTCTCCGAAGTAAGAGGAGTGGTGGATAAAAAATTCGATATTTATGATTGTTTGCGCGCATGTTTTCCTGCCGGCACGCTTTCCGGCAGCCCTAAAATCCGCGCTATGGAAATTATCGATGAGCTGGAGAATGTCCGGCGCGGCCCTTATGGCGGATGCGTGGGGTATTTTAGTTTTTCGCATAATATGGATACCTGTATTACTATCAGGACCGTTGTGGTAAAAGATAACATCGCCTATGTGCAGGCAGGCGCAGGGATCGTAGCGGATTCAGTGCCGGAAAAAGAATATCATGAGACAGTTAACAAAGCTAAAGCATTAGTGGAAGCAATTATCAGATAAAAAAGAAAGGGAGGAGAAAATCATGGCAGTGCATGTTCGTTTAAGAAGGATCGGTAAAAATCCCAAAGGCCGGCCGCATTTTCGTATTACAGTCTTTGATCAACGTACCGGAAGAGACGGCAGGTTGATCGAGGAAATCGGGTTTTATTGCCCGGTAACCGGAGAATCAAAAATTAAAAGAGAGCGCCTTGAATATTGGGTGAAAAACGGTGCGCAGCTTTCTGCAACCGTAAAAAGTTTAACCAAAAAAATTTAATAAAAAGGAGCAAGTAATATGCCACAGTCACAGGCAGTTAATCCGATAGCCAATTTAGTTCCATTAATTCTTATTTTTGTCATTTTTTATTTTCTGCTTATTCGTCCGCAGAAAACTAAGGAAAAAGAGCACAAGAAACTGCTTGAGAGCCTCACCAAAAACGATGAGGTCGTCACATCCGGCGGGATCCATGCTACGGTAGTAAATGTAAAGGATAAAACCGTGGTTTTAAGGATAGACGAAAATGTAAAAATAGAGATTGAAAAGAATTGCATCGCTTATGTAAAAAAGAATCCCGGCGCAGCCGGATAATCAACGGGGGTTTAAAAAGACATGGGAAAAAGGGTTCTCTATAAGGCAGCCTTTATTCTGGTAATAATAGGTATTTGCGCGTATTTTGCTTTTCCGCTGGATAAAAGGATAAATTTAGGCTTAGACTTAAAAGGCGGGATGCATCTTTTGTTGAAAGTCGATACCAGTAATTTATCGGAACAGGCCAAAGAAGATGCCTGTGACCGTGCGCTGGAAGTAATCAGGAACCGCATTGATGCCTTTGGCGTCAGGGAACCCTCGATACAGAAACAGGGGATAGATGAAATTGTTGTGCAGCTTCCCGGAGTTACTGATCGTGACCGCGCCATAGAATTAATCGGCAGGACAGCATTGCTTGAGTTTAAAATAGTTTCTTCGGATATTGATAAATTAAAACTGGCAATGGAGGGCACTGTTCCGGAAGGCTATGAATTAAGAAATTCTCTTGATGATAATGAGCCTTTGCTTCTGGAAAAAGAGGCAGTGCTTGCAGGTGACAGCATCAGTAATGCTGCTGTGCGTTTTGATCAGAGCTCTTTCAATGAGCCGGTAGTTTCTTTGGAATTTAATAGTAAAGGTGCGCAGAAATTTGCTGAAATAACTGCTAATAATATCGGTAGACGGCTGGCAATTGTCTTGGACGGTAAAGTGCAGTCTGCTCCGCGGATTAAAGAAGCGATCCCCTCGGGACAGGCAGTAATTACCGGCCGGTTTACTCCAGAGCAGTCGCAGGATCTGGCTTTGGTTTTAAGAATCGGTGCGCTTCCTGCGCCAATGCGCATTGAAGAAGAAAGGACTGTTGGCCCGTTATTAGGACAGGATTCGATTAATAATGGTGTAAAGGCCAGCATTATCGGCGGAATTTTTGTATTCGGTTTTATGCTCTTATATTATCTTTTAGCAGGCATTGTAGCAGATATCGCTCTCTCGTTGAACCTGCTGATGATTTTAGGCGGTTTAGGATTATTACCGGTTTTATTCCCGGGAATTTCGGCAACTCTTACTTTGCCGGGTATTGCGGGTATCGCCTTATCATTAGGTATGGCAGTGGATGCTAATGTCCTGATTAATGAAAGAATCCGTGAAGAGCTGGAAGCTGGCAGGCCTTTACGCACAGCAGTTGCTAACGGCTATTCCCGCGCTTTCACCGCTATTTTTGACTCTAACTTTACTACTTTAATCGCTGCCTTTTTGTTATTTCAATTCGGCACCGGCCCAATCAGAGGTTTTGCTGTTACTTTAACCATTGGTCTTATAGCCAGTATGTTTACAGCAATTGTGGTTACCCGCACTATTTTTGAGATATTTATCTCGCTGAAATGGTTAAAATCTCTGCCGATGTTAAAATTCATTAAAGTTACAAAAATTGATTTTATCGGTAAAAGAAAAATTTGCTATTGCTTATCCTTGATTGTTATCATTACAGGTTTAACTGTATTTTTTAAAAAAGGCAGCAATGCTTTCGGAATCGACTTTGCCGGCGGCCAGCTGCAGGAATACAGTTTTAAAAACACAGTGCCTGTTGATCAGTTGCGCGTTTTGCTAAAAGAACTGGGGCTTAATGACGCCTCTATTCAGCAATTCAAGGATAATCCAAAAGTTGTATTAATTAAAACCAGCTCTGAAAAAAATGAAGTTATCACAGGTAAATTAAAAGAAAAATTCCCTGACGAAGATATCCAGGTATTAAGGATAGAAAAGGTTGGGCCGATTGCCGGCAAGCATTTAAAAGGAAAGGCACTTAGTGCCTTAATCTGGTCTATGGCCGGGATTTTGATTTATGTGGCTTTTCGATTTAAGCATTTTAATTTTGCAATTGCCGGTGTAATTGCTTTAATCCATGACGTTTTGGTGGCATTGGGGTTTTTGGCGATTACCGGCAGGCAGATAGATCTTTTAAGTGTTACAGCCTTTCTGACTATCGCCGGTTATTCTATTAATGATACGATTGTTATTTATGACCGTGTCAGGGAGAATATGCGCCTGACGCGTAAAATGAGTTTGTATGAGTTGATAAACCTAAGTGTAAATCAGACTTTAGGCCGAACAATCCTTACTTCCGGGGTTACGCTTTTTACGGTTGCTGCTATTTTTATCTTTGGAGGCGAGGTTCTAAGTAATTTTGCTTTTACGTTAATGGTTGGTTTTGTTACAGGCGTGTATTCTACTGTCTACATTGCTTCGCCTTTAGTGCTCGCTTGGACACGTAAAAAGTAAAAAAATGGGGTCGGTTACATTAAAGTAGGGGACGTTTAAACGTCCCCTACTGGTTTTTGCAATCCTCGTTGACTTTGGTTATAAAAGGCAGGAGCGCGTTGCTGAAGAAGGGGATTTTGCCCGGCGCGGCGGCATCATTGATATTTTCCCCTTTTCATTCGAGCTCCCTATCCGCATTGAATTAGAAAACGATAGAATCTCTTTTATTAAGACCTTCAATCCTTTAACCGGCGAGGCTTCGTGGGAGCATCGCATTGTAATTATTCTACCGATTAAAAAACCGCATGCTTTTAAGCCTCTTCCGTTTGCTGAGGAATTCCCTGTTGATAACACGATTGACCTGGAGTTGGGGGATTATGTTGTGCATAGCCAGCATGGCATCGGCAGGTTTTTGGGGCTCGGGAAAATCAAAGTTAAAGATAAATTCAGGGATCATCTGATTATAGAATACGATCGCCAGGAAAAGCTTTATGTGCCTACTGATGAAATGCATCTGGTGCAGAAATACATTGCTTTTCAGGCCAGAAGGCCGAAGCTTTACCGCTTGGGCAGTAAAGAATGGCTAAGGGCAAAAAACCGGGTGAGATTAGGCATACAAAAGTTAGCCTGGGATCTTCTGTCTTTGCAGGCAATGCGGCTTTCTGCAATAGGCTTGAGTTATCCTGCGGACACGCAGTGGCAGCTGCAGTTTGAAGAGTTGTTTCCTTTTGAAGAAACGCCTGATCAATTAAAGGCAACTCTGGATGTCAAACGCGACATGGAAGCAGCAAAGCCCATGGACAGGCTGCTTTGCGGGGATGTTGGTTACGGAAAAACAGAAGTGGCAATGCGCGCGGCATTTAAAGCAGCGGTGGATAATAAACAGGTAGCATTTTTGGTACCTACGACGATTCTTGCCGAACAGCATTATCAGAATTTTATCTTACGGCTGAAAGATTTTCCGGTGAATATCGGGATGCTTTCGCGTTTTAAGTCGGCAAGGGAACAAAAAGAAATTATTGCCGGCCTTGCCGCGGGTACAATTGATATCGTTATTGGCACACACCGCCTGTTATCAGGCGATATTAAATTCAAGGATCTTGGCCTTGTGATTATTGATGAAGAGCAGCGTTTTGGGGTAAGGGCAAAAGAAAAACTGAAGTCTTTGAGATTGTCTGCGGATGTGCTTACCCTGACTGCTACGCCTATCCCGCGCACTTTATATATGAGCCTGATGGGAGCTAAGGATTTATCCGTGATTAATACCCCGCCGCAAAATCGGTTGCCTATTAAGTCAATTGTGGTAGAATATGATGAAGATTTGATCCGTCAGGCAATCACGCGCGAGATTAGCCGCGGCGGGCAGGTTTATTTTCTGCACAACCGTGTTTTGGATATCGAAAGAGTAAAAGAGAAACTCTCGCGTATCTTGCCGTCAGGCGTTAAATTGGCGATAGGCCACGGCCAGATGCCGCCAAAGCTCTTAGAAAAAGTGATGTTTGATTTTTTAAGAGGGGAAATTCAGGTGCTGGTATGCACGATGATTATTCAGTCCGGCATTGATATCCCTAATGTCAATACCATGATTATTAATAATGCACACAGGTTCGGTTTAAGTGATTTGCATCAACTGCGCGGCAGGGTAGGCAGGATTGATAAGCCGGCTTATGCCTATTTTATGATTCCCCGCCACGAAGTCTTAGACGGTGAAGCAAGAAAGAGGCTTGAGGCAATTCAGGAACATTCCAGCCTTGGATCAGGCTTTAAGATTGCCATGGAAGATCTAGAAATGAGGGGCGCAGGCAATCTTTTAGGCGAAGAACAGCATGGTTTTATTGCAGCTATAGGGTTCGATCTTTATTGCCGGCTATTAAGAGAGGCGATAGGTAATTTTAAAAAAGTTGGCATAAGTGGATAATCACAAATGACAAAATTCAAATGTCAAAATAAATCAAAAATTCAAAAATCAAATTCCAAAACTAAAGTTTTGTCATTTGTAATTTGTGCTTTGATATTATTTTGTCATTTGTGCTTTGGAATTTGTCATTTAGTTTTTGCCGAAGATAAGATTATTGCCGTTGTCAATAACGACATCATTACCCAGAAAGATCTTAATGATTTTATAAATTTTACGCGTATACAACTACGCCAGCAATACAGCGGTAAACAGTTGGAATCCAGAATTCAGGCGATGAAGCTTGACCTGATTCATAGATTGATAGAAGATAAGCTGATTTTGCAGGAAGCAAAGCGCCTGAATATTATTACGGATGAAAGCAGAGTAAATGCGCGGATTGATGAAATAAAAGCTGGTTATCGTACTGATCTGGAGTATCAGAATGCTCTGAAGCATCAGGGTTTAGTTCAGGCTGATCTGGAGAAAAAAATTAAGGAACAGTTTCTAATGTTCAATGTAATTGAATATAAAATAAAAAGCAGGATTGTAGTTAGCCCTAGCGAAGTCACTGATTTTTTTAACAGCCACGGCAATGAATTACAGATACCTGAACAGCGCGAATTGGACGTGATTAATGCAGGAGAGGATATAGATAAAGCTAAGGAAGTTTACAGTAGTCTAAAGGGAGGAGCTTCATTAGAAGATATTCTCAAAAAATATGCCTTGTTAGTGGATACCATGAGTGCCGGAGAGCGCGGGCAGTTTCGTAAAGAAATTGAGGATGTAATTTATGGGCTTAAACCGCAGGAATATTCTGAGTTGGTAAAAATCGATACCAATTATTATATTTTCAAATTGAAAAGCATTGTTTCCTCGCGGACTCAAAACCTCATCGAAGCGCGGGAAAAAATTTATACCTACCTGTTTAACAGAAGAATGGAAGAAGAAATGAGTAAGTGGTTGGAAGAATTAAAGAAAAAATCCTACGTTAAAATCTTCGAATAATCCCGTATGAAAAATAAAATCAGAGTCGGTATTACTATGGGCGATCCCTCTGGGATAGGCCCGGAAATTATTGTTAAGGCACTGCCAGAATTGAAAGCTTTAGCAGAGTTGACCGTAATCGGGGATAGGTGGGTACTTAATAAGCTATCAGCTATCCCCGCCGCAGGCGGGTCCGCCTACGGCGGAAGCTGTCAGCTGTCAGCTGCAAAGTTTATAGATTTAAACAATGTGAAGCACAACAATTTTTCCTTTGGAAAAGTAAAAGCCGAATATGGGAAAGCTTCGGTTGAATATCTTGATAAAGCATTATTCGGTTGAATATCTTGATAAAGCATTAGAGCTTATCAGAAAAAAAGAGATTGATTGCTTAGTTACCGCGCCGATTTCCAAAGAGGCAATAAATTTGGCTGGTTTCAGATATTCGGGGCATACAGAATATTTGGAGAGTAAAACAGGCAGTAGAGATACGGTAATGATGCTTTTAAATAAACAGTTAAAATTCAGTCTTTTAACCCGGCATATTCCTTTAAGGAATGTTTCTCAGGCGTTAAGGCAGAAAAAGTTAGCTAAAGTAATTATGCTTACCCGGGAATCTTTAAAGAAACTTTTTTTAATTAGATCTCCCCGGATTGTTATTTGTGGGCTCAATCCGCATGCTTCTGATAATGGCATTATCGGAAGCGAAGAGAATAATATTATAAAGCCGGCAGTGGAAAAATTACACAGAAAAATTCATTACCTTAACGGGCCTGTTTCTTCTGATGTGGCAATAAAACAGGCAAAAGATGGTATCTACGACTGTGTTATTGCAATGTATCATGATCAGGCGTTAATCCCCTTGAAGTTGCTCGGAGATAAGGAGGGGGTTAATTTAACCCTTGGGCTGCCGTTTATCAGGACTTCTCCTTTACATGGTACAGCATATGATATTGCAGGAAAAAATTGCGCCACTCCGGATTCCTTAATTGCAGCAATTAAATGTGCTCTTCAATGCAGATTAAACCAAAAAAAAGCCTAGGCCAGAATTTTCTTACCGATAAAAATATTCAGCAAAAAATTATCTCTGCATGTTCATTTGACAGGCAGGATACTGTTTTGGAAATCGGCTCAGGCAGGGGAGAATTAACTCAGCTAATTGCACCAACTGCAGGTAAAGTTTTTGCCTTAGAAATTGACTCTCGGATTATAAGTGTTTTAAAAGATAATTGCGCTGGTTTTAATAATGTTGAGCTAGTGCATGCAGATGTGATGAAATTTGATTTTGTAGCATTTTTTAAAAAACAAAAATCTAAAATTAAAGTTTTCGGCAACATCCCCTACTATATTACAACCCCGATCATTGAATTGTTTTTGCAATATCGCAGTAAAATAAGTGAAGTATTCCTTACTGTGCAGAAAGAATTTGCTGAACGGCTTACAGCTGTGCCCGGCTCAAAAAGATACGGTTCGTTGAGCTGTTTTCTTCAGTATTATACTAAGCCTGAGATCCTTTTTATTATTAAGAAAAATTCCTTTACGCCGCGGCCAAAGGTGGATTCTGCTTTTTTAAGATTAGAGGTTTTAAAAATCCCTTCTGTCAAGGCAGAGGATGAAGAAAGGCTGTTTAAGGTTATTCGTACCAGCTTTAACCAAAGAAGAAAAACCCTGCGCAACAGCCTTGAAGGTATTATTGAAAGGAAAAAACTGGACATATTTTTTACGAAATTTAACCTTAGCCCGAATATCCGGCCCGAAGATTTACCCCTTAATTATTTTGCAGCCCTTAGCGCAGCATAAAATTATTAAAAAAAAGGTTGACAAAATCAATTCCGTAGTGTATATTCTTCTGTCTATATAAATCCCCCATATATTAGGGAAAATATAACATTAGGAAAAGAATTTAATAGAATTCTTTAATGGCGGTTTTTTTATCTTTTTTGGCCCGTGAAGCCTTATTGCTGGAGTAGCTCAGTTGGCAGAGCACGTCCTTGGTAAGGACGGGGTCATGGGTTCAATTCCCTTCTCCAGCTTATATTTTTAACGGGGAAATAAAATTTAACTTAATATGCGCGAAACTATTACATTAGAGTGCACGGTCTGTAAGAACAGAAACTATACAACTTCGAAGAATAAGAAATTACATCAGGAGAGAATGGAAATTTCCAAGTATTGCAGATTTTGCCATAAACATACTCCGCATAAAGAGATTAAATAGGAGCGTCGGTTAATGGCAAACCAACGGTCTCCAAAACCGTTACTGCAGGTTCGACTCCTGCCGCTCCTGCGGATTAGGGTCGCAAGAAAGAAAGTTAGGAATGAGTATATTTAATAAGATCATAAATTTCTTCAGAGAAGTAAAACAGGAATTATCCAAGGTATCCTGGTCAACCCGGCAGGAATTAGTCGGTTCAACTATTGCCGTAATTGTGGTTACTTCGGTTATGGCTATATATATAGGTATAATTGACGTAGCTTTATCAAAAATTTTAAGCGTAATGTTCAGATGAACCCCGCCCTTCATAGATATACGGGAAGGTGGGGCAAAGTATTAAAGAATATTTGATGGAAGGAAGGGCGGGGTGAAACACTGGTACGTTGTCCATACACAAACGGGTTTTGAAGATAAGGTAAAGCAGCTGTTGGAAAACCGCATCGTTGCTTCCGGGCTTGCAGAATTTATCAGTAAGGTGGTTATTCCTACCGAGCAAGTTTCCGAGATTCGTTCCGGCAAACGCAGGATTTCCGCAAGAAAGTTTTTCCCCGGGTATCTTCTGGTAGAAATGGAATTGACCGAAGCTACTTACCTTATGATTAAAACAACTACCGGAGTTACGGGTTTTATCGGTTTAGGAAAAAAACCCATGCCTTTGTCGCAGACCGAAGTTGACAATATCCTGAAAAAAACACAGGATACGCAGGCTAAGCCGAGCCCCAAGATTATTTTTGAAAAAGGCGAACAGGTTAGGGTTACCGACGGGCCATTTGTTAATTTTAACGGCACTATTGACGAGATACACCCGGAAAAGGGAAAATTAAAAGTGAGCGTATCAATTTTTGGCAGGTCAACGCCGGTAGAATTAGAATACTGGCAAGTAGAGAAGATATAATGGCTAAAGTAATTAAAGCACAGATAAAATTACACGTTCCCGCAGCACAAGCAAATCCTGCGCCTCCAGTCGGCCCTGCACTCGGCCAGCATGGCGTGAATATCATGCAATTTTGTAAACAATTTAATGACCAGACCAAGGGCAGAGACGGCTTAATCCTGCCGGTAGTCATTTCTGTTTACGAGGATCGTACTTTTACTTTTATCATTAAGAGCCCGCCTTCTTCAATACTTCTGAAGCGCGCGGCAAATTTAGCCAAGGCTTCCGGAATTGCCGGTAAGGAAACAATTGGAAAAGTTACCCGTAAGCAGGCAGAAGAAATTGCAAAACAGAAAATGCAGGATATTAATACCAGCGATATGGAAGCTGCGCTTAAAATTATTGAAGGTACTGCCCGGAGCATGGGTATAGTTATTGAGGGGTAATAAGTCATGAAAGAACATAGTAAAAGATACTTAGAAACAGCCAAACTTGTCGATAAAGACAAGGTGTATCAGTTAAAAGAAGCAATCACTGCATTAAAGAAACTCTCGCCGGTAAAGTTCGACGGTTCTGTTGATTTACATTTTAATTTAAGTGTCGATTCTAAAAAGTCAGATCAGATGGTTCGTGGCACAGTTCTTCTTCCGCACGGAACGGGCAAAAAAGTCAGGGTTGCTGTATTCTGTAAAGGCGAGCATGAACGCGCTGCAAAGGAAGCCAATGCTGACCTTGTCGGAGGAACTGAGTTAATTGATAAAGTTGCCGGAGGATTTTTGGATTTTGATGTTGCTATCGCCACTCCTGAAATGATGAAAGATCTAAGCAAATTAGGTAAGGTTCTCGGGCCACGCGGCCTGATGCCAAGCCCTAAGACCGGCACAGTTACTAATGATATTGTCAGGGCGATTGAAGATGTTAAAAGAGGAAAAGTAGAATTCCGTGTGGACAAACAGGGAGGCATGCATTTGTCCGTAGGAAAAATATCTTTCGCTGAAGAAAAAATATATGATAATGCCATGCGCGTGATTGAGTCTGTTAATGACGCGAAGCCGGCTTCGGTAAAAGGAAAATTTGTCAAAACCATTTCTATTTCTTCTACGATGAATCCTGGACTGAGGTTAGCAATATGAAAAAAATAGGTTTAGTAGTTAAAGAGATATCAGAGAAGCAAATTAAAACCACGCTTAAAGATTCGGGAAATTTCTTCATTATTAAGTATTCCGGTTTATCCAGCCCTGACATCACCAGCTTAAGGCAGTCATTAAAGACCAGCCGCGCCAATCTTTTTGTGGTGAAAAATAGCGTTGCCCGCCGTGCCCTGAAGGACTCAGGCTTAGAAGCGATGGTAAAAGCAGTAGAAGGCCCCTGTGGAATGATTTTTGTCAAAGATATGCCGGTTGAGGCCTCAAAAATATTATGTACTTTTTCTAAGGATCATGAAAATTTAAAATTAGAGGGTGGCTTTTTAGAGGACAGGATCCTTGAGAAAAAAGATATCGAAGCAATGGCAAAACTTCCTTCCAAGGATGTTTTAAGGGCGCAGGTAGTCATGGCCCTGAACGCGCCGATTTCTAAATTAGTGATAGTCTTAAATCAGAATTTGAGAAAGATCGTTGTTTGTTTGGACCAGATAAAACAAAAAAAAGAAAAAGTTAAATAGGAGGAAGAAAATGGCTACAGAAAAATTGGATGAATTAATCAAGTCGATTGAGGGCATGACAGTACTCGAGCTCTCAGATTTGGTCAAAGCCCTGGAAGAAAAATTCGGCGTTCAGGCGAACATGCCGATGATGAGCTTGCCGGCGGGTGGCGCAGTAGCAGGTGGCGCAGCAGCTCCGGCAGCAGAAGAAAAAACCGCTTTTACCGTGGTATTGACTAGTGCCGGTGGTAATAAAATCGCAGTAATCAAAGAAGTCAGGACAATTACCAGCCTGGGTTTAAAAGAAGCCAAAGACTTAGTAGACGCTGCACCAAAGCCGATTAAAGACGGTGTGCCGAAAGAAGAAGCTGAAGAGATGAAAAAGAAGCTTGAGGCAGCCGGTGCTACAGTCGAATTAAAATAATTATCCACAAGCTTTTAAGCTAATACAAATCATAGCGGAGCATGAATGATAAAGCGTAAAAGTTTTGCCAAGCTTAAAGAAGTTTATGATCTTCCGAATTTACTGGATATCCAGCTTGAGTCTTACCGTGAGTTTCTCCAGATAGATATTCCGCTTTCGGAACGCAAAAGGCAGGGGTTGCAAGAAGTTTTTGAAGAGATTTTTCCCCTGGAAAATAACGATCGTTCTGTAAAATTGGAATTTTTGAGCTATTCTTTAGGCAAGCCTAAATATGGAATCGGCGAGTCAAAAAGAAGAGCAGTTTCTTATGGCGCACCCCTCAAAGTAAAATTCAGATTGACCACGCCGCGTGAAGCAAGAGAACAGGATGCCTATTTCGGGGAAATTCCTTTAATGACCGAAACAGGCACATTTATTATTAACGGCGACGAGCGCGTAGTGGTAAGCCAGTTGCAGCGTTCTCCCGGTGTTTCCTTTGAAGAAGAAGTTCATCCCACCGGAAAAAAAATATTCTACGGCCGCATAATTCCTTACCGCGGAGCATGGCTTGAATTTAAATACGATCTTTCAGAAACCATCCTTGCTTATGTTGACCGCCGCAGAAATTTCCCCGCTACGCAAATCCTAAGGATCCTCGGTTTTTCCACTGATCAAGAAATCAATGCCGCATTTTCCAAGGAACATGTGGAAATTGCCAATACTCTGAAAAAAGATCTTACCAAGAATAAAGAAGAAGCGCATATGGATTTTTACCGTAAAATGCGCCCGACTGAGCCGATTACTAAAGAAGCGGCAGAAGGCTTGTTTTACAGGTTATTTTTTGATCCTGCTCGTTATGATTTGGAACGGGTAGGCAGGTTTATCCTGAACCGTAAACTCGGTATGGATGTCAGCCTTGAAAAAAGAATCCTTGATTCAGACACCGTAATTAAGGTAATAGAATATTTAATAAAGCTTAAAACCGGTGAAGGCAAAATTGATGATATTGACCATTTGGGTAACCGGCGCATCAAGAGTGTCGGAGAATTAGTCCAGAATCAGGTAAGGATCGGCCTTTCAAGGGTTGAGCGTTCTATCCGGGAAAGGCTGAGCATTCTCGGAGATTTAGATAATTTAAGCGTCCACTATTTAATTAATTCTAAACTATTATCCAATCAGATTCGTGATTTCTTCGGCCGCAGCCAGCTTTCCCAGTTCATGGATCAGGTTAATCCTTTGGCGGAAATGACCCATAAGCGCAGGTTAAGCGCATTAGGCCCCGGTGGTTTATCCCGTGAACGTGCAGGTTTTGAAGTAAGAGATATACATCCTTCGCATTACGGCAGAGTCTGCCCCATTGAGACTCCTGAAGGGCCGAATATCGGTTTGATTGCATCCTTAAGCAGCTTTGCGCGGATAAATACTTTAGGGCTTTTGGAAACTCCTTACAGAAAAGTTGAAAATGGAAAAGTTACCCGCAGGATCGAATATCTCACCGCAGACCTTGAAGAAGATAAAATAATTGCACAGGCAAATGCCCCTCTTGATGAAGACGGGACATTTTCCGATAAAGAAGTTTCCTGCCGATTTAAAGGCGATTTTCCTAAAGTTCCCGGAAAACAAATAGAATATATGGATGTTTCTCCAAAGCAGCTGGTATCGGTTGCCGCAGCTTTGATTCCTTTTCTTGAACATGATGATGCTAACCGTGCTCTGATGGGCTCTAACATGCAGCGTCAGGCAGTGCCTTTGATGATTGCCGAAGCGCCTATTGTCGGAACGGCAATGGAAGCAAAGGTGGCACGCGATTCAGGAATAGTTGTTGTTGCCGAAGAGTCCGGTAAGGTAACCAGTGTTGATGTTTCTTCTATTGCTATCGGCAAGAAAATTTATCATCTGAAGAAATTTTTACGCACCAATGCTGATACTTGCCTTAATCAGAGGCCGATAGTGAAGCTTGGGCAGTACGTAGAAAAGGGGCAGGTAATTGCCGACGGAACAAGTACCAGAAATGGCGAGCTCGCTTTGGGCCGTAATGTGCTTTGCGCATTCATGCCTTGGCGCGGTTTTAACTTTGAAGACGCCATTGTCTTAAGCGAGAAATTGGTCAGGGAAGATACATTTACTTCTATTCATGTCGAAGAATTCGAAACTGAAGCTACTGAAACCCGCCTTGGCAACGAGGAAATTACCCGCGATATCCCCAATGTCAGTGAAGAAGCGTTAAGAAATTTAGATGAAGCAGGGATAGTTCATATCGGGGCAGAAGTTTCTCCCGGCGATATTCTGGTCGGTAAAGTAACTCCCAAGACTGAATCGGAACTTTCTCCGGAAGAACGCCTGTTGCGCGCTATTTTCGGTGAAAAAGCTGGCGATGTGCGGGATACCTCACTAATTGTCCCTCCTGGCGTGGAAGGTGTAGTTGTGGATATCCATATTTTTCAGCGTAAAGACCGGGGCAGAAAAACTAAAGAAGAAAAGACTAAAGAATTAGCCAAAATCCGCGAACTCAAAGCCTACTATAAGCAGGAACTGGAATTTTTGCAAACTGAAAAAATTTCCAAGCTGGCGCAGGCATTGGGCGTAGATAAGAAAAAAATAGATAAGATGGATTTCAGCAATAATGAAGAGGCAAAAATTTTAGCTGCTTCTTTTGACGAGCAAATCCAGGAATTAATGGCAGAGCAGGAACAGGAAATTGAAAAAGTCCGGCGCGGCGATGAATTGCCTCCGGGAGTTTTAAAGAGAGTAGTTGTTTATATTGCTACTAAGCGTAAGGTTGCCGAAGGTGATAAGCTTGCCGGCCGCCATGGAAACAAAGGTGTTGTGGCGCGCATTGTTCCGGAAGA
>JALOQJ010000019.1 GCA_025453445.1 Candidatus Omnitrophota bacterium
CTCAAAGGGTGTATCACCGCGGTATTTTTCCCAGTAGGTTGAAAGAATAGGTTATTCTCGGTATTATTGAGAGGGTAACCAATGTTCACCACCTCTGGTGAGCCAATTAGATTAACATAGAATATATCGAATCCACCCATGCTGTAGTGTCCTTTGGACGCAAAATATAGTGTACCTGATTTATCAACAAATGGGTAATCCTCATCTGATGCAGAATTTATAGCATCACCCAAATTCTCTGGTTTGCTCCAGAAACCATCATCTTTTAGCTGAACTCTAAAGATATCTTTACCATATGATTCTGAATTGCCGTAGCTTGAATAGTATATATACTCATCTGCTTTAAGATTCTTAGGATATAGAATTATGGAACTCTCATTTAACTTTTTATCTATCGATGTTTTTAAATCATCAGGTTTGGGGATCAATATTCCAGGGATATTTTCCAGGTTGTAATAACTATAGAACTCTTTTAATTCCACCATTTTCTTATCTATTACAGGGGGCTGGTATAAATATTTTAATAGAAAACTTCCGTTTTCACAAACATTAACCAGTTTCTCTACCTCCTCAGTCTTATGCTTAGGGGAGCCACCATTTATTGTGTACCTCCGGTAATAATCGATAGCCTCATTGAATCGATAGGAAAATCGGTATGCCTCAGCTAAATAAAAATAGACAAGATTTGGAACATCAGCAGTTGATGCTTTTTTTAACAGGCCAATTGATTTTTCAAGATTGCGGGAAGTATACAAATAGCATACACCTAAAGCATAGTTGTAATAGGGATCTCTTGGATACTTGAGTAAAAGATTCTCAAAAATAGGAAGAGCTGATTTAAAGTCATTAATACTCAATAAGGAATCAGCAATAGTGCGCGGTGAAGAAAGTGTTTTCTCCTGCCCATAAACTGATGAAAGAAGCAATAAACCAATAAAGAAAGCAATGTCTCCTGCTGAGTATGTTAGGGAAAAGAAGCCGAATGGCCGGACAGAATTCCTTATAGTGTTTGCTAAATATTTAGACGAGTTTAAATCTTTACCCGAATTTAGTAAAAAAGACATCGCTGCTGTTGTTAGATTGGCAAAAGTAAAACCGATAGAAGGAGCTTACTATTCGCTTGCCGTTAAACAAGGTTTACTTAATAAGCTGAGTCATGCAAGATACCAATTAACCATGAGCGGCGAGGATGCCGTTTCAGCTATGCCAGTTTCTAAAAAATAGCATGCTGGTTTCTGCACAGGATAGTGAAAGTTTCGCACGTTCCGTTCCCAATATCCTTCGCTTAGAGCAAAGAGCGCATATTGTTTTACTTGGATTTTATCTACGCTCCTGCGGTTCTACTAGTTTCACTTCTCGAATACTACAGAATACTTTTAAAAAATCAAAATTACATATCCCTGAAAGATTGGAAGAGGTATTGGCAACGCTATCAAACGGCCCAACTGCTCCTCTGTTGCTTATTGAAAGAGGTAAGTATTCATTATCATTATTTGGCGTGGATGAAGCTGAGCGTTACTTGAAAGATGAACCTCAGATTCAAAAAGGAACAGAAAAGTTAAAAGACCTCCTACCAAAAATCTTGGACAAAAATCAAAGAATATTTTTAGGAGAAGCCATCACTTGTGCTGAAAAAGGTCTTAAAAGAGCTTCAATAATTATGACATGGGTATTTGTTATGGATTATATGCAAGAGTTTATTATTGTCAATAAAAAGACAGAGTTTAACGTCGCCCTATTGAGAAGGACAGATGTCCGTAGACTATCTCAAATAAATACAAAAGACAATTTTGAAGACATAAAAGAAAGTATATTATTAGAGATTATGAGGTCAGCAGGAATAATAACCGCCGGTGTATTTAAAATATTAAATGAGAAGTTAGATATACGTAATACCTGCGCTCATCCTTCGGATATCTTTATACATGAATCAAAAGCTGTAAACTTCATTGAAGATTTGATTGACAATGTTGTATTGAAATATAAAGGATAACCACAAATAACCAGACACTTTCCAAGCTAATCGGGAAACTGTATCTTAGTTAAACTGGACAGTGTACCTTTTTTAATCCTAATCCCGAAAAGGGCATCCCTTCGCTATAATTTATAAAAAAATTAGTTTCGCTCTGGGTTAATTCCAGATAGCTAAAATATAGGAATTGAGGGATTTTTGGTTGACAAGGTTATTGATGGGGGTAGAATAAGATACCAACGATTACATTTTATATATCAGAGTCGTAATTATAGGGATGGTCGAAAAAAAGAACTGTCTCTATTATTTGTGATAGACAAGATTATGTTGACGTTGGGCATGAAAATAGTTAGGTAGAAGAAGATAAAGACGATACTGAAGAAAGCTGATAGAAAGAGAAAAATAAAAAATGAAAAAAATTCTTAATGTTTTTGTTTCCGTTCTCGGTATATTCTTAGGTTTATTTTTCGAAATAGAAATTTGTAATTCTGCTGGCTTTGGGGGAATTGGATTAACCACAGTATTCTTAATATCAGGTATCGTGTTGCTCTCCAGCTATAGAATATTAAACAAATATTTATCTTTTAGAGGAGCTAAATATTTTATATTTTTTATTTTGAGTGTTGCTATAAGTTGGATTGGGTTCAGCATTTTCTTTTTTATTGGCCTATTTTTTGGCTTATTACCCGCGTAATCTCTAATTAGAAACCGCATAGTGAATCCAAATCCAAGACGCTTTACGTAATTCTTCAGAAATTATTTAGTTACGAAACAAATAAAACTAGGGTAAAACTAGTGGACGTTTCTGAGTTTTAATACTAATCCCAAAAAAGGCTTGTGTACTTTGTGCTTCGCACAAAGTACTTCGCTAAATAAAAAAATAAGGTGCTTGATTTTTGGTGGGCTGGGGTATAATAGAGAAAAAGAGGAGGGGATATGGAGAAAAAAGGTTGTGTTTGTACTACAATTATCCGCGGTGTGGCGATTATTCTGCTGCTTGGGGCGGCGTTTGATGTTTTGCCCTGGACAGATAATCTGGTTATTTTTGTTGCTGTGTCTTTGTTTATCGTGGCTTGGATGGTTTCTAAGATTTCAAAATCAAGTGCCGGTGAAGGGACTTGTTGCAAGCAGCAATAAAAGGTAATTAGACACTTTCCGAGCTAATCGAAAAAGTGTACCAGGGTTAAGCTGGACAGTGTATCATTTTAAATCCCAAGCGTTTAAATAAATAGCGCTTGGGATTTTTGGTCATTTGCTTGTAAAGCCGGTTATTTTGCGATGCTCGGTTGGCAGCTGCATTAATTGGCGAAGCGCTTCAAAAATATCCCTGATGTCCTCATCGTGCCTTCCGATTCTTTTTTCCAGCTCGTTCAACTTGAAAAATAACTCCTTATGTATTAAGAGAGTTTTGCGTAATCTGACAAATGCGCGCATAATGAGAATGTTTACCTGTATGGCTCTTTCGCTATTTAGTACGCTTGAGAGCATTGCCACACCTTGTTCGGTAAATACATAAGGAAGATACTTAATATTTTGGCCTTGTTTCAAGGTCACAAATTGTGACCTTGAATTTAAGGTCGCAAAATGCGACCTTAGAGCTTCTAGTTCCTCCCAAGATAATTGAAACATAAAATCATCTGGAAAGCGCTTTATGTTACGTTTTACTGCCTGATTTAAAACCTTAACTGTAACTCCATAAAGCTTAGCTAGGTCCCGGTCCAGCATTACCTTCTCGCTTCTTAGTTCTAAAATCCTTGTAGCAATAGCTTCTACGATAGTATTAGGCATCGTATCTTCTCCTTTCTAACTTAATAGACGCAAAAGGAGGTAAAATCTAACAGAAATTTTTAATGAAATAAAAGGGCTTGGGATTTTTGGTTTAGGGCGATATAATAGTGGTGAAAGTTAAATTACTTACATTATTAACTTGATTGGAGGTATTATGCTGGATTGGAAATTGTTTGCTTTGGGTTCGGCTTTTTTTGCAGGGCTTACCGCGTTATTAGGCAAGGTCGGTGTGCAGCACATTAATTCTAACCTAGCTACTTTTATCCGTACCATAGTGGTAATGGCCTTCCTCGGGTTCTTAATCAGTTTTCGCGGAGAATGGTCTAATCCGATGCAGATCGACCGTAAGAGTATGATATTTTTAGTCCTTTCAGCCCTGGCAACCGGCCTATCCTGGATTTGCTATTACCGGGCGCTGCAGACAGGCCCGGCTTCTTTAGTCGCGCCGATTGATAAATTGAGTGTTGTTTTTGCTGTCATACTTTCGGTGATTTTCCTTGCCGAAAGGCCTGGCTTATACCAGTGGCTGGGTATCGGCCTGATTACGGCCGGGACACTGACAATAATCCTAAAATAAAACTGGAGTGTTAAGTGGATGGGGGATTGAAGGATCTGATTCGTCTTGAGGAAAAGCATATTGAGGCTGCGGCAGGGGTGTTTAGCCGTGCCTTTCATAATGAGCCTTTGAAGGTTCTCTTATTTCCCGATGGCAAAAAAAGAGATGAGGCTGGATTTCATTTCTTTAAGTTCATGCTGCGTTATGTGATTCTATACGGCGAGGCCTATGCAGCATCGGAGAATATGGAAGGCGCAGCTATGTGGCTGCCTTCTGAATATGCCATCATGACTCCGGAATTAATGGCAAAGGCAGGGGTTGAAGAATTAAATGTCGTGATGGGTAAAGAGTTTTTGGCTAAAGTAAAGCCGGTATATGATTTTGTTGAATACAGGCATACACAGAATGCCCCTTTTCCTCATTGGTATCTTGCTTTTATTGGCGTGGATCCTGATTTTCAGGGAAAAGGGTTTGCCGGTAAGCTGATTAAGCCTATGCTATCCAGGATTGAAGCTGAAAATCTTCCTTGTTACCTGGAAACGCAGATTGAGAAGAACGTTTCTATTTATCAGCATTACGGATTTAAATTGATTGAAAAGTTTTTTGTCCCAAATACAGAGATGTATTTCTATACAATGTTGAAAGGAAATTAGAAGGAGCCGTATGAAGAAGGCATTGCGCAGAATAGGAATTCTTGGCGTTGTTGTAATTGCAGCAAGTTTAGTTTGGCTGCAGTTTGGGCTAAATAATAGGGTTGCTGTTTCAAAGGACGGAGTAAAAATTATTTATTCTGTATACGGTAAGGGAGAGCCGGCGCTGGTATTTGTGCACGGCTGGTGTGGAAGCAGGGGCGTTTGGTACAAACAGGTGCCGTATTTTGCCAAGAAATACAAGGTAATTACTCTGGATTTGGCAGGATACGGTAAATCCGGCAGACAGAGAAAAGCCTATACTCAGGAGGCTTTTGGCGAGGACGTAGCTGCAGTAGTCAATGCCGCAGGAGCTGGTAAGGTTATTCTGATAGGCCATTCTATGTCAGGCACGATAATATTGGAGGCAAACCGGCTAATCAAGGATAAGGTAATCGGGCTTGTTGCCATTGATACTCTGGAGAATTTTGAGTATATGGCCACTGCGGAAGATAAAATAAAATACATCGAACCTTTGAAAAAAGATTTTGTAAAGAATTCCGGGCCATTTATGAGAGATATGTTTAATAAAAACGCTGACCCCAAGTTGGTTGAGTTGGTAGTCAGGAATGTTGCCCGCTCTAACCCGGGAATTGCGATCAATACCATGGAATATTATTTTGATACCCCGGTTATTCCGCTTTTGGCAGATGTAAATGTGCCATTATGGTGTTTGAGCGCCGACCTGTGGCAGCAGTATCAACATCCGGAAATTAACAGCAAATATCTTAAGTCGTATCATTTGCGGATAATGCCGGGAGTAGGGCATTTCTTGATGGTTGAATCTCCTGATGAATTCAACCGGCAGCTAGAGGATATTATTTATCAAATAATAAAGCAGGAGAAATAAAATGTTTGAGCGGATAATTGAGCATAAATATTTTTTTCACATTGCAGCAGCTTTGGTTATTTTAAGTACGGTTATTTTGTTTGTTGTTTTTAGCGGAACATCAAATTAATAGTGGAAAATATTTGTTAAAATTGTTTTGTATCTTCAGTTTTAGAGGTATAATTTAGGAAATAGGAGGTGGAGAGATGGCGAAATTTTTTATGTATGGGAAGTATTCAAAGGAGGCGCTGGAGGGAATCTCTGCTGAGAGGACTAAAAAGGCGCTGGATGTGGTGGTAAAGGCCGGCGGCAAGGTAAATTCTATATATGCACTTTTGGGAAAATATGACCTTGTTTTGATTGTAGATTTCCCCGGGGTGGCAGAAGTAATGAAGGCTTCGATTACCCTGAATAAACTGACAAATATCTCTTTCACTAGCTTCCCGGCAATTGCTGTAGAGGAATTTGATACAATTATGGCATAAGTGAACCGGAGACGTTACTCTAAGTGCTATCCTTTAAATCCCAAGTTCGAGAAGGGCTTGGGATTTTTTTATTAGGAATTTTAATTATTTGAGATATAATTAGCTATAAAATAAAGGGGCTATTGCGATGATTGCCATAAAAGTCGATAAAAATACTTGTAAGGGTGATGGGAAATGCGTGGAGATTTGCCCGTTAAAAATCCTGCAGATGAATGCAGAGCGCGTGCCGGAGTTTATCCCGGGCGGCGGGGATATCTGTATTAACTGCGGGCACTGTTTTGCGTTTTGTCCGGTTGGCTCAATAGAATTGTCTACTATGAATGCCAAAGATGCGATGCGGCTGGATTATTCTAAATTGCCGAGCTCAGAACAGGTTGAGTTGCTTTTAAAAGCCAGGCGTTCGATTAGAACTTATAAAGATGAGCCGATAAAAAAAGAAATAATTGAAAAACTAATAGACGTTGCCAGATACGCCCCGTCTGGAATTAACCGCCAGCCGGTTGATTGGTTGGTGATTAATAATAAAGAAAAGGTGCATCAGCTTGCAGGTTTAATTGCGAATTGGATGGAAGGGCTTTTAAAAGCTAAATCTCAAATGGCAGAATCATTCAGCTTTGATCGCTTGGTTGAATCCTACAGGAATAGCGATGACAAGATCTGCCGCAACGCGCCTTGTATTATTATTGCTTATGGCGTTAAAGATGACCCGATTGTCCCGCAATCATGCACAATTTCTGCGGAATATTTGGAGCTTGCAGCATTTGGCTTTGGCTTGGGCGCTTGCTGGGCAGGGTATGTGCAAATGGCGATTAATATGTCAGAGGATGCCAGGAAATTTATTGGTTTATCCAGTCGGGCAATTGCCGGTGCAGCGATGATGGTGGGTCTACCGAAATACCGCTACAACCGGATACCTCTAAGAAATCCTGCCAAGATTATCTGGAAGTAAAAAAGGAGTTTAGTTAATGAAGAGAAGGAATAAAAAAATAAAGGAAGTTGTTTTGTGCCACAAGTGCAGGAATCAGTCTGATTGCTGCAGCCTGGGTGCGTGGATAGATTTGGAAGAGGCGAAGAAAATCGTCTCTGCCGGCATCAGGGGTGAATTTTTTCATTTAGAAAAGGATGATATATTCCCATCAGGATATAAAGTAGGTACCAGTTTTGAAGAAGAGAGCTGTTCGTTCCTTGAACCAAACGGGCTATGCCGGATTCATAAGATCAGGTATGATCTCAAGCCTGTTACTTGTAAAGAATTTCCCTATGAAGATGGTAAATTAGCGCCTATCGCGCATTCATTATGTACTGTTTTAAAAGCTAAAAAGAAGAGAAAGATGAAGAAACGGTAAGGATTGTTTCCTATAATTTTATGGCAAAAATTAAATTAGACTTACATGATATCTTTAGTAATGGACGGGCGATTGAGGAAGAACTTAATCGGGTAATTCGCGAAGCTGTCGAAAAAAGAATAGAACTGGTGGAAATCATCCCGGGTAAGGGCAGCGGGGCGCTAAAGAAAAGTGTGCTACGTTTTTTAGAGCGGCCGGAAATTAAAAAATTCTACCGTCGCATAGAAAAAGATGATAAAAACTTCGGCAGGATATTTGTGCATTTCAGGTTTTAAATAATAGAGGACGTTCCCTAAGGTGCCACCCTTTGAATCCTGAGCTTGAAGAGAGCTTGGGATTTTTTATTGGAGCGTGTGTCTTGTCTATATTTTTGCGGGAACGTTTGCCCCGCCCCGGCGTGGCGGGGCTGCACTTCGTTTCAGCCCCTCGCTCTCCCGCAGCCGGGCCGTGGATAAAATCGTTTTCAATAATAAGGAGCCGGCTGCGGGAACCATGCCCGCTCGGGGCTTTCAAGATCCCGCAAAAACACAGCCAAGCCCCACGCTAAGCAAGTATTTTAGTAATTATATGTTTTGCGGGTGACTGCCGAGACGAAGACCTTGTCTCGCCGCTTTGCGAAGCAAGCGGCGGAACGAGGTGGATCGGCAGGCAGGACCCGCTCAATATGTAATACAAATTGAGATTTTTGGGATGCGGGGTATAATATATAAATAGAAGAGAGGAACACAATTATGAAATATACAAAAGGACAAATCGGCAGGATATTTATGGTGAAGTTTGACCACAAAGATATTTTTTTAGAGAAGCTTGCCGGCTTAGCCAAAAAAGAAAAAATCCGCTCAGCTAGTTTAATATTCCTAGGAGCTTTTGCCGAAGGGGATTTAGTTACCGGGCCTAAAAAACCGGTGATACCGCCTGAGCCGAATAAAGTTAAGTTTCAGGGTGGATGGGAAGTAATGGGCTTGGGAACAATTTTCAGCAATAGAAAAGGCGAGCCGCAGATTCATATTCACACAAGTATGGGTAAAAAAGAGAAGGTGCTTACCGGCTGTTTGCGCGGAAAATCAAAAGTATTCTTAGTGATCGAAGCATTGGTTTTGGAGTTAATTGGTATAAAGGTAGCTAAGGATATTGATCCTCAAACAGGATTGAATCTTTTAAAAATATTATAAGCTCGATAGAGGCTGTTTTTTACTTTGCAATTGACAGGACAAGCTAAAAGAGTAGAATAATAAAAAGGCTTATAAATGTACGCAGATAAACTTTTTCTTGATTACTCCATTCCAAAAACTCTTCAGCTGAAGTTAAGCGGCGACTGGCGGATTTTCTCTGCGCTTCCCACAGTAGACGAAGTTATCGCGCATTTTTCAGCTCATCCTGAAGTTGAAAATATTACCTTTAGCGTTTCAGAAAATATCGAATGGGACAGTGGCTTAATTTCTTTTTTGCGACATGTTACCCGGGAGTCTGAAAACCGGAATATCAGGGTTAATTTAGAAGGTTTGCCGCAGGGAGCGCAGAAACTGCTGGCTATGGCTTTACAGGTAAGCGAAAAAATTATTCAGCGGCCAATTGTACACGAGCCGTTTTTAGAGAGAGTTGGTGCTCAGGCTTTACGGGTTACTCAAAGCACGCTTTCCTTACTAAATTTTTTAGGCGATATTGTGGTTTCTTTTGCCAGGTTTTTCAGTGGTAAAGTTTATTTCCGGCGCGAAGAATTTATTACCATCCTGCAGAAATGCGGCTCTGATGCTTTGCCGCTTGTTTCTTTAATCAGTGCTTTGGTTGGTATTATTCTTGCTTTTATCGGAGCAATACAGCTGCGTTTATTCGGGGCACAAATTTTTATTGCTGATATTGTTGGCATCGCTATGGTCAGAGTAATGGGCGCGGTAATGACTGGAGTTTTAATGTCCGGCCGCACCGGAGCTTCTTTTGCCGCGGAATTAGGCATCATGCAGACAAATGAAGAGATTGATGCTTTAAGAACTCTGGGTATTTCTCCGGTTGAATTTCTCGTCTTACCGCGGGTGATGGCATTGGTAATTATGATGCCGCTATTAACTCTTTATGCGGATATAATGGGTATCTTAGGCGGGTTTGTTATTTCTACCGGCGTCTTAGGCCTTAATCCAGTAGAATATTGGAACCATACTCAGTCAGCAGTAAAGGTTGCTCATTTGTGGATAGGCCTGATACATAGTTTTGTTTTTGGTATTATTATTGCGGTTGCCGGTTGTTTACGCGGTATCAGATGCGCAAGAAGTGCGGTAGCAGTAGGAGAAGCAACGACTTCGGCAGTTGTCACAGCGATTACCTGTATTGTTATTGCCACGGCAATTATTACTTTTGTTTGCCAAGTTTTAGGAGTGTAACTAATGGAAAAAATCCTGCATCCGTTAATTGAAGTGCGTAATCTTGATTTAGATTATGATGATTATTTGGTAATGCGCAATCTTAATTTCAAGGTCAATAAAGGTGATATTTTTATTGTCATGGGCGGCAGTGGATGCGGCAAAAGCACGCTTTTAAAAGTGCTCATCGGCCTAAAAAAACCAGACAAGGGCGAGGTTTTATACAGTGGAGAAAATTTTTGGGCTTCAGAGGAAACTAGGCAGCAAGAATTAATGCGGCGTTTTGGAGTGCTTTATCAGGGAGGCGCTTTGTGGAGTTCTTTTTCCTTAGCAGAAAATATAGCACTTCCTTTACAACTATATTCAAGCCTGAATGCTCGTCAGATTAGGGACGTGGTAAGGTTGAAACTTGCTTTGGTGGGTTTGGTAGGGTATGAAGATTTTTATCCTGCAGAAATCAGCGGAGGGATGTGTAAAAGAGCAGCCTTGGCGCGGGCAATTGCGCTTGATCCGGAGATCATTTTTTTTGATGAACCATCAGCAGGCTTGGATCCGATCAGTGCGCGCATGCTTGATGATTTGATTTTAGAGTTAAGAGATATTTTGGGTGCTACGATTGTTGTAGTAACACATGAGTTGGCAAGTATTTTTGCCATAGGTGATAATGCCGTGTTGTTGGATACAGAGAGTAAGAGCGTAATTGCAAGTGGGGCGCCTAAAATTTTATTAAATGATTCCAGAGATTCCAGAGTAATCCAATTTTTGACCAGAGGCGAGAGACAAGGAGCCGGATAAATATGAGAAAAGCAAACAAAACAGTGATTGGTTTATTTGTAGTAGGGGCTGTAGGGTTATTAATAGCAGGGATAACGGTTTTTGGCTCAGGGTCATTTTTTAAGCGTTCGGATAAATATGTTTTATTTTTTGACGGCTCAATCAAGGGGCTCTCTGAAGGAGCGCCTGTAATTTTCCGGGGAGTCAAAATCGGCAATATCAAAGATATTAGTTTAGTTTACGACGCTACAACTAATAAGGTAATTATCCCTGTCATTATCGATATAGAGTTGGCGCGCGTCAAGGGCATGAAAGATGCCATCGGGTATCCTAATTATAAAAAATGGATCCAGGAAGGCCTGCGGGCGAAGCTTGAAATACAGAACTTTATTACCGGCCAGTTAATGATTTCTTTTAATTTTTATCATGATAAGCCGGCTAAACTTTATGGAACAATTAAAGAATACCCGGAATTGCCCACTTTGCCGATATCGCCGGATATTTTTGAATTAATGGACGAGATTCCGGTAAAAGAAATTGCCAGCGATTTGGAACAGACAGTTTCAGGGCTGAATAGATTAGTGAATTCAGAAGGTATTTCTCAGCTTGATGAGACGCTTCAGGAAGTGACTTTAGCAGCGCGCTCCCTGCATTTATTTATAGAATATCTTGAGCAGCATCCGGAAGCACTGATAAAAGGCAAACCTATTTCTAAGGGAGGCTCAAAATGAAAAAGAAAATATCTCAAGCAACCTGTATAATTTGCGCCTTGATGTTATGCGGATGCATTTCTCTGGCTAACACGCCGAACCCGCGGTTTTACAAGTTGCGTTCAGTGGATAAGAGCCAGCCGTGCCAGAAGTATGATATTGCACCCGATGTAATTATCGCCGTCGGCCCGGTAAGTATACCGCAATATCAGGATAGGCCGCAAATTGTAACTCAGGATAAAGACGGGTTGCTTGAATTTGCCCAGTTTGACCGCTGGGGAGAAGGTTTGAACATTGGCATGAGTCGGGTGATTACAGAGAACCTCGTTAGGATGCTGCCGGGAGCGAGTATAGAGATGTTTCCGGTTAATTATGCTATTCCGGTTAAATATCAGGTGATCGTAGATGTCGTAGGGCTGGAGAGTGAGCTGGGTAAGGATGCATATTTGGTGGCGCAATGGTCAATTATTGATTCAAAGAATAAAAAAATGGTTTTTACCAAAAGATCGGAATTCCTCCAGCCGATTACCCCGCCTGATTATGTTGGTTTAAGCAATGTGCTGAGCGCAGCCTGTGTTTCTTTGAGCGGAGAAATTGCCGAAGAATTAGTGGCTTTAGAGAAACAATAATGAAATTAATTATTCCGCAGCTAAAGGGCACATTTGAAACGGGAAGATTTTTCATTCCTTACAGGGTATATGGCAATAACGGGCCGCATATCGTTTGTATTAACGGTATTCAGCAGTCCATGGCAATGTGGCAGAGTTTGGTGGAGCGTTTTGCCGCTAGGTACCGGATAGTGCTTTTTGATTTTCCCAATCAGGGTAAGGCTAAAATTCTAACCGGTCCTTCCCGCGTATCATTTGATGAGCAGGTTGCAATACTAAAAGCGGTTTTAGAAAAAACAAATACAAACGATAATGTTACGATTTGCACTGCTTCATGGGGCGGTGTAGTTGCGGTTGATTTTGCCGCAAGATATCCGGCAAAGGTAAAGAAGCTGATTCTCGCCAGCCTCGGGACAAGGCCAAATAAAACCATGATTGATACGATTAAGAAAGGCGCTGCGATAGATTTTAAGGATCGTCATAAAATGTCAGAAGTTTTATTGAAAAGTTTCGGGCAAGACCTACCACAGGCAGTAAAACAAAGGATCGTAAATCAGTTTCAGGCAATGACAGAAGAGAGCCTGCGCGCATTTTACGAACATGGGCTTTTTGTAATTTCTTCCAAGAGGTTGAGTGAGGCAGTAGACTTAAAAAAGATTAAAGCTAAAACCATCCTTTTAAACGGTGAAAAAGATACGATTATCGATTTGGAAGATGTTAAATTCCTCGCTTCGCAGATTCCTCATTCCCGGATGATAATCGTAAAAGGGGTAGGGCATTTTTTGCATCTTGAGCGCGAAGAAGTACTTGATATTTATGATGATATACTCAGGCGGGAAGTAGCATAAAAATTGTTGATTTAGCACTGATTTAACAGTAAAATATAACATTAACAGGGAGAGTTTATGGAGTTTATTGATTTAAGAAAAGAATTAAAGAATGTATGTTTTGAGGAATTACGCCAGGATCGCGATGATTATCTGGAGGCGGTAGTCAAAAAGGACGAATTAGAAAAATTGACTTCTATCGTGGAGAAATTTCTCGGGCCAGCTATTCCGCAGTCTCAATTGCCGAAGGGAATTGAAAATACCATAGGAAAATTTGGCGGGATTATGCATGGCCAGAGCCTCTACCTGAAAAATTTAGGGCATGATGAAGTGATGGTAATGTTTTGGCCGTGGCAGGACGGAGAGCACACAACAGTAAAAATTAATAAGAAATAAGCATTCGGCAAAAGCCCTTTCATAAATTGACAATATTTCGGGCTGTGGTATAATAAATTTGTAACCAAAGACGGAAAATGAAGATAAAGATGTCTTCTGGTAATTATACTGGAAGGCATTTTTATTTATATACGTATTTGAAAGAAGAAAAAATATGCTTCTGGCAATAATTTTTATCCCAATTTTAGGCGCTTTTGCCTTACCTATATTAGGTAGGTTCTCCTTACGCCTGCGTAATTGGCTGGCGTTGATTTTAATTCTTGCTCCTTTTGTCCTTTCGCTATTGCTTGCATCGGCTATCCTGAGCGGCAAAACCATAAATATTACGCAATTAATACCATTGGGCTTTAATTTATCTTTTAGCGCCGATATTCTGGCGCTTTTTATGGCCCTGGTTTCTTCTTTAATCAGTGCGGTAATCATCCTTTATTCCTTCGGCTATATCAGCCATTATTCTAACCAGAATGAATATTATTGTTTAGTCGTGTTGTTTTTAGGCTCGATGATGGGGATCATTTTTTCCCAGAATTTAATTTTACTTTATATTTTCTGGGAGATGACCGCAATTGTCAGTTGGCGTTTAATCGGTTTTTTCCGTGGCAAACAGGATATCCTGCGCGCGGACAAGGCATTTTTAATTACTGCGTGCGGCGCGCTGTTGATGCTAATTGGTTTTATCAGCATCTATCAATTGACCGGTTCATTCGATATTCCTGTAATTAAGGAGAGTTTGAAAAGCAACCCGCTGCCCAATTTTATAGTAGCTCTGATCTTGGTCGGCATCCTTTCTAAATCCGCAACTTTGCCGTTACATACCTGGCTTCCTGATGCAGGTGTAGCGCCTTCTCCGGTAACAGCATTGTTACATGCGGCTGTACTGGTTAAAATCGGCGTTTATGTCTTTGCGCGTCTTTTTGTTGCCAGCTTCGGCATTGCTGAAATTTGGCATACGATTGTGCCCGTAATTGCGGCATTCAGTACGATTATTGCTGCGGGCGCTGCATTGATAGAGACTGATTTTAAGAGGATAGTCGCTTATTCAACGATCAGTCAGATAGGGTTTATATTTTTTGCTTTAGCTACGAATAATATTATTGGTATTGCCGGCGGCCTGTTATTTATCTTGATGCACGGGCTTGCTAAAGCGGGCTTGTTTCTTTGCGCAGGGATCGTTGAACAAAATACTTCGACAAAAGATATTACACAGCTTGGCGGGTTGATTAAAACTATGCCGTTTACTGCAGTAGCATTTTTATTCTGCGCTTTCTCTGTAATGGGCATACCGCCGTTCGGAGGATTTTTCAGTAAATATCTTGTTTTTGCCGGCTCAGTCGAGAATAAGCAATTTTTCATTTCTTTAGTATTTTTAGCCGGGGCAGTGATGACTATGCTTTATCTTTTTAGGCTATTCAATATGGTATTTTTAGGAGAAGTAAAAATTTCAGGGAAGGAAGGTTCCCGGACTATGATTATCGCCGTGATGATACTGGCAATTTTATCGCTTGCCGGCGGGATCCTGATTAATTACCCGTTAGGCTTTGCGGAGAAAGCAGCTCAGCAAATGTTGGGAGGATAGTAGTAAGTGGAACAGCATCTTTTATTATTAATATTGTTGCCTTTGGCCGGAGCAGTTTTGATTTTGTCGGCACCCCAGAGAATGCGTTTTTTTAAGGCAGCTCCGGCGTTAGTAATAACCCTAGTAAACATGGCTATTGCTATAATCGTTTTTAAGAAAAATATTATTGTTAATTTTCCCTGGGCAGGGTTTGGCATAGATTTATCGTTCCGGCTCGATCATTTCAGCGCATTTATTATTGCTGCTGTGGCGTGTTTTAGTTTTCTGGTAACGTTATATTCTTCTGTGTTTATGCGCCTGAAGCCGGGCCTGAAACAATTCTACGCATACCTTCTAATCAATCTTAGTTTTACAAATGGAGCATTGCTGGCGGATAATCTGATTATCCTCTTATTTTTCTGGGAAGGGCTGCTTTTAGGCCTTTTTGGAATGATTGCACTGGGTAATAAAAACAGCTGGCAGACGGCGATTAAGGCATTTATTATTGTGGGAATAGCGGATCTCTGTATGTTGCTTGGTATTGCTATTACAGGGCATCTTTCCGGCACACTGGCAATTTCAAAAATTAACTTACCTTTAGCCAGCCCTCTGGCAATTTTCGCTTTTATTATGCTGATGATCGGAGCGATTTCCAAAGCAGGCTCAATGCCGTTTCATACCTGGATTCCCGATGCAGCAGTGGATGCGCCGCTTCCTTTTATGGCATTCCTGCCGGCTTCATTGGAAAAGCTTCTGGGGATTTATTTTCTTGGCAGGATTTCGCTGAGCATGTTTCAATTGAAAGCAGAGTCAGGTTTAAGTATTGCGCTGATGGTTATCGGAGTGACGACTATAATTTGCGCTGTAATGATGGCTTTGATTCAGAAAAATTATAAAAAATTGCTCGCCTATCATGCGGTCAGCCAGGTCGGGTATATGATTTTAGGTATCGGTACTTGTCTTCCCGTGGGGATTGTCGGCGGGTTATTTCATATGCTGAATAATGCCATGTATAAGAGCTGTTTATTTTTTACCGGTGGCGCAGTAGAAAAAGAAGCAGGGACAGCTAATCTTGAAGAATTGGGCGGGCTTTCTTCAAAAATGCCAATAACATTTTTTTGTTTTGTCATTGCAGCGCTTTCTATCTCCGGTGTCCCGCCTTTTAACGGATTTTTTTCTAAAGAATTGATTTATGACGCGGCATTGGAACGCGGCGCTATTTTTTATTTTCTTGCTGTATTGGGGTCATTTTTTACTGCCGCTTCATTTTTAAAACTTGGCCATGCAGCTTATTTAGGTAAGTTAAATCCTGTGCATCAGCGGGTGAAAGAAGCTCCCTTAGCGATGTTGATTCCGATGATTACCATCGCATTGGCTTGTGTGTTATTTGGCCTGTTTAATAGCTGGCCGCTCGATAATTTAATTCAGCCGGTTTTAGGCCAGCGTTTAGAGGGGATTAGTTTCTCCGGATTTCCGGCAAATACAAAGTTGATTGTTATTACTATTGTGGTATTAATTTTTGCTTTGCTAAACCATATTTTCGGGAGCAAAATTTATGGCAGCGGCTTGAAGGCCGCAGATTATATTCACTATGCCCCGGGCTTGGTTAATATTTATGCCTGGGCAGAGAAAGGTTATTTTGATCCTTATAGAGTCGGGATGAAATTTATTGTTGTTGTGGCAAAAGTTATTTTTCTTTTTGATCGGGGGATTGACTGGTTGTCCAGCAGCTTATTTGTCAACTTAAGCTACGGGTTGACCGGGCAAATCCGTAAAGTGCATACTGGTAATTATGCTCATTACTTAAGCTGGTCGCTTTTGGGTATGTTTTTGATTGCGATGTTTTTATTGTATAAGCATTAAGAGAGGATAAACAAGTGCTTTCTTTATTTATCATTCTGCCGTTATTAAGTTTGATGGTGATTAATTTATTACCAAAAGAGCTGATGAAGAAAATCGGCACATTGATGAGCCTAATTCTTCCTTTGGCGCAGATGCTGGTAGTGGTATTTATTTTCTTGGGGATTTTAGATATCCGGCCCGGCCCGGCTGACCATTTTTTTAAATTTAACCTGGCGATAGATAATATCAGCTTGGTGATGCTTTTTTCTATTGCCATAGTTATATTGGTTACTCTGCTTGTTGAAAGGCACCTCATTCCTGATGCGGATGAAAGGTTTAATTTCTTAAATTTGGTCCTGATTACTTTTACAGGGATGAATGGTATCGTGCTGGTGCAGGATCTTTTTTCTCTTTATGTATTTTTAGAGATCACCACGGTAGCAACGTTCATTTTGATCTCTTTTCATAAAAAAAGAGATGCTTTGGAGGGGGCTTTTAAATACATTATACTTTCCGCGTTGGCAACCGTAGGAATTTTATCATCGATTGCCCTGATATTTTTAATTTCCGGCGATACCTCATTTGCTGTAGTACATCAGGCACTGCAGAATTCCCGCCATGCTTTCCTTATAGATTTTGCTTTGGCAATCTTTTTAGGCAGCCTTTTTATTAAGGGCGGTTTAGTGCCTTTCCATGGTTGGCTTGCCGATGCTTATTCATCAGCAGGAAGGGCGATATCTATATTATTGGCCGGTATTGTCACTAAAACCTTGGGAGTTTATACTTTAATCAGGTTGGTAAGTTCAGTTTTCGGGTTTGATACAGAAGTAAAAGGTGTTTTAATGTTTATTGGAGCGCTTTCAATTATCATCGGAGCTTTTGCGGCATTGGGCCAGCATGATTTTAAGCGGTTACTTGCTTATTCGAGTATTAGCCAGGTAGGCTATATTATTTTAAGCCTTGGCTGCGGAACACCTTTAGGGATTGCTGCGGCAGTATTCCATCTTTTTAATCACGCGATTTTCAAATCTCTTCTTTTCGTAAATTCTGCGGCTTTGGAGCTTCAGACGGGCACAAGGCACATGGATAAAATGGGGGGATTAGCGCAAAAAATGCCAATAACCGGCGTAACTTCGCTTCTTGCCAGCTTATCTACTGCCGGCATGCCGCCTTTGTCCGGATTCTGGAGCAAACTTTTAATCGTAATGGCATTATGGTTTTCCGGGCATTTTGCCTATGCAATTATTGCGGTATTGGCAAGTGTCCTGACTTTAGGCTACATGCTTTCTTTGCAGAATCGGGTTTTTTTCGGTAAACTCAGGCCGGAACTGGAAAATGTAAAAGAAGCAAGTTTCGGGTTATTGTTTCCGATGATTATTTTGGCAGGGATTATCGTCGGGGTAGGCGCGCTATTTCCTTTTATACTTAATAGTTTAATTTTTCCCATAATAATAAAATGATAGTGGAAATTATTATTCTTAGCGTATTGATGTTGGCAGCCCTCTGGACGGTAATGACGCGGAGTATTTTAAGGTCTGCGATTGGCCTGGCTTTTGTAAGTGTTATGCTTACCTATATAATGTTCCGCTTGTCTTCGCCAATAGCAGCTGTATTTGAGCTTTCTGTCTGCACCGGGTTGATTTCCGTGGTTTTTATCAGCACAATTACCCTGACATTTCCTTTAAGTAAAGAAGAAGTGCTGCAGCATATGAAGGAGCGTTTAAGCCGTTTTTGGTATTTGCCGTTAATTTTAATTTTAGTAGGGCTTGCTTTCAGCTTGGCGCAGGTAAAACTTAATTTAACCCTGCCGCCTCCGGAGGTAGAACAAGATGTGCGTAATGTTTTGTGGAAATTACGCCCGTTTGACTTGGCAGGCCAGGTAATTATGCTTTTAACCGGAGTTTACGGCGTTTTAATTTTATTCAGGCAGGTGCGTAAAAAATGACTGATCCCTTAGCATTGTTTTGGATAACCTGTGTTTTTGTAATTATGCTGATGATTGCCGGATTGTATTGTATTTTTGTTACTTACAATTTAATCCGTGTGCTTATCGGTTTAGAATTATTAATTAAAGCAGTAACGCTGCTTTTGGTGGTAGCCGGCTATGCAAATAACCACCTTGCGCGCAGCCAGGCATTTGTAATTACTCTGATAGTGATGGAGGTTATTTTTATCGCTGTGGCAGCGGGCATAGTTATAGGCCTGTATTACCACAATCAAAGCCTTGACGTAAGGAAGTTAAGGAACCTGAAAGGTTAAATCAATGGATAAATGGCTGTTTACACCGCCGTTGGTTTTTTTAATTATTTTCTTTTTAATTTTATTCCTATCGTCGCTATTTTCCTGGCTTGCCTGGCAGAGAAAAGATAAACGGACGGAAGGCGCGGGTAAGGCCTATGCCTGCGGAGAGGATGTTAAGGATCATCTGGCGCAGCCGGACTACAGCCAGTTTTTCCCTTTTGCTTTTTTCTTTACTATTGCCCATGTGGCAACATTAATGATGACTACTGTGCCTTCGGAAACCGCAGAAACTCTTGTGTTGGCGGTAATTTTAATACCGGCGCCTGCAATGCCTGTGATATTGAGATTGTCGCAAGTTTTACGCCGGTTTATGATGTTGAACGTTTCGGCATCCAGTTAAAATGTACGCCGAGGCACGCGGATATTCTGGTTTGCTCTGGCCCGGTTACCCTGCAGGTGGAGGATAGGCTGATAAGAATTTATGAGCAAATGCCTGAGCCGAAATTT
Source organism: Candidatus Omnitrophota bacterium (assembly GCA_025453445.1). Lineage (GTDB taxonomy): Bacteria > Omnitrophota > Gorgyraeia > Gygaellales > Profunditerraquicolaceae > JALOQJ01. The sequence goes on from JALOQJ010000019.1 coordinate 19,480, forward strand.
GTCATTGCTGTAGGCACTTGCGCCTGCACTGGAGGGGTGTTCCAGGGCTGCTATAATGTAAAAGGCGGAATAAATTCAGTAATTCCTGTATCTTTATATATTCCGGGATGCCCTGCCAGCCCCAAGGCAATCATTGATGGTGTAGTAAAATTATTGGCAAGCCTGGAAGCAGCAGAGAGCAAGGAGCCGAAAAAATGACCCAAGAAGAAAACATTGTCCAGGAATTAAGCAACAGATTTAATTTTTCTGAAGGTAAAATTAAGCTGCAGCGAAGGAAGCGTATTTCCTTGGAGACTGATCTCGAACATTTTAAGGGAGTTTTTGAATATAGCCTGAAGATGCTGGATTTTTCCCAGCTTTGCGCGATTACCGGGCTGGATGAAGGGGTAAATCTGGGATGTATTTATCACTTTAGCCGCAAAGACGGAATCACATTAAATATTAAAATAATTTTTCCTAAGGAAAATCCTGAGATCGGGACAATCACAGATTATTTTCCCAGCGCGGAAATTTACGAGAGGGAATTAGTGGATTTATTCGGGATCAAGGTGCGGGGTTTACCAGAGGGTAATCGTTATCCACTGACAGATGATTGGCCTAAAGAAGAATTTCCTTTACGCAAGGATTGGAAGCCGAAAGAACAATCGGCAGGGAGTAGATAAAATGCATAATTCAGAAGAATTTAAAATACCAATCGGCCCGCAGCATCCGGCATTAAAAGAGCCAGAGCCGGTTAGTTTCAGCGTCGCTTTAAAAGGCGAAAAAATTATGGGTGTGGATATCCGCCTCGGCTATAACCATCGAGGTATAGAAAAAGCCTGTGAAGAGAGGACGTATATCCAGGATCTCTATCTAATTGAGCGCATTTGCGGGATTTGTTCGCATTCGCATTCCACTTGTTTTGTGCAGGGCGTTGAGGATATTGCCGGAATTGAGGTGCCCAGGCGCGCAGCCTATATCCGCACGTTAGTTGCTGAACTGGAAAGAATACACAGCCATCTTTTATGGTTAGGTGTGGCAGGCCACGAAATAGGCTTTGATACTTTATTGATGTATACCTGGCGTGACCGGGAGATTGTTATGGATATTTTAGCAAGGCTTACCGGAAACCGGGTAAATTATGGAATTAATACTCTGGGCGGAGTCAGGCGAGATATTAATGCAAAGCAGATTAAAGAAACATTAGATGGGGTTGATAAATTAGAAGAGAGGACAAATTATTATATCGAACTTGCTACTCAGGAAGTAACCGTGATCAAACGTTTATCCGGAGTAGGGATTTTACTGAAAGAGGACGCTGAGCGTTTAGGCGCAGTCGGGCCAACAGCACGTGCTTCAGGCGTGAAGAGCGATATTAGAAAAGATGATCCTTATGCTGCGTATGCAGAAATTAAATTTGATGTGATTACCGATAATCATAGTGATGTCTATGGCCGGACCGTAGTCAGGCTGAAAGAATTATTGGAGTCTTATAAGATTATCCGGCAGGTACTGGATAATTTACCCGATGGCCCTATTGCGGTAAAAGTCCCGCGGAAGATTCCTGCAGGAGAAACACTTAGCCGTTATGAAGCGCCGCGAGGGGAGGACCTGCATTATATTAAATCCAATGGCACGGAAAAACCCGAGCGTGTTAAAGTACGGGCGCCGACTTTAGCCAATATTCAGGCTGTCAGGCATATGCTTAAGGAGAGGTACTTGGCGGACATGCCGATAGTGATAGCAGCGATTGATCCTTGTTTCTCCTGCACTGACAGGATGATTAGCCTGAACCGTATGAACCTGAATAAGAAAGAAATTATTCCCTGGTCTAAGCTGCATACTTACAGCATAGAATGGCACCGTAATAAGGGAATTGACTTTACAAAACTAAATCAAAAATGGTTACAATATTTCAAATCTTAATTTTTCCGGGTGTTCTTTTCTTAAGCTTATTCGGCTTAATGGCTGAGTTTGTCGATAGAAAAATCTACGCCCGCCTGCAAAACCGTATCGGCCCGCCATGGTTTCAGACTTTTGCGGATTTTTTAAAACTTCTTGGCAAAGAAACCTTTGTGCCTACTGAAGCCAGCCCGCAAATGTTCAGGCTGATGCCGGTATTTGCTTTGACTTCAAGTATTGTGCCGTTTTTCTATATTCCTATCTGGGGCACAGAGGCACTATATTCTTTTAACGGCGATATTATCGTCGTGCTTTATCTTCTGACTATACCGACTCTGAGTTTCTTTATCGGCGGATGGTATTCTACTTCTTTATACGCGCGCATCGGCTCTGTGCGCACCCTAACCCAGTTATTCGCTTATGAAGTGCCGTTATTTATGGGGTTATTATCAGCAGCACTATTGGCGAATACCTGGTCTATCAGCGAAATGACTTTATTTTATGTTCGGCATCCCGGGTATTGGGTATTTAATTTAATCGGTTTTGCGGTAACCTTAATTGCGCTTTTAGGAAAATTGGAGAAAGTACCTTTTGATATTCCTGAGGCAGAGACTGAAATTGTTGCCGGAAGCTTTACCGAATACAGTGGCAAATTACTGGCTTTTTTCCGTCTGGCTATCGATATAGAAATGGTGGTTGGTTCAGCACTTTTGGCAGCAGTATTTCTGCCTTTTGGATTAGGGCTGGGGGTTTTCGTTGGTTTTATTATTTTTATCTTCAAAGTGTTGTTTATTGTCGCGCTGCTGGCGCTATTGCGCACAATTTTTGCGCGTTTACGTATTGACCAGATGACGCAATTTTGCTGGAGATATGTTGCACCGGTGGCATTGCTACAGTTAATGCTAAATCTCTTCTTGAAGGGGGCATTAAAGTGATACACCCGGGGAAGGCACTTAAACAAGTTTTGTATTCGTTCTTTAGGAAGACTGCAACTGTCAGGTATCCGGCGGTTAAAATTGATATGCCGGAAGGTTTCCGCGGCAAGTTGAAATTCTATCCTGAGAAATGTATCGGATGTAAAATGTGCATGCGTGACTGTCCGTCGGGTGCGATTACAATTACAAAGGATGAGCAAAATAAATTTGTTGCTGAAGTTAATTTAGGCCGTTGTATTTATTGCGGCCAGTGCGTAGATTCCTGCCTGAAGAAAGCTCTTGAGTTGACCCGTGAATTCGAACTGGCCCAGCTGGATAGTGCTAAGTTAAAGGTGGTGTTTCGTGCCTTGCCTGAACAAAACACTAAGTAAAAAACTAAAAAACGCAAAAAGGGTCTTTGTCCTCGGAATAGGTTCTGAATTATTAGCTGATGATTGCGCAGGATTATTGGTTGCTCAGCAGCTTAAAGGGCCTTATTTGCCAAAAAACCGCCTTTCTGTAAAATTCAAAGCTTTGCCTGCTGGCAATGCTCCGGAGAATTTTACCGGTGAAATTAAAAAATTTAAGCCAACTCATTTAATTATTATTGATGCCGCGGATCTGGGGAAAAACCCGGGAGCAGCAGCAGTATTTGCTCCTTCTGAGGCAACCGGCATTTCTTTTAGCACGCATCGCCTGCCCTGTAAAATCATGGCAGATTATCTTGCGCAATCTTTAGCCTGCGAAATCATTATGATCGGTATCCAGCCTAAATCCCTTCTTTTTGGTAAGCCTGTATGCAAAGCAGTAGAGAAGTCAGTGAAGTCCCTTGTAGGCGTAATTCGGGATTGCCTAACAAAGCCCGCCCGATAGTGCCAATCTTTGGAAATATTCATTGCATAACTTATCCGGAGTGATAAAATTAAATCATTGGAGAAAAATATTCAGTTACGATGAATAATATCCGGAAGGCAGGTTTTACGTTTATAGAAGTCATAATGGCAATCGTTGTATTAGGGATCGTTGCCGCAACAATAATTCCCACATTTTTTGATTTACAAAGCGAAGCCCGCTATAAGGCTGAGCAGGCTACTGTGGGAGCGGTGAGGTCCGGGATACAGAATTATAATATGCAATCTCAGTTGTTAAACAGGCAGCCGCGTTTTCCTCCGGCGCTTGACAGCGCCAGCGACGGCGCGGTTTCCAACATAAATCCTTTTTTTACCAATGTTTGTATGGCTTCTGCGGTGTATAGCTGGCAGAAAGAAGGCCTGGTATATACAAGCCCTGCCGGGAATATTTATACTTATGATCCTGAGAACGGTATATTTCAATCTGGTATAGGCTTAATCTATGGATGGAGCATGAATGAAGGTTCAGGCGCTAGTATCGGAGAGAGCTCTTACCTTGGCCAGGTATACGGGAATGCTGTCTGGGAAGAAGGTAAGGTTGGTACTGCGCTTGATTTTAGCCTGGGTGCGGATGGTTTAGGCGGATATGTGCAGGTGCCGGATTCATATTCTCTTGATCTTACTACAGCAGGCACTGTGGGAGCATGGATTTATGCGGATTCACTTGTGTCAGGCCAGTGCGCAGGTATTGTTCATAAAGGGGATGAGATTAATTTCTCAGACGAAGCATATTCTTTGCAATTCTGGACAGGAAATAAGATTGCTTTAATTGTAAATAACGGCCCTGGATACGATGTGGTGCAGTCAAGTACTGATTTAGTTGCCGGGCAATGGTATCATGTTGTTGGCTCCTGGGATGCCTCTGGCATGAAAATGTACGTAAACGGAGAGTTGAGCGGCTCCAATTCAACCCAGGCAGTGGCACAGAATAGTTCCGGCGCTTTAAATATTGGTGCTCAGCTAAGCGATAGCTATAGTTCTTTTTATAAGAATATGGGATTTGACGGTAAGATTGATGAGGTAAAGGTGTATGACAGGGCTATTAGTGCTGATGAAATAAAGGCATATTATAACTCCATATAATATCAGTAGTTACTTAAAGGGAGGCACATATGGTTCCTCAGGCGCATTCCGGATTTTTGTTGCAGCGTAATCTAAAGTTAATACTCTTAGCTGCTGCTGTAGCTATAGTTCTGGCATTAATCGTAAGAAGGTTGTTTAAGAAGAATCCATAAAATTTAGCTTGACAATTGCAGGGATCGTGTTATACTCTTTCCTGTGGTAAATAAGGGTGTAGAAGTCTTGAACCGTAAGGGATGGATAACTAACCTTACGGTGTTTTTGTTTCTGCCGTTATTTACTGTCAAAAAAAATGAATGAGGAAGGGAGGTAGTAAATAATGGCAAGAGGTAAAGTTAAGTGGTTCTCAAACCAAAAAGGCTATGGTTTTATCACGCCTGAATCTGGAAGCGATGTATTCGTACATCACACTGCAATTCAAGGTGATGGTTATAAGACTTTAGAAGACGGACAGGAAGTAGAGTTCGAAATCGAAAAGGGCCCTAAAGGCGACCAGGCTGTAAAGGTAGTTAAGCTATAAACTTAAAAAATAGCATAAACAAAATGGGATCAGGTCTAAGTAGTTCAAAATAGGCCTGGTCCCATTTTTTTTGGATGTTTTCTTGTTTTTATTACAGATTGTGGTAAAATAACTTCGGTTAAATTTTGTCTTGTTTAATGGAGGAGATGTATGAAAGAGATTAAATTCGATTTTAACAATCTTTTTAGTTCCAGCGTAGGCGCTTTACACGGAGTCCGCCAGGAGGAAGTTGCTGCTTCCTCTGAAGTTATTTTAAAGGCACACGCGCATTTAAAGAAAATTATTTCCAGCCGGCAGGAGAGAATTAATCTTAGCCTGGAATGGGTAAATCTGCCTTTTGCCGCCAAAGAAATCATTGCTGTTATTCAGAAACTTGGGGGAGAAATCGCCAAAAAGTATGAATTTGTACTTTTTTTAGGCATTGGCGGATCTTATCTGGGATTAAAAGCAGCGCAAGATGCTTTAGCTCCCTGGTATTATAATGAGTTTGCTGCTTTGAGAAAAGGCAGGCCACGAATTTATTTTGACGGAAATAACCTTGATCCTGATACTTTGGCAGTATTATTGAAACAGCTCAATCCAAAAAAAACCTTTGTTATAGTTATATCAAAATCAGGAGAGACTACTGAGACAAAAGCTGCGTTTTCAGTTGTTGAACCGTGGCTGAAAAAAGGCGCAGGAAAAAATTATGGACGGCAAATCCTTGCTATTACTGATCCGGCATCCGGCGCTTTACGCCAGAAAGTAAATATTGAGCATTCTAAGGATAAGTTGAGTTTTCGTTCTTTGCCTCTCTTGAAAGGCGTAGGAGGAAGGTTCTCTGAGCTGAATATGGGCCTCTTGCATTTGGCAATTATCGGCGTAAAAATAGAGCAAGTGCTTGCCGGAGCTGCCAGCATGCGCAAGCGCTGCAGTGTGGCGGATATTTTTAAAAATCCTGCATATATGTACGCGTTTTTACACACCATTCTTTACCGTAAAAAATCCAAACCGATTGCGATTATTATGCCGTTTTCAGAAACTTTAAAGTCTACAGCAGATTGGTATTCTCAGTTATTGGCAGAGAGTTTGGGGAAAAAATACAGCCGAAAAGTTACCAGCGATAAATTCGGCAATGAAACCTGGAAGATGGATACAGCGCACATTGTTAATCTTGGCAGGACCCCGATTGCCGCACGGGGAACCAATGACCTGCATTCGATACAGCAGAATAATATTGAAGGTGTGAACGATAAAGTGGTTACTTTTATTAAAGTAGAAAAATTTAAGAACGAAATTAAAATTCCTTCTGCCAGGGGTATATTGTCAGGTAAAGTTTATTCACATTTACTGAATCTGGCTGAAGAAGCAACGGAATGGGCTTTGGTGCACGAGCAAAGGCCGAGTGTCACAATTATCCTGCCGGAAATTTCTCCTTATTATTGGGGTAGTTTGCTATTCTTTTTTGAAATGGCCACTGCCTTTGAAGGGGAGCTGCTTAATCTGAATGCCTTTGATCAGCCGGGAGTAGAGGGATACAAAAATTATATGTATTTTAAGTTGAAGAAACCAGGCCTCTGCGAAAAAATAGCCGCAGAAATCAAAAGCAAGCCGCTGGTAAAGAAAACCAAATTTATTATCTAGCCAATTCAGGCAATACATAAATGATAAAAAAGATTCTGCTTATTGTTCTTATCCTGTTTGTCATTCTGAGTGCTGTTGTAACGTTGCTAAACAGGGTATACCTTCCAATAAAACTTAAATCGTTAATTATTAAGGGCTTAGAGAGTCAAACACATAAACAGGTGAGCCTGGGGAGGCTGCAATTCAGCCTTTTTAAAGGTTTAGTGCTGAATGATTTAACTATTCGTGATGGGGATAAAACTATTATCAGCATCAAAGAGGCAGACTGTACTTTTTTTATCTGGCCTTTTATCAAAAAACAAATCGTGATCCCCTCGATTACTATCAGGCAGGCAAGTGCGTATATAGAGCGCAGGGCTGACAATACTTTTAATATAATTGAATTGTTCGGCTCAAAGCAGGGAGGTGTTAGTAAAGGCAAAGCTTCTGAATTTAATTTTATAATTTCTAAGGTTAGCGTTATTTCAAGTAAGGTTAATTTTCAGGACAATGCTGTTGCGCCGGTTTTTAATAATGGTTTTGACGATATAAATTTAACCCTGAATTTATCTTTACCTGCAGCAGTAAAATTCAACTTGAGAGCGAATATGCCATCTAAGAATTCTTCACTGAAGCTTTCGGCAAGCGGGCAATACAGAATTCTGAAAAAAGAATTATCTTCTAAGATCAAAATTGAAGATTTATCGCCTGCTGATTTTGCCGGTTATTATCAAAGATTCTGGATTCTATTGGCGCAGGGCTTACTTGATGCTGAGGCAACAGTTTCCTTAAAAAATGATCTTTTGGATATTAATTTGCAGGCTGATAGCGATGAATTGAAGTTTCTTGCCGGGCTTATTGGTTGTGCATTCAAGGGGGATGTTAATGCAGATTTTGAATATGGCATTAAAAGTAAACTTTTAAATTATTCCGGGCAGCTTAATATTCTCAACGCGGGAATTTCCGGAGTGCCGTCTGTTGGCACAATAAAAAATATTTCCGGACGTATTGATTTTAGTAATGCCGGGCTTTCAAGTGAAAAGCTTAAGGCAGGCATTTTTGATATTCCAGTAGAGGCTAAATTAAGAGTAACGGATTTTAAGAAACCATTATTAAATATCAGCCTTTTTGCCGGCCCGGAACTTGGGCAGGCTAAGATTATATTAAGCGAAAAATTTAAAATTACTCTTCCTGTTGAAATAAAAGGAAATAGCCGCCTTGTTTTGAGCTTAGAATCAAAGCTTAGCGAAAAAGAAAAAGCGAAAATTAACGGAACTCTGGAGGTTTCTGACGCCAGTTTGAAATTTGAAAAAATAAAAGAGCCTTTTGAAGAGATAAATGGTAAATTCATATTTGATTCTGAGCAGCTTAATTGGCAGGATTTAAATTTTAAGTTTTCCGGGACTGACTATATAAGTAAGGGAACGTTGAGTAATTTTCAGGCTCCAACAGTTACGCTTACATTAGACGGAGGTAACCTCTCTTTAAAATCTGCGTTTAGAGAGCAAAATAAATTTATTAAGATAAAAGAATGCGCGGGAAAATATTTTAATTCTGATCTTTCCTTTTCCGGAGATGTAAATCTCGCAGATTCGCTGCATCCGCAACTAGAAATAAGCGGTATTCTGGGGATAGATCTGGAAGACCTGAGTAAATACCTCAAGAGCCATAAAGAACAGTTGGCAAAAATAAAGCCGCAGGGAAAAGTGCAGGTTAAGTTTGTTTTATCAGGAGATCCGAAGAACCTTAAGCTTTGTGCGCTTAAAGCTGATTTGTCCAGCCCTTCGATATCTGCTTATGGCTTAAGATCGGGCGATCTTTCCATGGCTTATGTGCAGGAAAACGGCATAGTCGATATCAAGGAGATGCAATTATCTTTATATGAGGGTTTGCTTAATTTAGAAGCGCGGGTAAATTTAAATTCTCTTAATATGCCGTTATTAGCCAATATAGCAATACAGGGTGTGAAAATCGAAAAATTAAAACTGGATACGCCAATGAAAGATAAGGATATTTCCGGGCTTATTCAGGCGCAATTAAAGCTGGATGGCTTTTTAAGTAATCTAGCGCGGCTTAGAGGCAGCGGGCAGATTTTAATTACCGAGGGTAAGTTATGGCAGCTGGATTTATTTAAAGGCATGGGAAAATTATTGTTTACTTCAGATTTCAGTTCAATCGTTTTTCATCAGGCAGCATGCAATTTTTTACTTGCCGATCAGCATATTTCAAGCGATAATTTACAGTTGAAGAGCAATCTGTTGAATATTGACGGCGGAGGCAGGATCGGCTTTGACGGTACTATCGATCTAGCGCTTAACGCGCATGTTTCCGGAGATCTGCCGTTAAGCGGATCAGTAAAAGATATTGCTGCAGTAGTATTGAGCCAGGCGGAGAAATTCGGCGTAATCAGGATTACCGGCACGTTAAAAGAGCCGAAATATCATTTTGAGGCTTCAGTGGTAGACATTATGGACAGTATAAAAAATATTTTCTGGAAAAACCAATGATTATTTTATTGGGTGTCATATTTTTTGGCGGGGTGATATTGGCGGCATACGGATTATTTTCCCCTATTGGGGCTTCTACTGTAAAGCCTAAGAGGAAGTTGGTAAAAGATCCTCAGAATCAGGAGGTTTTTGCCAAGGAACAGAAAATCATTTCCCTCGAAGAAAATATTGCATCTTTAGAGGCTGAGTCGGAAAAAATAAAAGCTGATTATGCTAAATTACAGGATGAGCTGCTGGCTGCCCGGAATAATGAAACACAAGCGAAGGAAGCGCTGGTAAAACAGCAGGGGTGGGTGGAAAAAGATGAGTCTTTGATTAATAAGGCTAAAGAAGAGAGCTTGGAATTAAAGAAAAAATTTATTGAGAGAGAAAAAGAGCTGGAAGCTCAATTCAGCAAGAACGTAGATTTGACCCGGCAGATCAATGAATTGAACTTACGAATTCAAGCGTTGGATAAAGCGGATAAAGAAAAAACAGAACAGGCTGAGTTGATGAAGCATCAGATTGAGCGGGATAAGCAGGAAATTAAAGAGCAATCCGGGTTAATCTCAGAATTCAAAAAAAGAGAAAAGTCTAAGGAATGGGTTCCTAAGCCGGATTTTAATAAATTAAACGAAGAATATACGGAATTGGAAAAGGAATTAGAGGCAAAGGAAGAAAGAATTAAAGTTTTATCAGAAGAATTAATGAAGTCAAAAAAACACGAAGCAATAGAGGCGAAACCGGAACAAGCGCAGGAAGTAAAGCAAGATGTCCCGGAGCAGGAAGCAAAACAAGATGCGCCGGTGCAAGAAGAAATTAAGCCGGAAGAAGTTAAGCAGCCGGAAGCCGTTAAAGAAGAAGCCCCTGTTATCAAAGAAGAGAAACCTGCTCTTGCGCAAGAAGCAGAGGAGCAGCAGGAAGAGCCTGTTCCTGAAGCAGAAGAGCAGGTTGAAGAGAAAATAGATAAGGAGAAAAAGCCTCAAGCAGAAGATAGGGAAAAATCTCATCCAGTGCCCAACTTTAGCCTGGATAAGGTAAGGAATATCGGAATTATGGCGCATATCGATGCCGGTAAAACTACGCTTTCTGAAAGGATACTTTTTTATACCGGCAGATCTCATAAGATCGGCGAAGTGCATGATGGTAAAGCACAGATGGACTGGATGAAGCAGGAACAAGAAAGAGGCATTACGATTACTGCAGCAGCGACTACTTGTCATTGGGGTGAGCATAGGATTAATATTATTGATACTCCCGGCCACGTTGATTTCACTGCAGAAGTTGAACGTTCTCTGCGTGTTTTAGACGGTGCGGTAGCTGTATTTTGTGCAGTGGGCGGAGTTGAGCCTCAGTCTGAAACGGTCTGGCATCAGTCGGATAAATACAATGTCCCTAAGATTGCTTTTGTGAATAAAATGGATCGCACCGGAGCGGATTTTTTTGCGGTTTTAAAAGGCATCGAAGAAATCCTCGGCGCTAATGTTGCGACTATAGAGCTTCCTTTAGGCAGTGAGGATAATTTCAGGGGAGTAGTGGATTTAGTTGAGATGAAAGCTTATATATATGATGAAGAAACACAGGGTAAGAATTTTCGCATTGAAGAAATCCCTGAGGATATGTTAGAAATTGCCAAAAAATACCGGCATATGGTCGTTGAAAAAGCCTGTGCCTTTGACGATGCCTTGACCAAAAAATTCCTTGAGGCAGAAGATTCTATCACTAATGATGAATTAAAGCAGTGTATCCGTAAGGGTACTATCGCGAATAAAATGGTGCCGTTGCTTTGCGGCGCGGCTTTCAAAAATAAGGGTGTGCAGAAATTACTGGATGCAGTAACTTTTTATCTTCCCTCGCCGCTTGATCTGCCTCCTGTGACAGGGCATGATCCTGAAGACAGCGAAAAAACAATTGAAAGAAAATTAGATTATCAAGAGCCTTTCTGCGGTTTGGCTTTTAAGGTGCAGGCTGATCCGCATATGGGCAAATTAGTTTATGTGCGGGTTTACTCAGGAGTCCTGGAGACCGGATCATATGCGCTTAACGTGACTAAAAATAAAAGAGAGCGCATTGGCAGGATTGTGCGCATGCA
>JALOQJ010000004.1 GCA_025453445.1 Candidatus Omnitrophota bacterium
AAGAGGCATTGCTTATTTAAAGGGGGTAGGCATGGGAAAACAAGCAAGAGCAATCGCGGATTTAAGTTTAAAGGAATTAGTGCATGACCTGAATAAGGCCTATGCCGATGAATGGCTTGCGTTTTATCTTTATTGGTATATGGCACAGGCAGTTTCCGGACGCGCATACGAGGATATTGCTGAGATGCTGAATAAACTCGCTAAGGATGAGTTAGAACACGCAGGAGAAATTGCAGATTTAATTATTAAGCTTGGTGGAATGCCGATAGCTAATCCAATGGATCTGGAAAAAAATGCCAATGCGCCTTATCTGATGCCGCCGAAGAATACCGCGGACATCAACCGGATTATCCGTATTGTTTCCGAGGCAGAGGCAGGAGCAATTGATGTATATCATAAGATTGCTAAAAAAACGCATGGCAAGGATCATGTAACTTATCAGTTAGTGACGCATATATTGTCCGAAGAAGTCTCGCATGAAGAGATGTTTGAAAATTTAATGGAGAGGTAAAATGGCGAAAGTAACAGTTGATGTTGCTACATGTGTAGGCTGCGGGTTGTGTGAACAAGCTTGCCCTGAGGTATTTCAGGTGCAAGGCGACGGGATTGCCCATGTAAAGGCGCAGGTATGCGCTTTGCATAATTTGCAGGAAGTGGCAGAGCAATGCCCGGTGAATGCGATTAAAGTAAGCTAAGAAATAGGGTCAAAAATAAAAGGGGACGGTTATCTTTTTTTAAAAAAGAGAACCGTCCCCTAGTTTTTTTATTGGCTGCACTTGGAGCAGAAATCGGAATTGGGGATCTGCAGCCATGAATTAATCCCCGAGGCACTTAGGCCAAAGGTGCTGCCGGAAGCAGAATTTTCTTTGCCGAAATTAATTTCATAGCCGTATGTGCTGCTAGGGTTATAATAGCTGGAGTAATAGGGCACATAACCTTTGGCAAAATAACCATATTGCGCATAGTTAGTGTATTGCTCCCACCAGTTCTCGTCGGGTTTCCTGATGCAACGGCCGTCAGAATAGCAAATTTGATAAGGGTAGCCGTACTGTACGTCATAATAACTTTTGACAAAGGTTCCATTTTCATCATAGATATGTTTATAATAGGCAAGCGGGATTGGAAGGCGTTTTTCTTCTGCTAATTGTATGAAAGAGCCGACAATGGTTCTTGTCTTAGGGGCTCCGTCAGCGCCTATCCAACGTTCTAAAGTATAGCCTTGGGGTTCATAAGGTGAGACCATTGCAGTATTATAAATTACATCGTAATAAACCCTGTTAGGTTGGGTAGTTTCTGTTGCTGAATCATATTTGCCTTCACCGGCGTTTAAAAGTACTGCCTGAGCATTCCCGGCGCCGGGGTTAGTAGGATTAAAGTATGTATTAATGAGATTTGCGGTCCATGTGCCCCAAGGAAGCGTATCAATGTTAATGCCATAGTCGTTGCAATATTTTACCAGTTTGCCATCTGTGTCATAAGCGAGTGCTGTTTCTTTAGTGACGTTATTCAAATAATTATTTAGGAAATTTGAGTTTTTTAGAGAACTGGCGTAGTTATAAGAAGAAAAGCTCTCCCAGTAATTATAAGAGCTGATACCAAAAAGGCTGCTTATCTCGCTAATATACGGCTGAAAATAATCCGAGACTGTATAAATTGCCCGGTTTGTGCTGATCAAAGCCGCGGGTTTCCAGGTGTATTCGGAACTTGCACCGCCGTGTGCTTCTTTGTAGGCACTATAAGCAGCTGTTTCGCCGTCGCGCTGATGGTCAAGATTAAAGCTTCCTGCCACATAGATATTATGCGGAGTAACTACTGTTAAGCCGTTTTCCGGCAGGATGCCGGCATTTTTTATAAAAACTGAAAAATCATATGCAATATCGTTAGAATTAGCACTTTCTATATAAATTACTCCGTTAAAAGGCTGGTTGTTTTGCGTTAAATATTGCCTTAATTGCGCTACGTCGATTTCCATAATTTTAGTTTTACCGGCGTTTGAAGTTGAAAAACCAGTAGAGTATTCCTGCGTAACTTTCGCCGGATGAAGGATATTATAAAATTGGCTGAAGTTGACTACTTGCCCTTCTTCTAAATCTCCGGCAGTAGTATTCCATTCATATTGCTGTGGAGGGGGGTTTTGCGCGTATAATGCTGTATATGCATCCCAATAGGCATCGAGAAGGTCAAAGAAATCAGACATAGGAATTGTGCCGAGAAGATCAAAAATTGGATCATCTTGATCACCAAAAGTAAAACTAATGGTATATTCTCCCAGTAAGGTAACGGTGTGCACAGTATCTTCCCAATTTTGATATGCCGTAGTATACCCATTAGATATATAAAGGCCTCCGTCCTGCGCTTTATTCTTATAGGAGTCGTTATCTAAACCGATTGCAGTCATGTAGCTGGCGCCGTTGGAGCTATCCTTGATAACATTATTTAATGAGGTTGTTGTGGTTTCTTCTGTATCAGTTTTTTTAATAGTCGCTGTTTTGCTGTTCAGCCAGCTCAGCCAGTCTGTGGATTGTTCTTTAGTATTCAGGAAAGGCACATCAATATAATCGCCGGCTGAGCGGTCATCGCCGTAGGTTAAATCAGTCCACCATTCGCTGTTGATATAGGATGGGTTTGTGCCCTGCCATGTTTCCCAGAATTTCCTCGCCAAGGCTCCGGTAGTATCGGTATCGGAGCTAGTATAGCCGTTATTAGTTTTCCATGTTTCCCAATTAAAAGTGGAGGGGCTGCTGCTAAAAGTAGCATAATCAGTGCTGTTTAAGAAGTTACCTGAGCCTTTTTTATAGGCCAGCCAAGCAAGGGCAGGATTATCAATTTTAAAAGCAATCGGTACTTCGCTGCTGGATTTTGTCCCGTCATATTTGTCCCAGCTCCAAGTTGTACTCAGTTCAACAGGCAGTGGAACACCGTCAACTGTGGCGCAGTAAGTTGTAGCGAGATAATTGGAATTAAAATGATATCTGGTATTATAACCTATAGTAGACGATAGAGAATAATCGTAAGGAGGGGTGTCGTTTTTAGGCAGGGACGCTATGCCGTCAATAGTAGTATTATTGCTATCATATGAATAGGGGGAACTAAATTTCCAGTTATAGAGTGAATAGTATCCTCTATGCCCGCTGTCAGCAGTGCTTAGTTCAACAATATTTTTAAAAATTGTGCTCGTTGATCCGCCGGCAAAAATAATCATGCCGTTGACATGAATTTTTCCGTAACCCGCGCCATCATAAGTGCCGCCGGAAAAAGTATGGTCGCTGGGGAAGAAGTAGAAGTAATTAAACATTGAATTTTTGTTTACTCTTAATTCTAATGTGCAGGCAGCAGTTGCCTTGGGGTCTGTACCTTGGGAATGTATTACGATGATGCCGGTAGCAACGCCGGTATCCTTATTTAGTTCCGGGTAAACAACCACTTTAAAATAATGCGGGTTTAGCGTTTCATCCATATAATATGATCCGTCTGTATTGAATTTGCCTTCGTAACCGCTGCCAATGAGGCTGGAAGTTACGGTGTTTTTTATTAAGCTTGTAGTACCCGACCAAGTGTGTGTGTTCCAGTCAAAATTATGCTGGTTTAATTCTGCATAGGCATAATGAATGCCTTCCTCGGCATTGTAAAAAGCCTGTGTTAAACCTTTCTCCCTCTGGGAAAGCACATGTTCAGAGGCATAGCGCAGGAAGATAGCACTGCCTAAGACGCTTAAAAAAAGCAGCACGCCAAGGGCAATTATCAGGGCGGCACCGTTATTATTCTTTTTTATTTTGTCCATATTAATTTAAGTTCCTCAGCCAAACCCGCGATTTTAATGATGTAGTTACATTTTTCGTATTTGCGGCAGTTAAAGCAATTTGCACGGATGTCGGGCTGTAAGTATTATTAGGTAAACCAATAAATTCCACGGATTCTATATTATTTGCCAATACCATACTGCCGGAAGAAACTTCGTTTTTGTTGGAATCAAGGAGTATTCTTTTTAACTGGCCAGTATCTTTCTCTGGAGCTTTTACAACTTTGTAACAAATCCAATAATTTTCCATGGAGTCACCGCCCCAGATTTTAGAGCCTGCGCTGTCCAGTTTTATCTGCTGGCTAGTATATAGGGGTACCTGAAAGCGGATTACGCTGCCTGTGCCAGTGGAAATAGCCGAGCCGGAATCATCTAATATTTGCAGATGGCCGGAAGAGCTGCTGAAACGGAGTTCCTGCGACATTGCCTGCATTGCCCTGCGGCTGTCCTGCTGGATTTGAATTTTTGCTTCCGAAACCCGCCAGCTGGATAAGCCTGCTATCATTGTTGTCATAATTGCCCCGCAGACAAGCGAAAAAATAGCCGCGGTAATTAAGACTTCTGCTAATGTAAAAGCTTTTTCAGGGTGCGGTGAATTCATATTATTACCCCATATTCATAATCGTGGTTTGCAAGGATACCGGCGAAGCAGTTTTACTGCCTATTGTTTTGCCGTCAACTTCTGTCCACCAGACCAAAACTTTTACCCTGTACATTGTTATTGGCTGAGTCATTGCAGCCTGCACATAAGAAATGCCTTTAAAATTCGGCAGCACAGTTGTGTTATCTGCGGCATAAATATCAAATTCTGAATTATTATATTGGGTTAACTGATCAAAATCGATTTTTAAGGTTTCATCGCTGGGGTTGGTGCGCGCTTTAATTTTCTCCAGCCTTTCCAGCGCTGCATTGACGGCAACGCTAAAATTGCGCGTTGATTCCAGGCTCTTAAGATATTGGGCGTTAAACGATAGGATTCCGGTAAAAGCCGTTACCAGAATAGCCGCGGCAAGTAGGATTTCTACTAAAGTGAGCCCTTTATTTCTTGGCATTTTTATCCGTTCCTTTCATTACTAATATTCAGGATAAAAATTATTGTTAGGTATTTCAAACCAGGAGCCGACTGCTGCGGCAATCGGCCCGCTGGTTGAGCCTTCAGATGAGCTCTTAGCAAAATTAGGTTCGTAATTATAGTAACTCTTGCCAACATAAGAGCCGGAATATTGAGGAATATATCCGTGGCTATTATAACCATAATGGTATTTGCTGTTATAGTCATATCCGGGGCCTATTTGATATACATATAGGCCGGCTTGATTTTTTATACTGTAGGCGAAAGGCACTGAAGCCCGGTATTTATCTTCTAATTGTATCAAGGAACCTGTAATCTGGCGTTTTTTAGTAACACCGTCTACGCCTATCCAACGCTCTAAAGTATATCCTTCCGGTTCATAAGGGCTGACCATAGCAGTATTATAAATTACATCTTTAAGCACTCTATTTGGCTGAGTAGCTTCGGTTGCTAAGTCATATTTGCCTTCTCCAGCATCTCGAAGTGCTTCTTGCGCTTTTCCGGCATCTGGATAAAGCGTAGTATTTAGGTATTGGTTAATATTATCTACCGTCCAAGTACCCGGGATATTCCCAAGTTCAGGATATTTAGCAAAAAAGTCTTTTACTGCCTGTGGAGCATTACTGCCTCCATAACTATTAAGATAAGAGTTGACAAAAACGCTGTCTTTTAAAGAATAAGGATAGTTTCCAGAGCTACCTAATCTCCAGTAATTATAGGAAGAAATATCCGCAAGAGAACTTATAGCCTGATCTTTCTGAAAATTATCTGAAACCGTATAAATCATTCTTTGCGAACTGATTAAGGCAGCAGGGCGCCATTTGTAATCGGAGTTACTTCCACCGTGGTTCTCTTGATAATAATCATAGGCTTCACTTTCTGCTGCTGTTTTGCCTTCTTTATCGCGTTCATAATCAAGGTTAAAACTACCCTGTACAATAATATTATGCGGGGTAACTAAAGTCAGGCCGTTTTCCGGCAGAATACCGGCGTTTTTTACCCTGATGGATAAATCATCGTAATAATAATGATAATCCTCCACATCGGTACTTTCTACATAAACTACACCATTAAATGCCTGTCCCTTATCCTGCAGGTAATCCCTTAATTTTGCTACGTCGATATCTAAAATCGTAGTCGGCTTAGCATTTTGCACTCGGGTAGTTTCATTTTGCGAATCATAGACTCCCGGCTGGCGCACCGGGTTATAAAATAAGGTAGAGCTTATTATATCTTCGAGGCCTTCGGGGATTTGCCATTCATACATGGTAGGCTTGCTTGAGTAATAAAGAGTATAATATGCAGTATACCATTGACCTATGCATAGATAGTAAAGTGGGTCAGACGAATGGGTGGCAACCCAATTAGAAAACATAGTAGTGAAATTCGCCATAGTGAATACAACTGTTTCTCCGGTAGCTAAGAGGAGCTCGTGCGGCTGATTGAGCCACGCCGAATATTCATCGCTATATCCTTTAAGAATGGCAATCCCGCCGTTTTCCGCCTGTTTTTTGTAATTGGTCTCTAATTTTATCGGTACAAGGTATTGCCCGCCGTTTGAGCCGTCTTTGAGTACAGAAGAGAGAGATTTGGTTTCGGGTTCGTCGGCATCGTATTTAGTAATAGTAGCAGTTTTGCCTTCTATCCAGCTTTGCCATGCGCTTGTTTGTTCTTTGGTATTTAGGTAGCTTACGTTGACAGTTTCGCTTACAGGACGGTCATTGCCATAGGTTAAGTCTGACCACCATTCATCATTGATATAAGATGGAGTATTGCCCAGCCAAGAGTTCCAGAATTTTCTCGCTAATGCACCGGTTGTATCGCTCCCCGAAGCTGTATAACCATTATTAGTTTTCCAGGTATCCCAGTCAAAGGTAGAGGGGCTGGCAACAAAACTCTGATAATCATCTCCGCTCAGGATAGCTCCATCGCCGTTTTTGGTAGTCAGCCAGCTTAAAGCATCATTAGAAACTTGAAAAGATACTGCTTGTTCATTATCTGCGCGGTCGCCGCTATATTTATCCCAGGACCATTCTTGGCTTAAAGTAGAAGGAAGGCTGACCCCATCAACACTAGCAGCTGTGTTGGAGGTAGTGAATTTGCGTGCTAGGGAGTACATATCATAGCTGGCATTGCTGGGAGTATAATAATCATAAGGAGGTGCGCTACTTCGCGAGAGAGGAGCAATACCATCAACAGTTGAGCCATCATAGCCTTTTGGCGAGCTATATTGGAAATTATAAAGCTGGAAATATCCGTTATTTGCGGCATTAGCAGTGCTTAGTTCGATAATGTTTTTAAAGATGGGGTTATTCTGTAGGATAATCCTGCCATTGACATGAATTTTCCCGTATCCTGCGCCGTCATAAGTGGCGCCACTAAAAGTATGGTCATTAGGAAAGAAATAAAAATAATCAAAAAGGGAATTTTTACTGACCCTTAATTCTACGGTGCGGGTTACTTTAGCCTGCGGGTCAGTAGCGCGGGAGTGGATTACAGTAACGCCTGTGGGAATTTTGGTAGTTTTATTTAATTCAAGGTAAGTAATTACCTGAAAATGATGCCCGCTGATAGAATACAGTCCGTCATTATTGAAGCTGCCTCCGAACTGGGAAGTAATTCCTGAGGTGGGTGTTAGTGTAGTACCATTCCAAGTGTGTGTTTGCCAGTTATAACCATTTTGGGCAAGTTCACCATAAGCATAATTAAGGCCTTCTTCAGCATTGTAGAAAGCCTGCATCAGGGCTCTTTCGCGGTTAGAGATATTTTTTTCCGCGCCATAACGGATAAAAGAAGCGCTGGTAATAATGCTTAAGAAAAGCAATATCCCCAAGGCAATCAATAAGGCGATACCGTGATTTTTCGAAAGAGTAGTTTTTTTCATCGTTAATACTCAGGATAAAAATTATTGTTAGATATTTCAAACCAGGAGCCGACTGCTGCGGCAATCGGCCCGCTGGCTGAGTCTTCTTTGGCGAAATTAGGTTCATAATTATAAAAACTACTGCCAATATAGCCGGAATATTGAGGAATATATCCGTGGCTATTATAGCCATAATGGTAACTGCTGTTATAGTCATAACCAGGACCTATCTGATAAACATATTGGCCAGCTTGATTTTTTATATAATAGGCGAAAGGCACTGAAGCCCGGTATTTATCTTCTAATTGTATCAAGGAACCTGTAATCTGGCGTTTTTTAGCAACACCGTCTGCGCCTATCCACCGTTCTAAGATATACCCCTCTGGGTCATAAGGGCTGACCATGGCAGTATTATAAATTATATCTTTAAGCACTCTATTCGGCTGGGTTGCTTCTGTAGTTGAGTCATATTGCCCTTCGCCTATATTTAAAAGCACGCTCTGTGCGTCTCCCGCGCCCAGATTCTTTTTATCTAAAAGGTTAGTGATATCGGATACGCTCCAAGTGCGGTTATAACTGAGCCCATGGGCATCGCAATAGTCGCGATACTTTCTGCTTGAATCAAATTTAGCCAGAGCTTCATCAGTAATATGAGTATTGAGGTAATTGTCTATGAAATAACTGCTCTGTAAAGAATACGGGTAGTCGCTTTCATTAGTATTCCAGTAATTATAGGATGAAATATCCGCAAGAGAATTTATAGCCTGATCTTTCTGAAAATTATCTGAAACCGTATAAATCATTCTTTGCGAACTGATTAAGGCAGCAGGGCGCCATTTGTAATCGGAGTTATTGCTTTGTTCCTGATGTTGCGATTGATAATAATCATAAGCTTCGCTTTCTGCTGCTGTTTTGTTTTCTTTATCACGTTCATAATCAAGGTTAAAACTCCCCTGCACAATAATATTATGCGGAGTAACTAAAGTCAGGCCGTTTTCCGGCAGGATGCCGCCGTTTTGTACCCGCACCGAGAAATCGTTATCAGTATCACTGGCATCAGTGCTTTCTACATAAATCACGCCGTTAAATGCCTGTTCGCTATCCTGAAGGTAATCCCTTAATTTTGCCACGTCGATATCTAATACTACAGTCGGATCAGCATTTTGTACTCGGGTAGCTTCATTCTGCGAATCGTAGACTCCCGGCTGGCGCACAGGGTTATAAAATGTGGTGGCAGTGACAATTTTGTTTTCGTTTAATTCTTTGGGGATATCCCATTTATAAGTGGAGATCTGTTGTGCCTGAAGTTCCTGATAAATAGAACTAATGAAAAGCCAAAATACATTCAAGAATTCTCCGCATATCGTGGAAGGCTGGGTAGGGGGGGGAGTGGGGCCGATAACCAGAATCAGGAGAGATGGGTCAGGGTAAGATGAGCTGGTGGGCGCGAATCCCCTTCGCCCCCCACAATCATGCTGGGTTAACCAAGCAGATTGTACTTCGCTGTAGTTGTTCATAGTAAAAGTGATGGTTTCATCATGGAAGATCAATGTACGCGGCTGATTAAGCCAGGCTGTATAGGCGGCATTATAGTTTTTGGTAATAGCGATCCCGCCGTTTTCCGCCTGTTTTTTGTAATTGGTTTCTAATTTTATCGGCACAAGGTATTGCCCGCCGTTTGAGCCATCCTTAATGATTGAGGAAAGCGATTTTGTTTCGCTTACGCCGGTATCAAATTTAGTAATAGATGCAGTTTTACCTTCCAGCCAGCTTTGCCATGCGCTTGTTTGTTCTTTGGTATTGAGATAATTTACGCTGATAGTCTCGCTTGCAGCACGGTCATTGCCATAGGTTAAATCCGACCACCATTCATCGTTAATATAAGAAGGAGTATCTCCTAGCCAGCCGTGCCAAAACTTCTTAGCTAATTCGCCTGTAGTAGTAGTGCCCGCATACTCAGGATGGCTAGTCCACCAAGTATTCCAAAAGGCATCAAGATCCGCAGAAGCCTTAAAAGTCTCATATTCAGTTGTAGAAAGTATTGGGCCAAGAGAAGAAGTGGGGTTATTATATTTAGAAACAAGCCAGCCCAAGGCATCATTAGAAACTTGGAAGGAAATTGCTTGTTCATCGCTTGCCTGGTCGCCGGCGTATTTGTCCCAAGACCATTCCAGATCAAGCGTAGAAGGAATGGTTATTGTGTCAATTTTGGCAGCAGCGCTAGAACTGGTAAATTTTTTTGCCTTAGAATAAAAATCGCTACCGATAGAATAATCATAAGGAGGCGAACTGGAACGGGAAAGAGATGCTATGCCGTCAATGATAGAGCCATCATAATTTTTTGGCGCGCCATACTGGGAATTGTAAAGTATAAAATACCCGTTATTCTGGGCATTGGCTGAACTTAACTCGATGATATTTTTAAAGGTTGGGTTTCCGGAAAGAATAATTTTTCCATTAACATGGATTTTGCCATATCCCGCACCGTCATAAGTGCCGCCGCTAAAAGTATGGTCATTAGGAAAGAAATAAAAATAATCAAAAAGGGAATTTTTACTGACTCTCAATTCTACGGTGCGGGTTACTTTTCCCTGCGGGTCAGTAGCGCGGGAGTGGATTACAATAACACCCGTGGGGATTTTAGTAGTTTTATTTAATTCAAGGTAAGTAATGACCTGAAAATGATGCCCGCTGATAGAATACAGTCCGTCATTATTGAAGCTGCCTCCGAATTGGGAAGTAATTCCTGAAGTGGGTTTCAGGGTATTGTTGTCCCATGTATGCGTCTGCCAGTTATAGTCATTGTAGGCAAGTTCACCATAAGCATAATTAAGGCCTTCTTCAGCATTGTAGAAAGCCTGCATCAGGGCTCTTTCGCGGTTGGAGATATTCTTCTCTGCGCCATAACGGATAAAAGAAGCGCTGGTAATAATGCTTAAGAAAAGCAATATCCCCAAGGCAATCAATAAGGCGATACCGTGATTATTTTGAAATGTAGTATTTTTCATCACTTCACCCTAATTTCTTAGCCAGATCCGGGACTTTAAAAGCATGTCCGTTTCAGTACCTTTAATGATATTTCTCTTTGTTAAAATAATCTCTAAAGAGCTGGGCGTATAAGTATTGTTAGGTAAGCCGTTAAATTCTATAGCTGCAACGCGATTAGCTAAAACTGCGCTGGAGATTTTTGTAATTTTATCACCTGTTAGGACCAGTCTTTTTAACTGGCCGCTAGTTTCACCTTGAGGTATAACAAGCTGGTAGCTAACCCAATAGCCTTGTGTCCCTTCTGCGCCCCAAACCAGTTGGCCTCCGGTATCAACTTGCACCTGTTGTTGAGAATATACCGGCATCTGGAAAATAATCCTTGTCCCGGAATAAGCCTGAATTCCGGAATCATTCAAGACCTGCAGATGATACGCGCTGCTTAAGCGCAATTCTTTGGACATCATTTCCATTGCCCTTCTTGTTTCCTGCTGGGTCTGGGTTTTTGCTTCTCCTATCTGCCATGAAGATACACCGGTCATAAAAACACTAAAAATAGCTACAGATATTACAGCCAGGATAGACGTTGTAATTAATACTTCTGCGAGAGTAAAGCCATTTTTAAAATTCCGGCAGTTCATTTTATTGCTCCATATTAATCAAATCAGCCTGAATAGATGCCGGGGAATCAAGTTCGGAATTACTGGTTTTATCTTCTCCGGAGTCAAGCGCGCCGTTTAAATTCGTATCTTCTCCGATTACCTGATTCTGACTGTTTTTCCAGCTAACCACTACTTTGACCCTGAACATCTTTAGCGGAAGGCCTGTGATTTCTTTTACGTAAGAGACGCCTTTAAAGTTTGTCAGCGCTGTAGTTTTATTATTGCCGTAAACATCAAAAGTCAGGCCGTTATAATATTGTGCTAAATTATTAAAGTCGATTTTTGTGGTTTCTGTTGCATCCTGAGGATTAACCCGTGACTTGATTTTTTCAAAACGTTCCTGAGCAGCATTCATTGCTAAGCTGAGATTGCGGGTTCCTTGTAGCTCTTTGAGGTACTGAGAATTGAACATTAGGATCCCGGTCAGGGCAGTGCTGAGTATAGCCGCAGAAATCAGGATTTCTACTAAGGTTAAGCCTTTATTTTTCAGCATGTTAGTATAGCCTCCTATATAAAAGTATAGCCTATTTTGGGGGTAAAAACAAACTAGAAGCGGCTTTGCGCCTGCTTTTTTAACTCCGCGACAAACTTCAGGAATTGCTCCTGTTTTGCCTGTTCAAGCAGCTTTTGGCTGAATTCGGCTTTTTCAGCCTCAAATTTTTTCTTATCAAATGATGATTTTGTTTTTACCTTAATAATATAAAAACCGGAGGGCATTTCGATAATCTCGCTGAATTCGCCTTCTTTAAGTTTTGAGGCAGCAGCCCAGAATTGATCTGAAGCGCCGATGTTTTCAATATAGCTGCTATATTTAAATTTATCGGTTGCCCCGTATTTCAGGCTGAAAATTTTGGCGGTTTTTTCAAAATCAACTCCTTTGAGATTAGCTGCGCTGAATTCTTTAAGCGCCTTCAGGCAGTTCTCCATTTTTTCTTTAGCAATGACTTGCGCCCTATCTTTGAGCAGGGCGTCTTTGGCCTTATCTTTAATGGCATTAAAATCAGGTATGTAGGGTTCTTTTCTTTCCTTGAGGCGCAGGATATAATAAGATTTATCAAGGGCAAGAGGAGGAAGGTACTGCTCGGGTTTTGCCTCGATAATCAGCTTAAGTACTTCCGGCGACCAGCCGAGGCCGGGCACAGGCCCTGCTTCGCTAAAAATGCCGGTTTCTTTTAAGGTGAGATTATTTTCTTTGGCAACTTTTTCAAAAGGTTCTTTCCTGAGCAGCCGAGAGTAGATTTTTTTGACCTGATCCTGGAGAGCGATTTCTACATATTCGACATTAAAAGATAACGGTTGCTTGAATTTTAAGGAATTTTTGCTGAAGTAACTGTTTAATTCTTTATCGTCGATTATGCTGTCTTTGGTGAAATCAGCGGCAAGGCCGGCAATATAATAGATACTGGTTTCTTCATTAGCTTTTTTATATTCCTCGAGGATATCCGCATCTTTTAAACTGACGCCGGAAGTAACCTGCTGGAAAAGCTTGGCGAGCATCAGGTTTTGACGCGTCTGCTCTTCGAATACGCGGGCCTGAACGCGGAAAACATAAGTGAGCATCTGAGCATAAATACGCTTGTCAAATGTGCCCATTGATTGGAAAAAGGGGTAACTTTCGATTGAAGTAACTACTTCGTTATCACTCGTTTTAATTTTACGTTTTTGCGCTTCTTTCAGGATTACCAGCCTGTCCCATGCTTGTGCAGGTAAGTCGAGCGATTTTTCAACTTCTGAAAATTTGTCTCCGAATTGGATCAGCGCGCGGTTTTTTACCGCATCCAGCGATTCCTGAAACTCTTGAATAGGAATCTTCTCACCGTTAATTTCCCCTGCAAATTTTGCCTCTTGTTTATTACTGACCATACTGCCGGAACCCCAGAGCACGAATGCCGGCAGGATCAAAATAGCCAGAACAATCCAAATTTTTTTTGCGGTTTCTTTCTTACGCAGTACTTTAAGCATAATTTTCCTCCTAGTATTAAGGACTTATTATACTACTTTTTTTTTACTTTACAAATTATGATTGGGGCTGTATAATTAACCACTATGAAAAATAAACTCTTAAAATTAGGTTTACCCAAAGGCAGCCTGCAGGAAGCAACCTTTAAGATGTTCCGCAAGGCTGGTTTTAATGTCGGGCTTCCTTCGGAACGCTCGTATTTTCCTTCGATTGACGACGCTGAGATTGAGCCGGTTTTGTTACGCGCGCAGGAAATGTCGCGTTATGTTAGCGACGGAGCATTGGATTGCGGTATCACCGGCAATGACTGGATCCTGGAGAATAAGTCTGATGTGGTGCGTGTCTGCAACCTGGCTTATGCCAAACAAAGCCTAAGCAAGGTCAGGTGGGTTTTGGCTGTGCCTGAGGCAAGCGGAATTAAATCAGTCAAAGACCTAAAAGGCAAACGTGTTGCTACGGAACTGGTAAATGTCGCAAAGGAGTATTTTAAGAAGAATAAAGTTGATGTGGATGTGGAATTCAGCTGGGGGGCAACTGAGGTAAAAGTAAGTTCAGGCCTTGTAGATGCAATTGTGGAATTAACCGAAACCGGAAGAAGCCTGAAAGCCAATAAACTCGTCGAGATTGCTACGCTTTGTGAGTCTACCACTCAGTTTATCGCCAATAAAAAATCCTATCAGGACTGTTGGAAAAAAGAAAAAATGGCCGAGATAGCGGTTTTGTTAAATGGCGCTATCGCCGCCGAAGCAAAAGTCGGTTTAAAGATGAACGTAAAAAAAACAGACTTAAAAAAAGTGCTTGCCTGTTTGCCGGCGCTGAAAGAACCGACAGTCTCTAATCTTTCTGCGGACGGTTGGTATGCGGTTGAGACCGTCATTGATGAAAAAATCGTACGGATTTTAATTCCGGGGTTAAAACGTGCCGGCGCAGCAGGAATTATCGAATATCCGTTAAATAAAGTTATTTTTTAGGGAGGGAAGATGCCCTGCGGTAAGAAAAGAAAAAGACAGAAGATTAGGACCCACAAAAGAAAAAAGATGCGCCGCCGCCTGCGCCACATCAAGAAGAGAGCTTGGGCTTAGGCTTTTCAAGGCGTATCAATTATCCGTAATCATACCGATGTTTTTTAATCTAGGGAGATTCATTCGGCTTGGGGTATTTTGCGCCCTGGTTATTTTAAGTGTCAGTGCTCAGGCAAGTGCTTTTGATAAAAAAGTATCACAGATATTAAGCCATTATATTATGGCGGTGATGTATGATAATCTGGGACAGCTTGATTCTGCCATAGACGAATATAATAAGGCGCTAAAGGTTGATTTTAAAAATCCGTCAATCCATCTGAATTTAGCCTCTTGTTATATAAAAAAGAATCAGATTAGCAAGGCAGTGGATGAGTTGGGCTTGGCGGTAAATTTTGATCCTGAGGCAGTGGAGCCGCATGCTATACTCGGCCTGCTCTATTCTCTGCAGGATAAGCCAGAAGAAGCAAACCGCGAATATGAAATTGCCCTGAAGAATGCCTCTAGGCTTGAACCTAAAAATATAGAAATTTACAAGAGCCTCGGCGCGGTATACCTGCGCCAAAATAAGCTGAAAGATGCGGAGAGCGTCTACCGCCTGATCATTGATTTATCGCCTGATGACGCTGAGGCACATTTTTATCTGGGTAGCATCTATTACGACGGGCAAAAAAAAGATCCTGCGGAAAAAGAACTGAAAAAGGCTCTTGCGATTAAGCCTGATTACCATGAAGCGCTGAATTATCTGGGGTATGTCTATATAGAAGAGAGCAGGAACCTCGATGAAGCAGAGGTAATGATAAAAAAGGCTTTAGAATTACAACCGGATAACGGGGCTTATATTGATAGTTTGGGCTGGCTTTATTTTAAAAAAGGTAAATTTACAGAAGCAAAAATTGAGTTGGATAAGGCAGCAGGTTTAATAGACGATCCGATTATTTTTGATCATTTAGGCGAGGTTTGTTATAAGCTTGGCGATAAGGAAAACGCGCAAGCTTACTGGGAAAAATCCCTGCAATTAGAGCCGGCTCAAAACAGCATCAAAGAAAAAATAGAAAGCTTAAATTCGGTTAAAAATGCCATCCGCTGAAAATAAAATTAAAGAACTGCAAAATAAAGCAAAAGAAATCAGGCGTTCTATCGTGCGCATGGTGGCTTGCGCCGGTTCAGGCCATCCCGGAGGTAGCCTCTCAGCAACAGATTTAATCACCGCTTTATTTTTTGCTGTTCTGCGCCATGATCCTAAAAATCCGCACTGGCCTTTGCGCGACAGGTTTCATATGTCTAAGGGGCATTGTTGCCCGCTTTGGTATTCAGTATTGGCAGAATGCGGTTATTTTCCTAAAGAAAAATTAATCACCTTAAGGCAATTTGGCTCGATGCTGCAGGGGCATCCGGATCGCCGCACTCCCGGGATAGAAGCAGCATCCGGTTCTCTTGGGCAGGGCCTGTCTATAGCGCTTGGTATGAGCCTCGCCGGAAAACTGGATAAATTAGATTACCGTACTTATGTGTTGATGGGTGATGGTGAAATTCAGGAGGGAAACATCTGGGAAGCGGCAATGGCATGCGCGCATTTTAAATCTGATAATCTATGTGCTATTCTTGATTATAATGGTTTTCAGATCGACGGAAAAACCTGCGCGGTAATGAATTTGGAGCCTCTGGCGCAGAAATGGCTTGCCTTTGGCTGGCATGTTATAGAAATTAACGGCCATGATATGCAACAGATCCTTGCTGCCTATGAAGAAGCAAAAACCATTAAAGGAAAACCTACAATTATTATTGCTAAGACTGTAAAAGGTAAAGGCGTATCTTTTATGGAAAATGTCTGTGATTTTCACGGCCGCGCACCGACTAAAGAAGAGGCCGAGAAAGCAGCTAAAGAGTTAGAGTGATAATGACAAATGTCAAAATTCAAAGCACAAAATAAACCAAAAATTCAAATGCCAAATTTCAAAACTAAAGTTTTGTTATTTGATATTTGTACTTTGATATTATTTTGTCATTTGTGCTTTGTTATTTGAATTTAAATTTACTATGGAAATGCTATATCAAAGAGATATTTACGGTCAGACCTTGGTGGAGTTAGGTAAAACCAATAAAGATATTGTGGTTTTAGATGCTGATTTATCCAGTTCTACGCGTACCGGGCTTTTTGCCAAACAATTTCCGGAGAGGTTTTTTAATTTTGGCGTGGCAGAGCAGAATATGATGGCAGCTGCTGCCGGCATTGCCTCTTGCGGCAAAATAGTTTTTACTTCCACTTTTGCAATTTTTGCTACAGGCAGAGCATGGGATCAGGTAAGAAATACCGTCAGCTATAATAATTTTAATGTTAAAATCGTTGCAACGCACGCTGGTTTAAGCGTCGGGCCTGACGGAGCCAGCCATCAGGCACTGGAAGATATTGCCCTGATGCGGGTTATCCCGAATATGAAAATTATTGCTCCTTGTGACGGGCCGCAAACAGCCGAGGCAATTATTGCCTGCGTGCAAACTCCCGGGCCTTTTTATGTTAGGTTAGGCAGGCCGAAAGTTCCGACAATAGAAAATAAAGGCAGCTTTAATTTAGGCAAAGCGCAATTTTTAACTGAGGGTAAAGACGTAACGATTATTGCCTGCGGAATTATGGTGCAGGAAGCGTTGTTTGCCGTTGCCAACCTTGCAAAGCAAGGTATTAAAGCGCGCCTGATTAATATGCATACCATTAAGCCGCTGGATAAAGAAGCTATATTGAGCGCAGCAAGAGAAACGCGCGGTATTGTTGTTTGCGAAGAGCATTCAATAGTCGGAGGATTGGCATCAGGCGTTGACGAGATTGTTGTAGAGAACTATCCCACTAAAGTTATACGCCTAGGTGTCAAAAATAGGTATGGCCAGTCAGGTGAACCCGCCGAACTTTTAAAGGAATATGATCTGACAAGTATCGATATAGAAAAAGCAGTGTCCACAATTATTTCTTAAGGCAGAAGTGGTCCTCAATTCCTACGCTAAATTAAACCTCTATCTGGAAGTTATTAACCGCCGCAAAGACAGTTACCATAATATAAAAACCCTTTTTGAGAGAATCAACCTTTGCGATATAATTACCTTGAAAGCCCGTCAAGATAAAATAATAAAAATTACTTCTAATTCAGCTGATATTCCGAAAGATGCAACAAATTTAGCTTATAAAAGCGCAAAAATATTGCAGGATAGCTTTCGGGTGAATAGAGGGGTGGAGATCAAAATCAACAAACGCATCCCCGTAGGCAGCGGTATGGGCGGAGGTTCCAGTAATGCGGCAGTGGTATTATGCGGATTGAATAGGTTTTGGAAGTTAAACCTTTCCCGGGCTAAGCTTGTCAGCCTTGGCAAAAAAATCGGCAGCGACGTTCCCTTTTTCATTTATGACTGCGCGTTCGCTTTAGGTGGAGCAAAAGGCGATGTGATAAAACCACTTAGCTCACTTAAAGGCATAAAGCTTTGGCATGTTTTAGTAGTGCCAAAAATCAAAGTTTCCACCCCCTTAATTTACAGAAAATGGGACAAAAATAGCTCAAATCTTGGGTTGACAAGGCCTGCTTATAATGTTAATATACTTCCTTTGGCATTAAAGAAAAAAGACCTCGCTTTGCTTGGCTCTTCCTTGTTTAATAGTTTAGAAGCGGTTACTGCCAAAATTTACCCTGAATTAAAAAAAATCAGGGCAAAACTCGGATTTTTGGGGGTGCGATCAATTTTGATGTCGGGCAGCGGCCCGACGATGTTTGGTATCACTTCTTCGAGAAAGGAGGCGGTTTTTTTATACCGGCGACTTAGAAAAGAAAAATTTTGGCAGGTTTTCGTTACGCGGACGCTTTAATGTCATGCAAGGAGGAGGGCCTTAGCAGCCATGGAAATCACAGAGGTCAGGATGTTCTTAAAGGATTCACCGGATAAGAAGCTCAAAGCGTATGCGACAGTAACCTTTGACAATTGCTTTGTAGTGAGGAATATTAAAGTTATCGAAGGCACTAAGGGTGTATTTATCGCCATGCCTTCCAGAAAAATAAAACAGCCTTGTTCCAAATGCGGTTTTAAGAATGAGGCGCGCAGTAAATATTGCAACCAATGTGCTGCTCAGTTGCCTATAGTGCCTGTTACCACGACGGCAGATGCAAATAACGGGGTGCAATCGGATCAAAAAGACATTGCTCATCCGATAACTCAGTCTTTCAGGGACTATTTGCAGAAAAGGATATTAGACGCTTACGGGCAGGAAAAAACAAGAGGCGCAGGATAAGGGGAGTAACCACAATTTTTTGGGACGTCGTCCAATGGTAGGACTCGAGAATTTGGATCTCGCTATTGTGGTTCGACTCCACACGTCCCAGTTAAGATTATACTTATGAAGAATATAGCAGTAGTAATTTTAGCCGCGGGAAAAAGCACGCGGATGAAATCGCTTACGCCTAAAGCGCTGCATCATTTATGCGGCAGGCCGATCTTAGGTTATGTTTTAGATTTGGCAAAGGAAGTTAATTCCGCTAAAACAGTGGTTGTATTGGGCTATGGGTATGAACAGGTAAGAAAAATTCTTCCTGCAGGCGTTGAGATTGCTGTCCAGAAGAAGCTTATTGGTACAGCTGATGCTGTAAAATGCGCCTACCCCGCGTTAAAAAATTTTAAGGGGACAGTTTTAGTCCTGTATGCTGATAATCCTTTATTAAAGAAAGAAACCGTTAAAAAATTACTTCAGGGGCATATTGATGCTGCTTCTGATGTTACTTTGCTGACTGCTAACGTCGATAAGCCGGTTGGTTACGGCAGGATTTTAAGGGATGAATATTCCGCGATTTGCGGGATTGTCGAGGAGAGAGACGCCGACGAATTCGAAAAAGAAATTAAAGAGATTAATACCGGCATTGCCTGTTTTAAAAGTGATAAATTATTTGCTGCTTTAAAAAAAGTCAGGCCTAATAACCGCAAAAAAGAATATTATCTGACAGATGCCATTGGCATCATTTATAAAAACAACGGTTTAATTGGAAGTGTTAAGATTGATGATGTGAGCGAAGCACAAGGCATAAATTCCCGTATAGATTTGGCACGCGCTAATAAGATTCAGCAGCGCAGGGTAAACGAAGATTTAATGAAAAAGGGAGTGACAATTATTGATCCGGAAACAACCTTTATCAGTTTCGGCAGCAAAGTTGGCGCTGAGACCGTGATTTATCCCTTTACAGTAATTGAAAATGATGTTAAAATTGGAAAACGCTGTTCTGTCGGCCCGTTCGCGCATTTACGGGAAGGCACGAATATTGACAACGATGTGCTGGCAGGTAATTTCCTGGAAATTGTCCGTTCCACACTCGGCAGCAAAACCTTCATTAAACATTTTAGTTATATCGGAGACAGCCGTATCGGCAAGTCTGTGAATATCGGCGCAGGGACTGTCACTGCCAATTTTGACGGCAAAAAGAAGAATTTTACTATAATTAAAGATAATGCCCTGATTGGTTCAGATACAATTTTGGTTGCGCCGGCAAAAATCGGAAAAAATTCCGTTACCGGCGCCGGCTCGGTAATTGTTAAAAATATCCCTGTTCCGGACAATGCGATAGTGGTAGGTGTTCCGGCAAGGCAACTGAAAATAAGAAAAAAATAATGTCCTTCGTCTGCCTGCGGCGGACTCGGGATCAATTCGCCCTAAGAAAAATGAGGGCTCATTGAGGGTAAAATAAAAATGGATAAATTAGCAATTTTTAGCGGTAATGCCCATGTTGCACTGGCTAAAGATATTTGTAAATACCTGGAGGTGCAATTATCCGATGCCTTTGTAGGAAAGTTCAGTGAAGGGGAAATCCGCGTAAAGATCAATGATAACATCAGAGGTAAAGATGTTTTTATCGTGCAGCCGACCTGCCCTCCGTCTAATGATAACCTGATGGAGCTTTTGATTATGATCGATGCTTTAAAGCGTTCTTCAGCACACCGCATTACTGCGGTAATTCCCTATTTTGGTTATGCACGGCAGGACAGGAAAGACCAGCCGCGCGTGCCGATTACCGCGAAATTAGTGGCAAATCTTCTGACTACTGCCGGCGCAAACAGGATTCTGACTATGGATTTACATGCCGGACAGATTCAGGGATTTTTTGATATTCCGGTGGATCATCTTTTTGCTATCAATGTTTTCATCGAATATTTTAAACAGCTAGATACAAAAAATCTGGTAATTGTTTCTCCTGATGTGGGCGGGATTAAAATGGCGCGTGCTTATGCCAAGAGGCTTTCCGCCGGATTAGCGATTATAGATAAAAGGCGCGATTCACCGGAAAAAACAGAAATAATGCATTTCTTAGGCGATGTAAAAGGCAAAGATGCAATTATGGCCGACGATCTTATTGCTACCGGTAGTTCCATGATTGAGGGTGTTGAGGCGTTAAAGAAAGCCGGTGCAAAGAGTATACGCGCAGCGATTACTCACGGTGTATTATCTGGCCCGGCAATCGAACGAATTCATAAATGTGTCGGCCTGGAGGAATTGATTATTACCGACAGTATCCCATTGGCAAAAGAGAAACAAAATCAGCGGATTAAGGTTTTATCCGTAGCGGGCCTTTTAGGTGAGGCAATTAAAAGGATACATCACGAAGAGTCAGTCAGCTCATTGTTTGATTAAAGGAGAGTGTAATTATCATGGAAGAGATATTTTTGGATGTTGAATTAAGAGAGCAAATAGGCAAGGGTAAAGTCAAGGGTTTAAGGGATACCGGGTTTATCCCCGCGGTTATTTATGGCGAAGGTAAAAATTCGCAGGCAATAAAAGTTTCCCACAAACAATTATTCCATTTATTGCATCAGTATCGGCTGGAAAATATTGTGATTAACCTGAAAGTTGCGGATGATAAAAAACAAAAGACCCATGCTTGCCTGATTAAGGAAATTCAGTATCATCCAGTCAAGGGTGATATCGTGCATGTGGATTTTAATGAGATTTCGCTGACTAAAGCAATTAAAGTGAATGTGCCGATTACTGCCAAGGGCGAGCCGATAGGCGCCAAAACAGAAGGCGGTTCGCTGGAGCATATACTTTGGGAAGTGGAAGTGGAATGTTTACCGACTGCGATTCCTAAGGGCATTGAAGTGGATGTCAGCGCTTTAAAGATTGGTGATGCAATTCATGTTAAAGATATAGCTTTTCCTGCTGAGGTTAAAGTTTTAACTCCTTCTGATGCGATAGTTTTATCTTGTGTTGCGCCGATTAAGGAAGAAGTAGCTGTGCCTGCTGAAGGCGAAGAAGTCCAAGAGCCTGAAGTTATTAAGGAGAAGAAAGAAGTTCCGGCTGAAGGAGCTGAGGAAGAGAAGAAAGAGAAAGAGAAGAAAGAAAAATAATATTTTAGCTATCAGCTATCAGCTGCCAGCTGTTAGCTGAAGACTGAAAGCTGAAGACTGAAAGCTGAAATGAAATTAATCGTAGGTTTGGGCAATCCCGGCGGGGCTTATCTTCATTCAAGGCACAATATCGGTTTTATGGTTGTTAAGGCACTGGCAAAGGCAGAAGGCCTTGCCTTAAAAAAAGATAACAGTGCTTCGGCTCTAAGCGCGAAATTAAAAATTGATAATCAGGCTGTTGTGTTGGCGATACCGTTGACTTTTATGAACCTGTCTGGCATTGCCGTAAGGCAGTTAGCAAAAAAATATAAGGCAGGGCATCAGGATATACTGATTGTTTGTGATGACTTGGATTTAGCGTTCGGTAAGCTAAAGATAAGAAAAGAAGGCTCTTCCGGCGGCCAGCGCGGGTTGGAATCAATCATTGATTTTTTGGGGGGCAAAGATTTTAGCCGTTTGCGCATCGGAATCAGCAGGCCCCAGCGCAGTAGCGATGCGGCAGAATACGTATTATCCGCTTTTACGAAACAGGAAAGAGAAGAACTTAAAGAAATAATCAGCAAAGCGCTTGATTGCTGCCTGAGCTGGGTTTGTTCAGGCATTGATGAAAGTATGAATATTTTTAACCAACGCAGTTGTAGGGAGGAGAAGTAAATGAACCCCGCCCTTCCTAAAGGGTTAGGGGAATTAAACGAGTAAAATTATTATGCAAAAGAAAGAAAGGAAGGGCGGGGTGAATAAATACGAAGCGATGTTTATCGTTAAGCCAGATTTATCCGAAGAGGAAAGGAAAATTTTATTTAACCAGATTAGTGAGGCAGTAACTAAAAATAGCGGGACAGTCACCAACGCTGCTGTCTGGTCGGAAAAACGCAAGTTATTTTTTCCGATTAAGAAACACATGGAAGGCGTATATTACCTGATGAATTTCAGCGTTGACCCTCTGGCAGTGACAAAGATGAGGCATGCTTACAATTTGAATGAAAACATCCTCAGGGTGTTAATCACTAAGGCTGCCTAAGGAGAAAAACAAATGGCTAATTTAAATAAAGTTTTATTAATGGGTAATCTGACTAAGGATCCTGAACTGCGTTACACTCCGCAGGGCACAGCAGTAGCTAATCTAAGGATGGCAATAAACAGGCGTTACCGCGATAAGAATCAGGAACAGAAAGAAGAAGTTTGTTTTATTACTGCCGTAGTCTGGGATAAACAGGCAGAGGTCTGTAATCAGTATTTACATAAGGGAAGCCCGGTTTTTATCGAGGGCAGGCTGCAGTCGCGCTCTTGGGAAGATAAGGCCGGACAGAAACGCAATGTTATCGAAGTTAGGGCGGAACGCGTGCAATTCTTAGGCAAGGCGCCGTCTAAAACAGGTGCCTCCGGAGAAGTTTCTCAGGAAGAAGTACCACCGTCTACTGAAGCATCATGGTTAGGAGAAAGCGAGGAGAGTCTTAATGAGGGATAAAGAGAGGGATACAAAAAGAAAAATTCTTAAAAAAAGAGAAAAAAGCGGTTCGGCCTTTGGTATGCGCAAGAGGTTTTGCCGTTTATGCGTAGATAAGGTTAGATCGCTGGATTATAAAGACATGAAAAGGCTGGAAGCGTTTATTAAAGAAAGAGGTAAGATTACTTCTACGCGCGGCTCAGGCAATTGCGCCAAGCATCAGCGCATGCTTACTGAAGTAATTAAGCGTGCCCGTTTTGTTTCTCTTTTGCCCTACGTGCGTTAACAGCCTTAGGAGATTATTATGGAAGTAATTCTTAATAAAGATGTAGCGAACATCGGTAAAGCAGGACAGGTAATCAAGGCCAAAGACGGCTTTGCGCGGAATTTTCTTATTCCTAACGGCTTGGCTGTGCCGCTCAATACGGTAAATCTGAAAAAATTAGAAGAGGATAAGCAAAGAAAAACCCTGCAGCAGGAGAAATTGAAAAAAGAGGCTGACGAGTTGAGCCTGAAAATATCCGGCCTTTCTTTAACTATCCCTGTGTTGACGCAGGAAGAGGACAAGCTTTATGGTAGCATTGGTATTGTTGAGTTGTTAGCCTCTCTGAAAGAAGAAGGCATTGAGCTGGAAAAAAACAAGATCGCATTAACTGAACCGCTTAAGGCATTAGGGATATATGAAGTGCCGGTTAAGCTGCATCCGGAAGTAACAGCTAAGTTAAAAGTTTGGATCGTTAAAAAATAATTTATTATGGCGGATATAATCCTTGAGAAGCTTCAGCCGCAGAATTTAGAAGCTGAAATGGCGGTATTAGGTTCCATGCTGGTGGATGAAGAGGCCATTTCCGTCGCTGCCGAAAGGCTGGATAAAGACGCTTTTTATAAGGATACTCACAGGAAGATATTTGATGCCATATTAGATCTTTTTAACGCCAATAAAGCAGTTGATCTGATTACTCTTGCCGACGAATTAAAAAGAAGAAGCCTCCTTGAAGAAACAGGAGGCGTAAGTTTTTTAACCAACCTTGCCAATTCTGTTCCTACCTCGGCCAATATCGGCCATTATGTTACAATCGTCAAAGAAAAAAGTATTTTAAGGACCTTGATCAATAGTGCCACGCGGATAGTTTCATCCTGTTATGAAAGCGACGGCAATATTGATGAAGTAGTAGATCAGGCAGAGCGCCTGGTTTTTGAAGTCAGCGATAGGAAACAGCACGGGACTTATCTGCACCTTAAAGAAATCATCAAAGACAGCATTGAAACTATAGACAAGCTTTATCAGAAAAAAGAACATGTTACGGGTGTGCCGAGCGGCTTTATAGATTTTGATTTGAAGACCGCCGGTTTACAGCCTTCAGATCTGGTTATTATTGCCGGCAGGCCTTCAATGGGTAAAAGTGCTTTTGCCTTAAGTATTGCCGAATATGCCGGTGTAGTAGAAAAAGTTCCTGTGGCACTTTTCAGCCTTGAAATGTCTAAAGAACAACTAGTGCAGAGAATGCTTTGTGCGCATGCAAAAGTCGACGCGCATAAAGTTCGCACAGGGTATCTTGCAACATCAGATTGGCCGCGCCTGACTGCCGCAGCAGGAAAACTTTCCGAAGCACCGATTTTTATCGATGATACTCCGGCAATTTCCGTAATGGAATTGCGAGCCAAGGCACGCCGCCTGAAAGCGCATCAAAATATTCAGCTGATTATCCTTGATTATATGCAGTTAATGCGCGGTACAGGCAGCCCGGAAAGCAGGCAGCAGGAAATCTCCGAAATTTCCCGGTCTCTGAAGGCACTGGCCCGTGAATTAAACGTTCCGGTGATTGCTATTAGTCAGCTTTCCCGCGCTGTGGAATCGCGTAACGACCATCGGCCGCAGCTTTCCGACTTGAGGGAGTCTGGCGCCATTGAGCAGGATGCAGATGTGGTTGTATTGATTTTAAGAGAAGAATATTATAATCCCACGCCTGATAATCAGGGTGTGGCTGAAATTATTATCGCCAAACAGCGTAACGGCCCGGTAGGGTCGCTAAGATTAGCATTTATTAAAGAATACACCCGTTTTGAAAATATAGCGCGAATAGAATAAAAAAAAGGAGGTGTGTTATGTACCGTAAAGGATTTACCCTTATGGAGGTGCTTGTAACAGTAATCGTAATCGGCATCCTTTCAACTGTAGGTTATGTGAATTATGAGAATACCGTAGAAGATTCTAAAGCGAGGATAAGCCGGGCGAATATGGAGGCCCTAAATACTGCTCTGAATATCTATATCATGGAGAATGATCAGGTGCCCGGAGATTTAACCCGGATACCTCCTAAATACATCAGGGATGCCTATGCACAGGTTATAAAAGCTGAAGGCACCTGGAAAATGAAGTTAGCTTATTTTATTGTCGGGCTAAAGGAAGGGAATTTAGCTTATGCTTCCAGCGCCAAGGATTTTATGCTGAATAAATTAGCCAAAGGTGACATGCAATTAATTACCGATCCGGCAGATTCGACCCCCCCGGGTTCTTGTGCTACCTGTGTTTCTTATGGGTTGAACACATTAATAATAAATTTGAAAGCTGTGGATTATAATAAGCTCGATGATGTAGTTACCATTGGAGAATGTGATGTGCCGGTATTCTCGAATACATCCGAGCTTGCCGTTACGCGGCATACGAAACGTAACTTTATGTTACAAGCGAATAAATACGGGCAGGCCGTGACCAGGAAAGCCAGAATAGAGAAATTTAAACACGCAACCGGCTTGGATAATTAATTTTATCACCTTGAAGAAAGCTCGTGATTTTTGGCAAATTTTATGCATCGGTTTCGGCAGTTTTTTAATTTCTTCTTTTTTTGTACGTTTTGCTTCGCCTGAATTCTTCGGCGTTAATGACCTTGCCAGTCGTTACGCCTATTCACTTTCCAAAAAAGCTGCTAAGCCGTTGAAAATTATCGGTATTGAAGTTGATACCGATTCTTTAACGCAGTTATCGCAGCGCTATCCTCTAAAAAGATCAGTCTATGCCCGGCTGCTAAAAGTTTTACAGCCGGAAGGCATAAATACCCTTGGGTTTGATTTTATCTTCGCCGGATCTTCGGAAAATCAGGAAGATGATTTGGCGTTAGAAGAAGCCTTACGTGATGCATCATACAGGGTAGTTTTAGCTTATCTGATTAATCCTTCAACCGGTACTCCCGCCTTGCCTTTGCCTCAGTTGGAAAAATTAAGTTATGCCACAGGGATGCTGAATACTCCTGAAGATAAAGATGGCTTAATCCGGCGCTTGCGCGGGTATGTAGTTTTGGATGAGAAGAGATATTATTCTTTTAGCGTTATGCTCAGTGCGGCCATACTGAACCAACAGCCGGAAAAAGTAATTTCCCGCCTCAGTTTACTCAAAAATAAAACATACTATATCAATTACCTGATTAAGCCAACGGATATCATAAGAGTCAGCCTGTTTGAGGCGATATATAATCTCCCGGCTTTGAAAGAAAAATACGGTAGGGATTTTTTAAAAAACTCATTTGTTTTAGTTTATCCTCAGCCGGAAATTTCCCATGATATCTATCCTACTCCGTTAGGCAGGATACCCGGAGGCCTGCTGCATATCAACGGCGTCAATACAATTGTTTCCAACCGCCTGCTAAGGCAGGTAGATAATTTATCAATTTTCTTTCTTCTGGCAACCTTTCTTGTTTTGTACTACATCCTTAAATACGCAGGTTTCCTGAACGGCTGCCTTTTTATCGCCGGGCATATGATTATAGTTTTTTGGTCAGGCGTATTATTACTTTTGGCAGGGATGAGATTTGACTCAGGCAGGGTGATTGTTTTTGCGCTAATATTCTTTACCTTAGGTAGTTTGTATAAATACCTGGATTTTCTTGCCCAACTGTTTAAGATCAGGGTGAAAGCCACTATGGACCCTTTAAGGAATATTTTTACCTTAAGGTATTTCTACGGCCGGCTTGAGCTGGAAACAAAGAAAATTTATTTTTACCGCGAGCCATTCGTGGTTTTACTTTATTTTAAGCCTTTGGCTGCTGCAGTAGAAAATATGGATTTTCAGAAATTGAAAGAATTATGGCTTGCAATAAATAAAAGCATCAATTTAAAAGGAAGTTTATGGGCGGGTTATTCTGCGGAAGAAGTTGCAGGGTGTGTAATTACCTCTCCTAAAAAAATCGACAAGCTCTGTCGTATTTTAACGGATAATTTAAATGCTGAATTTTCCCGGCGTGGGATTAAGCTAGAAGTAAAATTGGCCTGTCTGAAATTCAGGAAAGGTTACCCTGTTCGAGAATTACTGTTTGTGCTTTCCGCAGAATTAAAAAAAGCTCAAGTAAATGATCTTATATTTTTTAAAGAGCATGAGTTGGATTATCTCCTTCATACATCTTATCCTGGGATAAAAGAGAGTCAGGAGGCATTGGGCGGCATCAGCGAAGATATTGAAGAGAAAAATCGTCAGCTTTTACTGCTTATCGATAATTTGAACAAAGAACACGCCCGCACTAAGGAAGCATTCTTGGAAACTATTGCTTCTCTGGCCAAGGCTTTGGAGGCGCGCGATCCATATACTGAGGGCCATTCGGAAAGGGTGGCACGTTATGCTGTAATGCTGGCGGATGAATTAGGCTGGTCGCCGGAATTAAAAGAAAAGCTAGCCAAAGCAGCGCTTTTGCATGACTTGGGGAAAATCGGCATCCCGGATAATATATTGCATAAAAAAGAGAAGCTCACGGAGGAAGAATATAATTCTATAAAAAAGCACGGGTTGATTTCCGCAAAGATCCTCGAGCCGCTAAAAGACGTCAGGGATATCCTACCGTGGATTGCCGGCCATCATGAAAAATGGGACGGTTCAGGCTATCCCCAGGGCCTTGCAGGCAGTAATATTTCTCTGGGTGCCCAGATTATTGCTTTAGCAGATTCATTTGATGCGATTACTACCGGAAGGGATTATAAAAAAGCCTTTTCTATCGAGGATGCGATTAGAGAGATAACTAATGGCCGCGGCAGCCAGTTTAATCCGCAGCTAGCCGATATATTTATAAAAATAATTTGCAAATTACCGCACCTGTGATATACTAATAAAATAAATTCACCTTCTACTATAAATATGCCCAAACGGATATTCTTAGTTCTCCTAACTCTTTCTTTATTAGCCGGAAGTGTAGGTATTTCAATCGCACTCGCTCAGGAACAGGCTGAAAGTCAGCAGGTTTCTCAAGGATCAGCCCCTGCCTTTGTGCCCGCTCCGTTAAAGTTAGTTACTGCCATAGAAGTTAAAGGCAATAAGGCGATCAGTACCAATGTAGTTATTTCCAAAATGAAAACTAAAGTCGGCTCGCCTTATCAGGAAAATATCGCCAGCGATGACCTGAAGCGGCTGTATCTTTTGGGTTTCTTCAGTGATATTAAAATTGATACCGAGGACTATAATGATGGCGTAAAAATAATCGTTACGGTGAAAGAACGCCCGATAATCGACAAAATTACATTTTCCGGCATAGTCCATTTAACTGTCTCCGAGATAAAAATTAAAGAGGCGTTAAAATCAAAAGAAGGCCAGTATCTTGATTATCCTAATCTGGCGGAAGACATCCGTATCATCAAAAAGATGTATGAGAAAATAGGCTTTAGCGCTGTACAGATAGATCATGCTGTTGATGTGGATAATGATACTCAGCGCGCTAAGGTTCAGTTTAATATTATTGAAGGCAAGAAGGTGCGGGTTAAAAATATTTTTATTGAAGGCAATACTATTTTTTCCGACCAGAAAATACTCAGGCTGATGAAGACCAAAGAGGCCTGGTTCTTTAACGCAGGTGTTTTGAAGGAAGATGTTTTGGCTGAGGATATCGAGCGTATAAAATCGTTTTACAAAAAAGAAGGCTTTATTGACGTTACCGCGGAATCACAGGTTAAGCCGCAGGCGTTGAAGCCGTTTTTACTGGATATTACGATTAAAATTAAAGAAGGCAAGCGTTATCTCGTAGGTAATGTAACTATAAACGGCACTAAAGACATTACCCAGAAAGAAGTTCTCTCGAAATTGAAAGATTGTATTCCGGGCAAGGTATTCAGCCAGGAGGCCTTAAAGAAGGATATTATGAACATCCAGGGGCTGTATTTTGACCGGGGCTATATTTCAGTCCAGGTTCAGGAAGCTACTTCACTGAATACTTATACCGGCCGTATTGATGTTGTTTATAATATTGCCGAAAATCAGATAACATATGTTGATAAGATTAAGGTAAGAGGCAATGTAAAAACCAAAGATATGGTTATCCGCAGGGAATTGAGGATCAGGCCGGGCGATCGTTTTGACGGCGAAAAGCTTAAGCGTAGCAAAGAAAGGCTGCAGAATTTAGGTTTCTTTGAGGAAGTCAGCTATGATACCGAAGAGGGGTCAGCTCCCGATAAGAAAAATTTATTGGTAGATGTCAAGGAGTCTAAGACTGGAGCATTTAGTTTTGGCGGCGGCTACAGTACTGTTGATCAGTTTGTCGGTTTTGTAGAAGTTGAACAGAAAAATTTTGACTGGAAGAATTGGCCGTATTTTACCGGCGGCGGGCAAAATCTTAAACTACGTACTTCTTTCGGGACAAGCACCGGAGGGATTGATTTTAATTTTACCGAGCCTTGGCTTTTTGATTATCCAATTTCTTTGGGCATCGATGCTTATAAGACTACTCACGACAAGGATTCAGATTCCGGCTATGGTTATAAAGAGAAGATTCTTGGAGGGGATGTGTCTTTGGGTAAAGAA
This sequence comes from Candidatus Omnitrophota bacterium, assembly GCA_025453445.1. Taxonomy (GTDB): domain Bacteria; phylum Omnitrophota; class Gorgyraeia; order Gygaellales; family Profunditerraquicolaceae; genus JALOQJ01. The sequence goes on from JALOQJ010000004.1 coordinate 29,942, forward strand.
CTTACAGAATATATCAAAGCAGATATAACCTATCGTTGGAATCAAATAAAAATCAGCGATGTTGATACAACTGCAACCAGTGCTTTATTGAATGAAGTCGGCACTAATGTTGTTAGCAGCACTACTTTTTCTGCCTCTTTTGATAACAGGGACAGTGTTTTTGATACTACAAAAGGTAACTTTTTGACGGGCAGTATTGAATGCGCAGGCGGGCCTTTTGGCGGAGATAAAAATTATGCGAAATTTAATAGCAGGGTTTCGCACTATGTCCCGCTGTGGAATGCTTCAGCTTTGGAATTCAGGGGGCGCGTAGGCGTGGTTAACCAGTATGGTGATTCTAACGAGGTTCCGATATATGAACGTTTTTTTGCCGGAGGTGCCAGTACTATCCGTGGTTATAACGAAAGGAAAATCGGGCCTATTGATCCGATTACCAAAGACGCCCTGGGAGGTAATTCTATGATGATTGGTAATATAGAATACCTTTATCCGGTCTTAAGTTTTGCCAAGGCAGCGGTTTTTTATGATGTCGGTAATGTTTGGGAGAAAGTCGATAAAATTGGTTCAGGCGGATTCAAATCAGGCGTGGGCTTTGGCGTGAGGTTAAAGACTCCTATCGGCCCGATTATGCTTGATTACGGCATCCCTTTAAATAAAGAACCCGGCGAAGATAGTAAAGGTGGCGGCCGGTTCCATTTCAATGTAAGCCACGGGTTTTAAACCATTCCGTAACGGTTAAAAAAAACAAAAAGGAGAGGAGCGAAAATGAAAAAGATATTGGTAGCTTTGGTAGTAATTTTAGGGGTCACATTTTTGGCAACAAGCGCGTTTGCTGTAGAAAAGTTCGGTTATGTCAGCATTGAGCGCATCGGTGATGCTTATCAAAAAGCAAAAGATTATATGAAAACCCTGGAAGATAAAGAAGCAGGATACACGTCAGAAATCGATAAAAAAAGAAATGATTTAAAGCAATTACAGGATAAAATTAATTTGTTAAGCGAAAAAGAAAAAGAAGCGAAAAATCCGGAATTAGAAACAAAAATCAAAAGCCTGCAGGAATTTGTCCGGCAGAAACAGGCTGATTTACGTAAAGAACAAGTTGATAAAACCATTGAATTATCGAAAGATATAAAAGAAGCAATTAACAGATACGCCGAAAAAGAAAGTTTTACTTTGGTGTTTGACGCTGCTGCTTTGGCATATCAGCCTAAGGGCATGGATATTACTGATAAAATTATTGAAATTTTGAATAAAGGTTATCCGGCTAAAGGTAGTGCTAAAGGTAAATAAGGTGTAATGCAGAAGACTCTAAAAGAAATAGCCAAATTTATCGGCGGGGAAATTGTAGGCGATGCTGATATTGTGATTACCGGTATCTGCGGCATCAAAGAAGCGCAGAAAGGCGATATTACATTTTTAGCAAATCCTAAGTATCTCCCTTTTATAGATAAAACCGGCGCTTCGGCAATTATAACTTCGCGCCAAATCGAGCGCGCCTCTAAGCCGATTATCCGCACGGAAGATCCGTCGTTGGCATTTGCTAAAATAGTTTCTTTTATCGCCCCAGAAGCAGAAGCAAAGCACCATACCGGTATACATCCGACGGCAATTTTAGGAAAAAATGTTTCTCTTGGTAAGGATGTGGCTATCGGCCCTTATGCGGTGGTAGGGGATTATGCGATAATCGGGGATAATAGCATAATTTATTCCGGTTGTTTTATAGGCCACCATGTTAAGATAGGCAACAATGGATTATTTTATTCGAATGTCTCTATCCGGGAAAATGTTACTATAGGAGACCGGGTAATAATCCATAGCGGCACAGTAATTGGCTCGGACGGGTTTGGTTTTGTTACTGTCAAGAGTAAACACCACAAAATACCGCAGTTGGGTACGGTAATTATCGAAGATGATGTAGAAATCGGCTCTAATGTCAGTATTGACCGGGCGCGTTTTGACAAGACTTTGATTTGCCGCGGCACAAAAATAGATAACCTTGTGCACATTGCGCATAATGTAATTGTGGGAGAAAATTCTATCATTGTTGCTCAGGCAGGCATATCCGGCAGCACGATTATCGGCCGGGGAGCTACTTTAGCAGGGCAGGCAGGGCTTGTTGGCCATATTAGTGTAGGCGACAATGCGGTTATAGCTGCTCAGGCAGGAGTTACTAAATCAGTCCCGGCCAATACTATGGTGTCGGGTTATCCGGCGCGCGAGCACAGCAAGGCATTAAAAATAAATGCCTGTGTGCAGAATCTGCCTAAATTATATGAATCTGTCACTAAATTAAAAAAGAAAATAGAAGAATTAGAAACGCGGATGAACGCGGATAATAAATCCGCGGATAGCTGCGGATAAGGACACGCAAAAATTTACGAATATGGAAAAGCAGCGCACAATCGAAAAAGAAATCAGCCTGAAAGGAATTGGTTTGCATACGGCAGGCAATGTGAATATCGTTTTTAAGCCGGCTGCTGTAGACACAGGAATAAATTTTATCCGTACTGACCTGGCAACCCATCCGCTAATCAGGGCTTCAATTGACAATGCTATTTCGCAGCCTGCCAGCAGCCCGCGCAGGACTTCAATTGGAAGCGAAGGCGGCCGAGTATGTACAATCGAGCATTTAATGTCGGCATTACTCGGCTTAGGGATAGATAACCTTATTATCGAAATTGATAATGAGGAAGTCCCGGGCTTAGACGGCAGCAGTTTAAGTTTTGTTGAAGCATTGGCTAAAACAGGGATTAAAGAGCAGGAAAAAGAAAAAAGAATTTATGCTATTAAGGATCCTATTATTGTAGAAGAAGACGGTTGTTCTTTGATAGCCCTGCCTTCTGCTGATTTTAAGGTTTCTTATACCCTGCAATATAATCATGCCTTTCTGAAATCTGATTTTTTAGAATTAGGCCTTAATGCCGATGCTTTTAAGAATGAAATCGCACCAGCGCGGACATTCTGCCTGGAAGAGGAAGCCGGAGAATTACAGAAGCATGGCGTGGGCCTAGGCGCTAATTATGATAATACACTTGTCGTCGGGAAACAGGGTGTTATAAAAAATAAAATGCGTTTTGAAAATGAATTTGTCCGCCACAAAATACTGGATTTACTGGGGGATCTTTATCTTGTAGGGTATCCGTTAAAGGCTCATATCATTGCGATTAAAAGTGGCCATTCCTTGAATTTAAAACTTGTCAAAAAAATTGAGCAGCAGAGGTTAAGGTTTGCATTGGGTGGAATCGGCATAAATTACCATCCTGCGGAATCCGAGGTATTGGAAGCAGAATCAATTATGAAGATATTGCCGCATCGCGATCCGTTTTTATTCGTAGACAGGATTACTCATCTTGAACGCGGCAAGCGCGCCATTGGTATTAAAAATGTCACGATTAATGATTATTTTTTTAAAGGGCATTTTCCTGGTAAGCCGGTAATGCCGGGTGTTTTAATGCTGGAAGCAATGGCACAGGTCGGAGGGATTATGATGCTATCTCCGGAAGAAAACCGTGGCAAGTTGGCGTTTTTCTTAACGATAAATAATGTTAAATTCAGAAAAACAGTTGTTCCTGGAGACCAATTGGTTTTTGAAGTTGTCGCCGGAAAAATTAAATCAAAAACAGGGCAAGTCCATGGTCAGGCCACAGTTGACGGCAAGGTTGTGGTGGAAGCTGATTTTATGTTTGCCTTGGACGATGCGCAAAGATGATGATAGACAAAACAGCAATCATATCCAGTAAAGCAAAATTATCCTCTGGAATCAGCATTGGGGCGTATACTGTTATTGCTGATAATGTAACGATAGGCGCAGGCAGCAAAATCGGCAGCCATTGTGTGATTGACGGAAATACCGTAATCGGAAAAAATTGCGAATTTTTTACCGGCGCAGTAATCGGCAGCCCGCCGCAGGATCTAAAATATAAAGGCGAGAATAATTCTCTGGAAATCGGAGATAATAATATTATTCGGGAATACTGCACTTTTAATCCCGGCACAGGTGACGGCGGCAGGACTATTGTTGGGAATAATAACCTTTTTATGGCTTATTCCCATGTTGCGCATGACTGTCGTGTAGGCAATAACTGCATTATTGCCAATAACGGAACATTAGCAGGGCATGTTACTATTGAGGATAAAGCAGTGGTAGGGGGGTTAGTTGCTATACATCAATTTGTTACTGTAGGAATGCTTTCGATTATCGGTGGTTGTTCAAAAGTAGTACAGGATATCCCTCCGTATTCTACCTGTGATGGCCACCCTGCGCGTGTTTACGGCCTGAACCTGATTGGTTTAAGGCGGCATGGGGTGAGCAAGGAATCAATCCATCAACTCAGCCATGTTTTTAAAATCTGTTTTAACTCAGGGCTTTCTGCGAAGCATGCCTTGAAAGAACTGGAAAAAGAGCCGGCGCTGTGTAAAGAAGTACAATATCTTGTTGAGTTTATTAAAAAATCTTCACGCGGTATCAGCCATTCCTGCCGAACAACGAAAGACTAAGATTAAATTATGGAAAAAATCGGCGTTATCGCCGGGAATAGGAAATTCCCGCTTTTATTATCAACCGCTGCCAAGAAGAAAAACTGCCATATTGTTGCCGTAGCAATTAAGGGTGACACTTCCCGCCAATTAAAAAAACTCGTCGATAAAATATACTGGCTGGGCCTGTCGGAATTTTCAAAAATGTTTGAGATTTTTAAATCCGAAGGTATTACCAAACTTGTGATGGCCGGGCAAATCAGCCCGCGGCGTTTGTTTAGCAAGGAGATACAAAAAGACCCGCAATTAAAAGCGCTTTTGGCGGGTTTAGAGGATAAAAGGGCAGATACTATTTTTGGTGCGATTGCCGAGAAATTAAAACAGGATGGTTTTGAATTGCTGGATTCAACGCTTTTTTTGCAGGAGTTCTTACCTAAAAAAGGTATCCTTACAAAAATAGAACCTGGATTTGCTACATGGGAAGATGTCTATTTCGGTTTTGATTTGGCCAAAGCAATAGCTTATCTTGATATAGGCCAGTCTGTTGCCGTAAAAAATAAAGCGATTGTGGCAGTGGAAGCAATGGAGGGTACAGACAAGTTAATCCGCCGGGCAGGCAGTATTGGCCGCGCAGGAATTACCTTGGTTAAAGTAAGTAAGCCCAAGCAGGACATGCGTTTTGATATACCTGTTGTGGGCCTGAATACCGTAAAAAACCTGATTAAAGTTAAGGCCAGCTGCCTTGCTTTTGAGGCGAGTAAGACCCTTTTTATAGATAAAGATGCAAGTATCAGGCTTGCCGAGAAAAAAGGCCTCTCCATAGTTGCGGTATAAAAAATCTTGGAAGCAATTTTGCTTGACATCACCTGAATTGTTAGGTATAAATATAAAGACAAAATAGAAGGAGGTAGCGATGGCAAAGACAACCAGTTCAAAGTCAGCCACGTTTAAACTTTTTGCTCCCAAAGCAAAAAGGGTCAGCTTAGCAGGAAGTTTTAATAATTGGGACACCAAGGCGCATGCCGCAAAAAAGGATCTAAAGGGCAATTGGGCAGCTAAAATTAGCCTGAAGCCGGGACGGTATGAATACAAGTTCTTCGTCGACGGCACATGGATAAATGATCCAAGTTGCAACGGCGGCTGCATAACGAATTCCTTTGGCACCCAAAACTGTATCGTAGAAATCAAATAAAGCTAAAAATACCCTCAGCCCGATGAATTTATTTAAAAAATTTACTGGTTGAGGGTATTTTATTTATCCCAAAATGAAATATATCTTTGGCCCTTTAAAATCCCGCAGGTTAGGTAATTCTTTAGGTATTACCCTAACCCCTTATAAAATATGCACTTTTGATTGTGTTTATTGCCAGTTAGGCAAGACAAATGTTTTAACCCGGGAAAGAAAAGAATATATTTTTTCCTCGGAGATTATTGAAGAATTACGGAATTGGTTGGAGGGTCATTCCGCAGAAATAGATTACCTGCAGTATATTACTCTTTCCGGTTCAGGAGAGCCTACTTTAAATATTCGTATCGGTGATTTGATAAGAGAGATTAAACAGATTTGCAAGATACCGGTGGCAGTTATTACTAATGGCTCATTGTTGGCTGAAGATTGTTTACGCAGGGAATTAGTTGAAGCAGATTTAATTATTCCTTCCCTGGATGCAGCTACTCAGGCAGTCTTTGAGAAAATCGACCGGCCAGTCAGCGGAATAACGGTTGATGGAGTCATTGCAGGGTTAATTGTTTTTAGAAAAGAGTACAGAGGGCAGCTTTGGCTTGAAATAATGCTGGCGGCAGGAATAAATGATGATTTAAGGCAGATTAAAAAATTAAAAGTTGCGATAGATAAGATAAATCCCGATAAAATCCAGTTGAATTCTCCTGTGCGTAGTACTACTGAAGCAGGCATCTTACCGGTTAAAAGGCAGAAACTGGAAAAAATAAGGAAAATTCTGGGTGATAGGTGTGAAATAATTTAAATTGCGCCCATAGCTCAATTGGATAGAGCGTCAGTCTTCGGAACTGAATGTTGCAGGTTCGATTCCTGCTGGGCGCACTACACTATAAGTGTGAGCCCGCCCTGAGCGGAGTCGAAGGGCTGGGCGCATAAAAGGAGAGCATTAGTTTATGATGTATGAAGGAAATGATTTGCGCAAGCATGAACGTATTGCCGGGCAGTTTGTTATACTATACCGTATCCCCGAAGAGAATTATCGTGCTGATATCTGTCAGACAAAAGATATAAGTTTAGGAGGACTCAATTTTACTGCTAGTAGGCAATTCGATGAGGGCGCGCATATTGTTTTGGAGATACGCCTGTTCTCTGAGCAGAAAGGCGTAATCATCAAAGGAAAAGTAAAGAAATCCCGGGAAATTGCCAAAGGCCTTATTTATGATACGCGGCTTGAGTTTTTAAATCTTGACGATATGCAAAAAGAAGCTATTGGCCAGGTAGAAAAAATATTATTGGGGAATAAACAAAAAAATAACCCCTGAATAGTTATCTTTTTATCACTGCTTTCCATTCTTCCAGAAGGTATCCCGGGACTACCCAGTTAATTTTTCCGAAATTTTTTGAATCAAGGGTTATAGTGGCGCTGCGGGAGGTTAAAATGTAGCGTGCCGTCGGGCCAGAGGCGTCGAAAGAAGCTTCAGTTGTAATAATTTCTTTTTTGTCATCAGAGAATGTGCTGCCTAAGAAGGCAATCGGGAAGACCGAAGCAGTAAATTTTATGCTTCCGCTGACAAATATTACTTTTTCCCGTTGTTTGAGGATAAAGCTGAGCGTGTAATTAGAGTCCGGGCGGTTTTTGGAAAATAGAACCTGGTCAAAATATCCGGCTCCTGCGAAAGAACTGACAACTCTGGTTTTCTGGGCGTTTTGATCGTAGAATTCCGAAATTCCACAGGTACCTAACGCGGGGGTGGATATAAAAATTATAGCCGCTGTCAGAGAGGCATAAAATCTTTGCATTTTTCCTCCTTTCTCTAATTATACCACTAAAAATTGGAATAAAGTAATTCTTTAAATATTTGACTAAGGCGGTTATTTAATATAAAATATTACATTCTACAGGGAAATTTAGCCCCCTCGCAGTAGTTGCGTTAGCCGTAACTGCCCGGGGTCAATTTTCAGGTAAGTAATAGCAGGAAAATTGAGGGCCATTAGCTCAACCCTTCGACTTTGCTCAGGATTTCGCTAATGGCTTAGATAGGCAATAGATAAGGGCCATTAGCTCAATTGGCAGAGCAGGACACTCTTAATGTCAAGGTCGTAGGTTCGACTCCTACATGGCCCACCATAATTCAAGGTAAAGTTTGAAAAATTACGAGATTTTAGAGCATACCGCTGATATCGGCATCCGCGTAAAGGCAAAAGATTTGGGCGGTTTATTCAAGGCCGCGGCTCAAGCGATATTTGCACTTACCGCAGAGAAACAGCCCTCCAGAGACAGAGAAAAACATAAAGTAATCATTAACCAAAAAGCAGCCAGCCTTGAAGAATTATTTATTAATTGGCTGAATGAAGTGCTTTCTTTATCGGCAGTAGAAGCAATGGTCTTTGAAGATTTTCAGATTAGTAAAATTGATGAGCATAATATTGAAGCTGTGGCTTTGGGCAGCGATATAAAAAATTATAAAATCAATACCGAAATAAAAGCCGCAACATACCACGCCTTAAAAATTGAAAAAAACAATTCTGGTTGGGTTGCTGAAGTAATCTTTGACGTCTAATATGAGTGAAAGTCAAATTAAGCTTGAAAAAATCGATGATTTTCGCTGGCGTATACCCAGGTCTTACAAGCCGGGGATGCGTGTGCCGGGTTTAATTTACGCCGACGAGAAATTACTTAAGGATATTTATCAGGATAAAGCGTTAGAGCAGGTGGCTAACGTCGCATTCCTGCCGGGGATTGTAAGTTATTCTCTTGCCATGCCGGATATTCACTGGGGGTACGGTTTTCCTATCGGAGGGGTTGCGGCAACAGATATTGAAGAAGGGGGAGTAATTTCTCCCGGTGGGGTGGGATTCGACATTAATTGCGGCGTGCGTTTGATGAGAACCAATCTTGAATACACTGATGTAAAAGATAAGATCAAAGATTTAGTGTATAGGTTATTTTCTGATGTTCCGGCGGGGGTCGGTTCCAAAGGCGATATCCGGTTAAGCGCTAAAGAAGAAAAAGAAATTTTAATCAAAGGTTCGCAATGGGCAGTAGCAAATGGCTACGGTATAGAAGATGATTTAGATTGTACTGAAGAACGTGGCGCAATTACCGGAGCTGATCCTGATGCTGTTTCTGAGCGAGCATACCAGAGAGGCAAGGCGCAATCCGGGACACTCGGATCAGGGAATCATTTTCTTGAGATACAGGTAATTGATCAGCTTTACGACGCCGAATTGTCTGATGCTTTTGGTTTGAATTTAGGCCAGATTATGGTGATGATCCATTCCGGTTCGCGGGGCTTAGGCTATCAAATCTGCGATGATTATACAAGAAACATGGTGCATTGCTTGCAAAAATATAGTATCACTGTGCCTGATCAACAGTTGGCTTGCGCTCCGGTGAATTCTCCCGAAGGAAAAAGTTATTTAGGGGCGATGAAATGCGCGGCAAATTATGCCTGGGCAAACCGGCAGTGTTTGATGCACCTTACGCGCCTGAGTTTTGAGAAAGCTCTTGGGTTGCCTTGGGAAAAATTAGGTATGCAGTTAATTTATGACGTGGCGCATAATATCGCAAAAATAGAGAAGTATGAAATTGAAGGAATTACAAAGAACCTTTGTGTGCATAGAAAAGGTGCCACCCGCGCTTTTCCTCCGGGCCATCCGGCGCTTCCTGAAAAATACAAATTGACAGGACAGCCGGTAATTATTCCGGGGGATATGGCTAGGAATTCTTATTTACTGGTTGGAACAGAAAAAGCTCAGGAAACTTTTTATTCGGCTTGCCACGGAGCCGGACGGGTGAAATCGCGCACTGCCGCCACCAAGTCAATTAATCTAAATGTTTTATTGAAGGAATTGGAATCTAAGGGTATAATTGTTAAGGCCTCTGGTCGCGGGACAATAGTGGAAGAAGCGCCTCAGGCTTATAAAAACGTCAACGATGTAGTAGATGTTGTGCATAACGCGGGAATTTCCAAGCGTGTCTGTAGGATGAGGCCGCTTGGCGTCATTAAGGGTTGAGGGAGCCCTGAGCTTGTCGAAGGGCGACCTCTTGGCGTTATAAAAGGATAAAAAATGCTAGACTTAAAATTCATCAGGGAAAATCAGGATTTGCTAAAAAAATCTTTAAGCGATCGCGGCTTAACCTTGGATTTGGATAATCTCTTTAAATCCGATGAGAAGCGGCGTAAAGTTTTAAGTGAACTTGAGGCCTTAAGGCAAGAGAAGAATTTGGCCAATGACGAGATTACTGCTTTGTTAAAAGCTAAAGTTGATGCTAAGCCGAAAATCGCTTCAATGAAAGAAATCTCTCTTAAAATCGGCAAGTTAGAAGTTGATCTAAAAGAGATAGAGGTTGAATTAGATAAAGTTACATTAAATATTCCCAATATTCCACATGATTCAATACCGCGGGGAGATGCAACTTGTAATAAAATCGTGCGCACCTGGGGCGAGCCGCCGAAATTAAATTTTAAACCCAAGACGCATATTGAATTAGCGCAAAAATTAGATATTATTGATTTAGGCAGGGCAACAAAAATTACCGGCACTAATTTTATCCTTTATAAAGGCTTAGGGGCAAAATTAGAACGCGCTTTGATTAATTTTATGCTGGACCTGCATACTAAAAAGCACGGCTACACCGAGATTTTCCCGCCATTTTTAGTCAACCGCGCCTCAATGACCGGCACAGGCCAGCTTCCGAAATTAGAAGAAGATATGTACCGTTTAAAAGATGACGATCTATTCTTAATCCCTACGGCAGAAGTCCCTGTAACCAATATTTTCCGCGATGAAACTCTTGATGAGGATAAGCTGCCGATTTATTACGTTGCCTATTCCGCTTGTTTCAGGAGAGAGGCAGGATCTTATGGAAAAGATACTAAGGGCCTTACCCGAGTCCATCAATTTGATAAAGTGGAAATGGTAAAGTTTGTCAGGCCTGAAACTTCTTATGATGAGTTGGAAAAGTTAGTGGGTAATGCTGAAGCAGTGCTGCAGGCGCTGGGCCTGCCTTATCGCGTGGTCATGCTGGCTACTAAGGATCTAAGTTTTTCAGCAAGCAAATGTTATGACTTGGAAGCTTATGCTGTTGGAGTGGATAAGTGGCTGGAGGTTTCCAGTTGTAGTAATTTTGAGAATTTTCAAGCACGCCGGGCGAATATCAAATTCAGAAGAAAAGAAACAAAGAAAACCGAATTTTTACATACCCTCAATGGCTCAGGTGTAGCTATGGCGCGCACAGTAATTGCCATATTAGAAAATTACCAACAGGAGGATGGTTCAATACTGATACCGGAAGTATTGCGGCCATATTTGGATGGCAGAGAAAGAATTCCCTAAAATTAATTTAGAAGAGCCGTTGCCAGAAAGCGCAGGAGGCTCCGGCCTAAAGCCGAAGATATCCGAGTTTACGCGGAAGTTGCTTGTTTTTATCAAGTTTGTCCTTGGGGTCTGTCTCTTACCCTGTGTTTATGCAGTTTCCGCGGCATTTTTAAAACAATTCGGCCTGATTGATATTTCCATTCAGGATTATTTCTGGCAGGGCGTAATCACGCTGTTGATTATTTATTTATTTATTTGGGAGCCGGTGATAGTTTATACCAAGGGCCAGAAAATAGTGGAACTGCTTTTTACTTTTTTCAAACCTTTAGTCAGAGTCGCTCCGTATTTACTGCCAATTTACACTATTTTGTTGGTGGCTGTTTACGGAGTATTGTCGTGGGTATATAAGGACTTGCTTGGGTATTTTGTCTTTATGTTCGGCTTTACATTGGCGCTGCATTTAATTTTCAGTGCCAAAACCCTGCGGTCAAAAAAGGAAGATTTTTTTAAGACCAATTATATATTTGGTTTTTCTCTGGTTTTTATTATCAACCTGACTTTACTTGCTTTTTTTATCAACCTGATGTTTGATAAATTTTCCTTCGTAGGGTTCTGCAATGACGTTGTCCGGGTTAGCCGGGGTATTTTTGAGGCAGTTTTTACTCAGCTTTTTATTAATAAATAAATTATTTTTGGTGGGGTGGCTGAGCGGTTGAAAGCGGCAGTCTTGAAAACTGTTGTGGGCATTAGTCCACCCTGGGTTCGAATCCCAGCCCCACCGCCAATTAAACTAATAGATTGTGGGTTTTATTTTAGGGAAATTTAATTGTTTAAAAAATGGCAGAAGTTGTAAATTTACATAAAGATAGCCTTACCGGTTGTTTTACGCGCGATAGCCTTTTCAGATTTTTAGAGACACTGCATATCGAAGCGAGCGTGAAACATAAGCCTTATTCGCTGGTGCTTATTGATCTGGATCATTTTAAAGAGATGAACGATAAGCACGGACACGCCTTTGGTGACGAGATGCTTAAGTATTTTTCAAGCACCTTAAGGCTTAGCCTCGAAACCGATGAAGTTAATAATTTAGTGCAGGGGTTTGTTTTTCGTTACGGCGGCGATGAATTCGTTATAGTATTTCCGGACAAAAATCCTGAGCAGGCCTATAAAATTGCAGCAAATGTCCTTTATAATATAAAACACAGGCCCTGCCTTTATCATGGCCGTAGGTATAAAATCAGTTTCAGCGGTGGAATGGTGAGTTTTCCCGGAGACGGCCAAACTCCGGAAGAATTAATTGAGCATGCCGATAAATCCATGTACTGTTCTAAAAAAACCGGTAAAGGTAAAATTACCTGTTATTCCCGAATTAAGTTTTCTGGCTTAAAGAACTTTATCCTGTTCATTTTGGTTTTTGTTGTTATAGCCTTACTCCTATTGGTATTTTTAAAATATAAGGATAAGATCCATTTTTTAGGGAAACAGGCTAAAGCTAAAAAGGCAGATGTTTTGAAACAATTGAAACGCCAGGTTAAAAAGATAGACGATAAAAATCTTTCTACAGTATATTTGAAAAAAGGCGGGATATTAAAAGGAACTATAGTCCAGGAAGGTGAACCTTTAATCATCATAGTGGAATTTGATCAGGGTAAGGCTACGTTATCGCTAAAACAGTCGGAGATCTCCAGGATCGAGAAGGGTAATTTTACTGCGAACGAAGGTGGATCTCAGAAGTTAAATTCTAAATAAAATGAAGAAAAAAATAAATCCTAGGGCAAAAAAAATAGTTAAAAATAAAAATAGGATGGTTCCTGTTGTGCAGGTAGAGAATTTGCTGAAGCGCGCGATGCATGATTTGGAAAAAGCCCGCGAGATTTCTGATGCCGGCGAAGGGGCTTCTTTAGCAGGGCCTTCCGGCGAACTTGAGGCGAAGATTAAGGAGAGGACGCTCGAGCTATCCGTATTATACGAATTTTCCAATGCCGTTGCCTACACATTAGATTATCATCAGCTGATAAAGCTGGTGATGGAGTCATTATTTAAAATAGTTGAACACGATATTTGTGTCGCGCTTCTTTGTAATGAGAATATTGCTAGCGTTACGATTAAACCCTCCTATGCAGAGAGTGTCAAATTTACTGAAGAAGTGAAAAACGCCATTATTGATTCTGCGGCTATGCTTACGGGCGAGGATATCCGTGGAAAACATCTAAGCAGTTTTTTAATTCCTTCTAGCAGTGCTGTTCAACCTAAAGAAGATAGTGAGTTTGATAAAATAAGGTCATCTTTTAATGTGCCTTTTATTGTGCAGGCTAAGACCGTCGGGCTGATTAATGTCTCCAGCTGCCGCGAGAGCGCTTTTAGCGAAGAAGATATCAAGCTAATTTCTACCATTATCAATCAGGCCTCTACTGCTATTGAGCGCATGCGCGCGGTAATTACCGCTGAAAAATCAAAAATGGAATCTATGGTTGAGGGCATGGCTGAAGGCGTAATTATGCTTGATGAGGACGATGAGATAGTGGTAATAAATCCCAGGGCAGAAGATATACTGGGTTTTGGCCCTAAAGAAGCAGCTACTTCCGGTATGTTGAGGGAAAAATTCCATACCCTTGGTTTAGATAAGGCTTTTGAAGAATGTAAAACCGCCAAACACCTGATTACTAAAGAGATTAACATTGCCAATGACGGTGCTGCGGTAGTGCGTTGCGACATAACAGCGGTAAAAAATAGTGCAGGTGAGGCTATCGGCATAGTTGCCATCCTGCGGGATATCACCAAAGAAAAAGAAGTAGACAAAATGAAAAGTGAATTTATTTCGACTGTTTCCCACGAACTACGCACGCCGCTTACTACTATGCGCGAGTTTATTTCAATTATTGCCGATGAAATCCCGGGAAAGCTAAGTAAGGAACAAAGGGATTATATTGAAATTATCAGAGGCAATATTGACCGCCTGAGCCGGTTAATTAACGATCTCCTGGATATTTCTAAAATAGAAGCCGGCAAGATTGAACTGAAAAGGTCTTTTATTACTCTGTCGAATTTAATTAAGGATGTTGTGGCAACTTTAAAGCCTAAAGCAGTTGCCAAACATATAGAGCTGAAAACCTCCTTTCAGGCATTTTTGCCGAGGGTTTATGTGGATGCTGATAGGATTGTTCAGGTGTTTACTAACCTGATAGAGAACGCGATTAAATTTACTCCGCAGAACGGTAAGGTTATCGTAAAAATGATTAACAAAGAAAATGAAATCGAATGTAGTGTTTCCGATACAGGCGCGGGTATCGCTCCGGAAAACTTAGGTAAAGTTTTTTCCCGCTTCCAACAATTCGGCAGGGTGGCCGGAGGAGGGGCAAAAGGCACAGGGTTGGGCTTGGCAATTACCCGGGAATTGGTGCATATGCATAAAGGAAGAATACGGGTGGAATCTGAATTGGGACATGGGACTACTTTTATTTTTACCTTGCCCAAAGATACGATTGAATCCCTGGTAAAAAAACTTATTCATGACAGGATAGAAGAGGCAAAAAAGCTTAATGCAAAATTATCCGTGCTCACCCTTTCAATAATTGATTTCAATGGTGTAAAACGGCAGCTAGAAAACCAAAAGCTAAAATTTATACTACTTGATATAGAACGGGTTATCCGTTATGCCCTGCGTAGGCCTACAGATACTGTACTGCGGGATGACGGGGAGATTTTTGTAATCTTAGAAGAGTGTAATAAGGACGGCGTATTAATTGTGAAGAAAAAGCTTGAGCAGGCAATTACTGATTATCTAAAACGCGAGGATTTAGCAGAGGTAATAAAGTTGCAGATAAACGCGCTAACTTACCCTGACGAAGCTCAAAGCGAAGAAGAATTATTTGTAAAGGCGAGAACATCGCAGAGGGGAGGCAATGATGTCCGGGAAAGTATTATTAATTGATGACGAGCCGGAGTTGGTAGCAGCAGTAGAAATAAGGCTAAAAGCGAATGGTTACGATGTGGATTTTGCTTATGACGGCCAGGCTGGCCTTGAGAAAATCAAAGTAAATAAGCCTGACTTAATCCTTTTGGATATTGTCATGCCGAAGATTGACGGTTATGAAGTCTGTAAAAGGCTAAAAACAGACCCTGAGGCTAAAGATATTCCTATTATCATTTTTAGCGCTTCACAGCGTAAGGGTTTCGAAGATAGGTATAGGGCATTGGGAGTGAATAATTTTATCTTCAAGCCTTTTGATAGCAAGGAATTGCTGGATATGATTAAGAAGGTAATCGCAAAAGGATAAAACAGGAAATGAAAATACTGGTCGCCGACGACAATCAGGAAGCCGCTGAGTTGATCCAAAAGCGGATGATTAGGAAGGGCCATAGTGCCGATATTGCTTTTGACGGCAGAAAAGCCCTGGATCTGATTAAAGTAAATGATTATGATTTGGCATTTCTTGACCACGATATGCCGGAAATTACCGGTTTGGAGTTAATAAAATATATTAAGGAAAATGGGTTGAAGGCTAAGACAGTAATGATTACAGGTTATCCTGCGATTGAGGGTTTTGCTGCGCATGATTTCGGGGCGGATGAATATTTGGTCAAACCGATAGATTTGGCAGATATAGAAGCTCTCATTGAGAAATATAAAAATCCGTCTTAAAATATTAAATAGATGGAGAGATGGCAGAGTGGTCGAATGCGGTCGTCTCGAAAGCGACTATCCCGCAAGGGATCGCAGGTTCAAATCCTGCTCTCTCCGTAAAATTTTCCGACAAGGAAAATTTTACGGATACTGAGCGAACGTAGCGCGGCGACAAGCCGCGCAGTGAGCGAAGTATTTTGCCGCCTGACAAAGAAAAAAATCACGGATTCTGAACGAGCGCAGTGCCGCGGCAAGCGGCACAGCGAGTGAAGAATCTTAACCTGAGGCCGCGCAGTGAGCGAAGTATCTTGCCTCCTGACAATGAAAAAAGGCATTTACAGTAATCCTTGGTGCGTTTATATTGCTGAGTGTAAGGATAAGACTTTATATACAGGCGCAGCCTTAGATGTAGAAAAGCGCATACAAGATCATAACACTACTAATAAATGTCGTTACACAAGGTTCCGTAAGCCGTTAAAACTTATGTACCGGGAAGTTTGCGGTAACTATCATTTAGCTCGAAAACGCGAGGAAGAGATTAAGAGATTTAGCAAGGGTAAGAAGTTGGAGTTGATAAGAAGTTGAGATCTCTCGCCCCGATATTCATCGGGGCTCGAGATCCAAAAATTTACTTCGTAAATTTTTGGAGAGGTGCCGGAGCGGTCGAACGGGCATGTCTGGAGAACATGTGAGCCGCAAGGCTCCCAGGGTTCGAATCCCTGCCTCTCCGCCAACAAGGATAGGGCGCTGCTTCAAACAAGGGACGGAAGGTGCCTTCCGTCGAAAAATTGAGGCGGCGCTCTTTTAAAATAAAGTAGTAAATTTTTTGTTAGATTTTGCCTTTTCTTGCGTCTATTTTATAGTACGGGAAGATAATATTAACGCAAGAAAGCAGAGGAGCAAGTTATGAAGAAAGAAATTATTGTGCAATTGAACAAAACGTTTGAAGAATCGGCTTATACCCAAAATGGCGTTGAATATTGGATGGCGCGGGATATGCAGAAGCTTTTGGATTATACTGAATGGCGTAATTTTTTATTGGTTGTTGATAAGGGTAAAATCGCCTGCATGAAGTCTGGGCAGAATATAAGCGATCATTTTGTTGACGTCAACAAAACGATTCCCATGCCCAAGGGAGCCGAAAAAGATATACAGGATATTATGCTTACTCGTTTTGCCTGCTATCTTATTGCCCAAAATGGCGATCCTCACAAGGAGCAAATCGCTTTCGCTCAAAGTTATTTTGCTATTCAGACACGTAAACAGGAGTTATTGGAAGAGCGCATTGCGTTGGTAGAGAGGGTGCATGCCCGTGAAAAGCTCGCTGATACCGAATCAGAACTTTCAGGGGTTGTCTATGAGCGTGGTGTTGATGGAGAAGGTTTTGCGCGATTACGCAGCAAAGGAGATCACGCGCTTTTTGGCGGATACACAACATTGGATATGAAAAAGAAATTAGGCTTGCCTGATAAGCGGCCATTGGCTGATTTTTTGCCGACTATTACCATTAAAGCCAAAGATTTTGCCGCAGAAATAACAAGCTTCAATACGAAGAAAAATAACTTACACGGTGAACCGGCTATAACAAGCGAACATGTAAAGAATAATAGAAATGTTCGTAATCTGCTTGGGAAAAGCGGCATAAGGCCTGAAGCATTACCTTTGGAGGAAGATATTAAGAAGTTGCAGCGCCGGATTAAGTCTGAAGGTAAAAAGATTGCTAAGGATGCAAAAAAGATAAAGAGGAATTTACTAACTTAAGGTTTCAATTTGCAGCCTCAAGATGGGCACTAGAGGTATAGCCCTTGCTGTGTTAGGGATAACGGCAAGGGTTTATTGTTATAATGTTAAAATAGTAAAAAAGTATTTGATTTAATTGGCCAGAAAAATATTTATAATCCCAAGAGAAGTTATGGTTATGTAGTGGGGATAATGGAGAATATGAATTTCCTTTCACAGTAGTTTGTGGTAAAATTTTTTCATACTTTGGCCTAAAAGGATAGGTCAGGCCCTGTAAAATTTTTCTGATGAGGAAAAAATACGGATGCTGAACGAGCGAGAATCTGCTAAGCTCGAAAAAAGTAAAAATGTATGGATTATGATTATGCCTATTTCAAATAAATAGTGTATAATAGGGGGTAGTTCTTAAAAATAGAGCTGTCCTCATTTTTTTCTTAGTTTTAAAGGGTCAGGGTCAGTTTTTAATATGGAGGGATTTAAGAAAGATGAAAAAAGAGGGGGGAGATTTAGTTATTCAGGCTGAGCTTGAATATGCTGAAGGTATTGTTACTGCTGTGCGCGAGCCAATGATTGTCCTGAATAAAGAATTAAAGATAGTTTCAGCTAGTAAGGCTTTTTATGGTGTTTTTAGAATAACACCTAAAGATACCATCGGGAAATTTATCTATGATTTAGGGGATCGTCAATGGGACATTCCGGAACTGCGCAGGCTCTTAAATGAAATTCTCCCGCAGCAGAAAACCATTGATAATTTTCAGGTGCAGCATAATTTTGCACAAATCGGCAGGCGAATAATGATCCTGAATGCCGAATGGATACCCAAAGATGCTGTTAAACCACAGCTGATTCTTTTGGCTATCGAAGATATTACTGAGCGGGAAAAAATTGAGGCGTCTTTACGGGACAGCCGGCTTAAGATCCGTGCTGTTTTTGACCAGACTTTCCAGTTTATCGGCCTGATGACTGTCGGAGGTATCCTGATAGAAGCGAATAAGACGGCATTAGATTTTTCCGGAATTGAGATTTCAACAGTTTTAAACAAGCCTTTTTGGGAAACACCATGGTGGGCGCATTCTAAGGCGCTGCAGAAAAAGTTGCGTGATTCTATACGTAAGGTTGCAGCAGGAGAATTTGTACGTTTTGAAGCCACTCATATTGCTAAAGACGGAACCCTGCGTTACATTGATTTTTCTCTTAAGCCGGTAAAAGACGAATCCGGTAGGGTTATTTTTATGATTCCTGAGGGTCGTGATATTACTGAGCGAAAGGAATTAGAAGAGGATTTAAAAAATTCGTATACAGAGTTGGATATGCGCGTTAAAGTGCGTACTGCTGAGCTTTCCCGGGCAAATGAGGAATTGCATAAGGAAATCAGCCACAGCAGGCAGATAGAGAAGGAACTAAATGCGAAAATGCAGGCCTTGGAACGGGCCAATAAATCTACCGAGGATAAGGAATCAAAGATAGAACAGCTTCGGGAGAAAATCAAAGAATTGGAAAGAAGGCCGAAAAAGGTAAATGGTAGTTCAAAAAAAGCCGAATAAATATATCCGTTACCTGATAATTATTTTTATCAGTATCGTGGCTATTGGTTTAATTTTTTCAATTCCGGTGGGCAACACATCAGGCGATTTTGATGTATATTATGCTGCCAGCAGAAATTATTTAGCCAATGCCCCGGTTTATATCCCGCGCGGGGGCATAGAAGAATTCAAATACTCGCCGATGTTTGCCCTGATTTTTTCACCCCTTGCATTAATTGATAAAGCGTTGTCTTTGTATCTCTGGGGAATTTTAAACATCCTGCTGCTTTATCTAATCTTCTATTTGTTTTATAAGCTTAGGTTGATTTCCTTCAGTGGGCTCAGGGATTTCGGTATAATTTTTTGCTTGCTCGCCTTAACCGGCAGGTATCTGTTTTCTGATATTAAAATAGGGCAGGTAAATATTTTTTTATGTTTCCTACTGGTTTTAATGATGTATTTTGAAGTGAATAAGAAATATTTGCCTGCAGCAATATGCCTTGCACTTAGCCTGATGATAAAATTATTCCCGTTGCTTTTTCTGGCTTATTTTGTCTTAAGGCGGCGGTTTAAGATATTAGCCTATACCATTGTTATGGTATTGATTTTTCTCCTTTTGCCGGCGCTTTATTCCGGTTTTGCGCAGAATTTACAATACCTCCGTGAATGGTTTGAGTTATTAAAGACGACTCCCGCCCCTATAATATATTCAGCAAAGAATTTTTCCCTGCTTGCGTTTTTCTCATGGTTTTTTGTTGCCCGGTACGAAGGTATGTTTGTCCTGAACTACCGCTTTATTACTAAAGGGTTAACTCCGGAAGTATATTATGCTTGGCTAGCAGCTTGTTTTATCTTATTTAGCTTATTTTTTTATGATTCATTTTTTAAAAAAGATAAACCGCAGCAAAAGATGTATCTGGATTATGCCTGCTTATTTACCTGCGGGCTTTTATTTAACCCCTTGGCTTATTTAAACGCACTGATTTTTCTGATTGTTCCCTATTTTTTTATTTTACGCACATTATTTTATTCAGAGTTGGTTAAAAGGTGGGCAATAGTAATAGGGATATTAACCCTGCTGTGTTTTATTTCTACGATGGCCTATAATAAGTGTTTTTTCCCTGACAGGCATCAATTTTACCGATTTTTAGAATTCAGGTTGCCGCTCTGGACCATGCTTTTAGTCTATCTTAACTTATTTTTGATTAAGCTCGCGCGCCCTTCCTTAAGCGATAAGTAATTGACAGTAGTTGCGTTATATTATAATATGTTACTCTATTGCGCCTGTAGCTCAATTGGATAGAGCACTTGCCTACGGAGCAAGTTGTTGCAGGTTCGATTCCTGCCAGGCGCACTAATATCCTACCAGGCAACTTTCACAAATACAGTCGGGCCAGAAAGAGTATTATTGACGTTTCTGATGATATCCGCATTCGAATAAGCTTCTTTCCCGGCTTCATGCCCGGATTCTTTTGATTTATGCTGACGGCGGATCATGTAGTTATAACCAAAACCACCTGAGATATGTTTGGTGAATTGATACTCGAACTCCGCTTCTAAATCAACGCCGTAACCTGAATATCCGGAATCGCCCTGCTGCCACGGGTAATCCCTCATATTCCACCAGCCATGGCTGTTGGTCTTTAGCCAGGCATAGGCAAAACTTAAGCGAGTAGCAAGCTTTTTATAAGAATATTCTCCCCGGGCGCCTAAGCGCGGGCCGCGATAGAAGACTTTATAGAATGAGTCATGGCCAAGCGATTTTTCACTCACAGGGATGTAGTTATCTACTGTGTCTGTTGCATCATATAAGCCATAGCGGCCTTTTTGGTATTGATAGCCGCCAAAAATATCTACAGTCATTCTGCTGTCTTTGCCTGCCAGAAGAAAATCAGATAACTTATCGGTGAAATCCTCATATTTGCCTTTTTCCAGATTCAGCAACCGGCCGTAAATATTAGCATCAAAAAAAGTAACTTCTGTTTTACAGGTATCTGTTGATTCTGTCCAAACCAATCCACCCGTAGCGTCTTTCCAGTCTGTATCTGTAGAGGTAGAATCTTTCATCTGGAGTATTCTGCTATTGCTGAATCTGCCTCCTACAGAGAGGCGGGGCAAAATATGTAATTCCCCTTTGAAAATCATAGCTTGTCCGCGCTGCGGAAATTTTAAACGCGAAATTAAAGATTCATCGCTGTCTATAACGTCAAAAGTTTGTTGGCCGTGGCTGGCAAACATTAATTGAACGCTTAAATCGAGAAGTTCTTTTTTTGCAAGGTTTTCATTTTTAACCAGTTTTGCCGGTTCCAGTAAGTTTGTTGTATTTGATTTTACTGCGTTAGTTCCTTGATTGGCAGGGGGGATGCTGCTTGTTTGTGAAAAAGCCGTAAGCGGAGAGGATAATAAAAGTGCCAAGGATATCATTATAGCTAACCTTACGAAAAACATGCTTACCTCCTTAATTTTGTTGTAATATATTTAATATGACCATGTTGCATTAATTTTAAACGACGTAATTAATAAAGTCAAGGAATTTGTATTTTGATAAGTATAGATAATCATTGTCAATGCAGTATTATTGACAAACGCTGTATTTGCGTTATACTTAATCCACAATGATTCAAAAAAAACACGAATTATATATGCATGAAGCTTTAAAAGAAGCAGAGAAGG
>JALOQJ010000046.1 GCA_025453445.1 Candidatus Omnitrophota bacterium
TGCCAAGGATTTTACAGCCAAAAACAAAGAGGTATCGGTATTGGTGCGTTCTTCTGAAGGTAAAGGCATGCAAGAGTTGCAAAATTTGCTTTTTGGCGGTGACCTGAAACGGGCGCAGGGAATTTCTCTGGCTGTAGTATATCTTTTCCATATTATTATTTTGGCGCCAATTTTAGGCGTCATTGGTTTTACCTTGCTTGCGGTAAAGAATGTTACTGATAAATTTAGTGAAATTAGCCAAGCAAGCAACCTGCGTGAGAAAAGCCTCCTTCCTAAAGTTATTTCAGAGATTGCCGAAACAGATCCAAAGTTAGCAAGCCATATTGGCGATTTTGCTAATCGTCATCGCGGTGCCGAAATATCAAAGGCCCTTCAGGCTGTAGTTGATCCTGAAACACAGTTATCCAATCGGCAAATACGGCGTCAAAAGGCGGAAGAGCTTAAGAAGGTTGCTCAAGAAGAAATGCAGGATCGTTGGCAAGGAAAGCGTGGCGGACGCAAGCAAGATGAAGGCGCTTTGTCAGATAAAGATATAGAGAAACTTAGTGCACAGGAAGATAGTGCGGGCGATGTAGACGATAACAGCGGGAAAATAAAGTTTGATGATAGGGGGTTCTTGGGGTTGGACGATAGCAAGAAAGATTTTACTTTGGATTCAGGATATAAAATTATTCCTGTCAGAGAAGATAATATTCTTAATTTGCCTTCTCTCTATAGCCTAAGCCAAAAGAAGAATTGTTTTACGCAAGAAATAGCAAAATCCGGCCAAACCCCGCTTAATCCCGGACAAGCTGATGACCAGAAAATAATGGCTGGGATACTTAGCTTTTTTATGCAAAATAGGTTTCCTGTTCTTGTGCCGCAAAATAAGGATAGGGCCTTGGCTTTATCTTTGGCAGGTGTAATGGCGTATGTAGCAGGAAAACATTGGTCAGTTTATTACACGATGAACGGATCAGGGGGAGTTGCTCAGGTATTTATAAAAGGGTGGTTTAGCTATATAGTTATTGATTTTGAGGGGCATTTTTCAGTGCGTATAGATGGACAGGAGAATCTTATATTTAATACATCCAGTATAAATATCCCTGAATTTAAGAGCCTTTGCGCCAGGCAGGAAATAGGCACAGGCATAAATATAACTTTCCCTGATAATTTCTGGCTGGAAGGAAAGCCTAAAGGCCATGATGGAGAAATTGAAATGCTTAAGTTAGTTGTGGCTGCAAAGGCCGCCGTCCTTTTAGAGCGCAAGGCAAATGTGCTTCAGGATACAAACCCGCGCGCCCTCGGTGATTTCATGGACAATTGCTCAACCCTTGAAACACACATGGCGACTTTGAGAAGTCTCATGAGTGAAATTGATTATGAAAAATGGGCAGCGCAGTATGTAAGCGGTATTGCGGCAATAAAAGATGCAAAGAGGCTTTGTCGAGAGGCACTGGAAAATAGATGTAGGCCTGTTGTGCCGCCAAAGAAAGATTCGGACAAGAATATTGCCGCTCAGAGCCAAGATACCGTGATTCGCATAGAATCCGGGACTACACAGCAAGATAAACCCATCGTAAAGCCTAAAGCGCAAGAGCAAGATTCCGATGCGCCGATTCCGTTCGATCTGAACGCTACGGACAAGAATCAGGGAGCTCCTTTTGCATCATTAATTAAAGAGATAGAGAAACTTTTATTTGCCTTAGAGGCGCCGGCAGAGTTATTACGTCCAGTAGTTAATTCAAAGCAGGTACCAGCTAATTCTATGCAGCATGTGCGGACATTTGTCACAGCATATAATCAGATAAAAGTTGAGTTGCCGAAATTAAAGGCTATCCCGGAAGCTGTAAATGACTACCAAAGGCTTTGCAAAAAGCTCGAGCCTTACAGGAAATTAGCCCATGACTTGTCCGAAATGTTCCCGCATAAAAAACCTGATGACAAAAACAGCGACTGGGGGTTTGATGAGGATGGTAGATATGAGGTATTAATGGAGGCAATTAATACACAGGGGCAGTGCTTGTCTTTCGTTCTGAAAAATAACAAATGGGAATTATGCAAATGTTCTGTGAATGGTAAAGATGTAAGTATTGAATCTATTAAGAAGAATTATTCAGTATTGTTAGATAAAATAACTCCCGGATTAAGCGATGTTAGCTCTTTTATTGGCCAGCTAAAGGATAAGCCGTTTGAGTTGTTATGGCGTGTGCGCGTTGTAAATAAACTGCCCGAGGGCTTTATAGGCCAACAGGGCGAGTTTTCGGTAAATGGGAAACAAACACGCGCTACATATTCTGACGGAGAACTTATTATTACAAACCGCCTGATAGCGCGCGCAACAGAAGGCGATATAGCGCCTTTATACACCGGATGGGTGCATGAGGGTAGTAAGGGCGAGAATGCCGTAGAACAACACAGGCAGGGGTTAGAGAATGAAGCGTGGCTTTTAAAAGCGCTTTTAGAAACAAAAAAGATTGGAAAAGAAGTTTATGATGCTCAAATGCAGAGAATAGCCGATGAAAAAAATAAGCTTTTGGCTTCTACTGTAGATTATGCCATCGCGATTTATCTACGAGAATCACCTAAAGATATAAACGGAAGAATTATTTACGAGATCAACCCCCAACCGACCCAGATAACTCTTTATGATTTACGTGCTAACACAAAAGCGCGGCTGGTAATGGGTAAAGCAGAATATGCCTCTGCCAAGAGCGCGCCGCTTGATCTTGAAGCTACTCCAGAGGATTTAGAAACAGCCAAAAATTATGTAAAAAAGATCTTGCTTAACGCTGATATGCGCAAGCAACTTACGGTCATGCTTAATCCGCTAGATATGAATTATATATTTATCGTTGAGCATATCAGAAAGGCCACGAAAACTTTATTAGAATCCGGGCGGTTTAAGGCTTTTGAGGAGCAGATTGAAAATCTAAAAGAAGTGGCGGATATTCTGGATAAAAATGAAGTGCCTATTGAAGCTAAGTTTAATGGTAAAACCCAAGAGTTTGCCTTTAAGCTACACCTGATTTTTATAGATACAAAAAGCAAAGGTTTTCCGCGCGCTCAAGGTTCAAAGGCGCTAACCTCACTTCCGGCAATAAGTTTCTTACGTAATAATGCTAATGGGGAAGATAGGCATTTTGTGGCAGCAATAGATGATGTTTACCTGAAGAGCAATGACTTCGCGGCCATATCAGAACTTGTTACACACGAGGCCTTGCAAACTAAAGGCACTTGTAAAAGCGAGCAGGAATTAAGCAATATTTATGAGCCGCTTTTGAATGAAAAAATGCCTTCTTTAGATAAATCGGGTAGAATCGTTGATATAAGTGCCGCGAATAAAAAGATTGCGCTGATTCAGCGGGATGCAAAAAATACAAAGTATATTGAATTAATTTCTAGAGATAAACGCTATAGAGCTATTCTGGAGGAAGAGGTAAAAGTCGCTCCTGTGGTTGAGAGAACTAATAAGCTCGGCATCTCTATTGTGCCTCTTTGCGTTTTGCTTTTTGCTATTTCCGCCTTAGCCGCTATAGCCATAGGAATTGCCTATTTCGCGCATCATCCCGGCTGCTTGACGCAGATGGCAGCTACCGGGATGGGAGGATTTATTTTACTCCCGAATAATCGGCTTTCTTTTATGCATCATATTAAATACTTTAAAAAAGCCCTTAATAAGTCTGATTCCGTTGTGGCGCAGGGAAAAATTAAAATTATTCCTTTGGGCGGGATAGATGGGCCGGGTGAAAGTGCATTTATTATTGAGGTAAACGGCAAGAGAATTCTTCTGGATGCCGGTTTTGACCCGCGTACAGGCAAGACAATGGACTTTCAAAATGTTGAAGGCCAGATTGATTACATCCTTCTTAGCCATGCCCACCTTGACCATACAGGGTCTTTAATTGAAGCTGCAGCGAAGTTCTATTCAGCAAAAATTATTGCCACTGCCTCAACTTTTGAAATAGCGGAAATTTTAATCAAAGATGCTTTTAGGAAAAAACATCTCCACGATATCAGAAGCCGCTACCTCAGGGCAGATTTCGGAAAATGGTACAATCTTGGCGATGAAATTAAAATTAAATTTACTCCTGCTGGCCATATTCTCGGGGCGGTATTAATAACAATAGCCACTCCTTACGGAAATATTGTTTATTCAGGCGATGTTTCTGACGAAACACAGAGTTCAGTTGGCCCAATGCAATTGCCGCAAATTGGAACTGACTTTTTAATTACCGAAGCGCTTTACGGAGATAAGGCTAAGGGTTCAAGCCGCCAAGTGCGTAAAAAACAATTTGCCGTAGCAGTATCTAAAGCCTTAAAAAGAGGCGGGTCAGTCCTAATCCCTGCCTTTGCAGTGGGAAGATCTACTGAAATAGCGTTAATTCTGAAAGAATATCAATTAAAAGGAATTATTCCCGCGGTAAATATCTATATTGATGGTATGGCTGCTGCAATGACAAAAATTTATGAGAAATATATAAATAAAACTATTTTCGCAGCAAAAAGTAATATCATCGAAATTAATCGTAAGAACAGAGGGCTTATGGCAGATGTGTATGAGCCTCATATTATCATTGCCGGCTCAGGCATGCTTAAAGGCGGATGTTCTATGCGGTATTTTGCCGAGATGGCAGGCAATCCGTTGAATGCGGTTTTTATAGTCGGCTATGCCACAGAATCAAGCCTGGCTTCAAGAATTATGGATTTTGGAAAAGGGCAGATTGTGAGATTGCGCCTAAGTAAGGAAGAAATAGTTGATGTTGATGTAAATGCTGAAATTAAAAAATTTGCTTTTAGCGCGCATGCCTATCAGGAAGGGCTAACAGCAACAATCCATGGCATAAACCCTAAGGCACTAATTCTTGTCCATGCTTCTGAAGGCGCAAAGGGGGCGCTTGTAGCAAGGTTAAAAAATGAGTCTTTTGCTGCCGATATCTTAATTACGCGCATTAATGAAGAAATTCGCCTCCCGGTATATAACAGAGAAAACGAATTTACCAACATTTGCGCCGAGGCCCTTCCTATCCCAGAACAAAAAATCACTTTCCAAAAACCTAAAAAAGACCTTTTTACCACTGAACAACGCAAAGAAAAATTTATTAAAGATATACTTATAGATGTATTTAAAGTGGAATATAACGAGAAAAATATTAAGGTTTTAACCTCGATTTTAGACAAAGATTATGCAGGTAGTATTCATCGTATGCGAATGTTCCTTTTAAATAGCCGCCTCGGCCTTGGCTCAACTCAAAATATGGCTGATAAGCTATGGGAGGAACTCAAAAATACCCGCCGAATTTTTGGCACCAATACCTCTTTCGGCGAAGGCGTGCTTTTCAGGCATATGAAGGTAGATGATATCATCGCAGCTTTTCCTAAAAAAATAATCAACTTAGGCAGCCATTACGAACGCAGGCCCATTGAGGAACATATTTCTACAATAATGGAGGAAGATAAAGAGTTTTCTCAAGAAATTACTAAAATGTGCCAGGATAAATTATTTGCAGCCTTAGAGCGTTTAGAGAAAAAAGCCAAGTGGCGTGCAGGCCTTGTAGAAATTTTTAAAAAGAAAGTGACAGTTGTCGTAGTAAAGACGCCTACAAAGTTTCTTTTGTCCGGAAGAGATAAGAGAAAAATCTTTTATCAGTTAACGCACTTAGGCTTAAAGCGCTGGATTATTTATATACCCTTAGAATTATTTAAGGAGGTAAATTTAGATGTAAAGGTTGATTTAGATATGTTTGC
>JALOQJ010000047.1 GCA_025453445.1 Candidatus Omnitrophota bacterium
CAGTGGTTTGAGCTTGAGAAGAAGCAATAGGGAACAGACTGAGGAAGAAAAGAATAATACTGATAAATTTTAGGATTTTGGGCATTTGAGCCTCCTTGTAGATAGGCTTAGTATACTATATTATAGATAATTGAAGCAAGGATTTTTTATCTTATAAATAAAAATAAGCCCCGGGCAAATTGGCTAACAATGCGTTGGTTTTTAAGAGCAATGCTACCGTAAATTCGGTAGTAGCGCTGAAAAATGACAGCAAAGGATGCAAAATAAAATTAGCTGCCACTAAGCTAAATCCGCAGAGCGTAATTAAAGTTGCCAAAGGCACGATAAATATATTTGCCAAGACAGCAATGGGAGAAAAAATCTTAAAATAATAGGCCACCAGTCCCATTGTCCCCAGCCAGGCAGCCAAAGAAACCATCATTGCCTCCGCAAAGTACTTTAAAAAGCCTATCTTCAAAGAATCAATCCGGCAGAATGATTTGATTTTCGGGTAAAGATAAACTATAAATATAACACTTAAAAAGGAAAGCTGAAAACCAATGTCAAAAAGCTGACGGGGATTTAAACTAAGAATAAAAAATGCGGCAATACTTAAAGAATTAGCAATATCCGGCTCTCTCTTAAATATGGGAGCAAGCAGAAAAACAATTGCCATCACAGTTGCGCGCACCACTGGATTTGATCCGCCGGTAGCTAAACAATAAATTAGAAGCAAAAAAATCGCCGCAGCAAAACGCACTCTCCTCGGTACGCGCAGAGCTTTCAGCATCAGGTTAATCAGAAAAGCCACAATCCCTACATTAAATCCGCTTACCACAAGAATATGCACTGTGCCTGTGCGCATCATTGAATTAATAATTAAAGGGGGAATATTTCTTTTTTCTCCTAAAATCATTGCCTCTAAAATAGCAGCGCACAAGGGATGGACAGCTTTGGAAAAAATACTCTCAATGTGTTCTTTTAAAAAGAAGGCGAATTTCTGCAGCCAAAACCCGTAATTTTTATTCAAAATAATAAAATCAGCTTCATTTTTAACGGACATCATCAGATATATGCCCTGAGAAGATAGATAATTTTTGTAAGGCCGGCTTAATCCACCGCGCAAAAGCACTGCTGAACCATAGAGCAGGCTTTTATTGCTTTTAAGACGGACCATAATATCTCCGCAACATGCGCGGCTAAAAACACTCCCCTTTACTGCCTGTATCCTGCAGATAAAAACAGCCTGTCCGGAATTATAGCGTGGCTGGCTTTTAATGAAGCCTTTAACAGTATAAACCTGCCTGCCGTATGTATCGATAAAATTTGATATATGGCTGCGGGGAATCTGTGTATCAACCCGGGCTAAAATTAATCCGCTCAAAAAAAATAAGCCAAGCAGAAAAATATTAAATGCCGGTTTTTTATTTATTATTTTAGTGCAAAAAATAATCAAGGAGGCAGCCAAAAAATAAAGCGGCAAGAGAATAACTGCTAACCAACCGGCTGAAATAATCCCCAGGCAGAAAAAAAGCGTAAACAAGGCTAAAGGATGTTTCATCGCAAAGAAAAATAATTTTTTATTTTCTCAAGGCGGGCGTTAGTAATCCCCTTAATCTGACGTAATTCTTCTATGCTGCTGAAACCACTGTGCTCTTGCCTGAATTCTATGATGCGCTGGGCTATTTTGTCCTGGATTCCCGGCACAGCCATAAGCAGGTTCTTATCCGCGCTATTCAGGTTAATTTTAGTAATGTCTTCAAAAACACAAGCCTTAGCCGGAAGCATACGGCTAAACAATTTAACACCTGTGCCAAATAAAGCTACGCTTAGCAGGAACAAAATTACCTGCCGCTCTTGACGGGTAAGATTAAACATAAAAAAATCCCCTTTCTAGCCTTAATAGACGCGAGAAAGGGGAAAATCTAACTAAAAATTATATAACCATACTGGCGAGTTTTTTGGGGACGATAATGAATTTTTTGATCGGCTGATCCTGTACCCAAGGCTTTAGCCTCTCGTCGGAAAGGATAAGTTCTTTGAGTTTGTCTTGGTTGATATCAGCAGGAACATCTATCTTGAAACGCACTTTTCCATTTACCTGCACTACGATTGTTACGGTATCCTCTACTAAAAATGCAGGATCATACTTTGGCCAGGCTGCCTGAAAAATGCTTCCTTTATTGCCTAAGGCTTCCCAAAGCTCTTCGCAAAAGTGCGGAGCAATCGGCGCCAGCAGTAATATTAAATTTTTAAAAACCTTTCTATCCGCGCCTGACTGATAAATTGCATTGGTCAATTCCATCAGGCTGGCAATCGCAGTATTAAATTTAAATTCCTCAAAATCCTCACTGACTTTTTTAATTGCTTTGTGCATTGCCCTGTTTAGTGCAGGATCTGCCTTATCTTTCAAATTTTCCTGAATGCGCCAAACACGGTTTAAAAATTTATGAGCGCCTTCAATACCGCGATCATCCCATTCCAGCTCAGTCTCAGGAGGTGCAGCAAAGAGAATAAACAACCTTAGAGTATCCGCACCGTAATTTTTAATAATCGAATCCGGGTCCACTATATTGCCGCGGGATTTAGACATTACTTCACCGTCTTTTAAAACCATGCCCTGAGTCAGCAGGCGCTGAAACGGTTCATCGAAACTTATTAAGCCCAAATCTTTAAAAAACTTAGTGAAGAAACGCGAATATAATAAATGCAAAATTGCATGCTCAATCCCGCCGATATACTGATCAACCGGCATCCAGTATTTTGCTTCTTCCTGGTTAAACGGAGCCTGATTTTCTCTTGGTGAGGAGAACCTTAAAAAATACCATGCTGAGTCAAAAAATGTTGCCATAGTATCGGTTTCCCGTTGGGCTGCGCCTTTGCACTTCGGGCATTTTACATGAACAAATTCTTTAACCTTGGCTAAAGGCGAGCCACCCTCACCGGTAAAAGGCGCATCTTTAGGCAGCTCAACCGGCAAGTCTTCATAAGGCACAGGCACAATCCCGCATTTTTTACAATAAATCATCGGGATAGGCGTGCCCCAATAACGCTGCCGGGAAATCAGCCAGTCGCGCAAACGCCAATGCGTCTGGATTTTGCCGATTTTTTCCTTTTCCATCCACTCGGCAATTTTTATCTTTGCTGCTTCATTAGTTAATCCGTCAAATTGAGCAGAATTTATTTGCACACCATCGCCTTCATAAGCCTCTTTTAACTCTTCTGCTGAAAGCTGATAGCTGATAGCTTCCGCCGAAGGCGGACCTGCCTGCGGCAGGGAGGGCTGAATTACTACCTTCATCGTTAACTTGTGTTCTTTGGCAAACAAGAAATCTCTCTGATCATGCGTAGGCACTGCCATAATCGCGCCTGTGCCATATTCCATTAAAACATAATCCGCAATCCAAATGGGAATTTTCTCCTTATTCACCGGATTTACCGCATAGCTGCCGGTAAAAACTCCCTCTTTTTTCACATCGCTTGAGCCGCGCACAACCTTGCTTTCTTTGGCAACCTTGGCAATAAATTTTAAGGACTCTTTCTCTCCCGGCTTACCTTTGATCAGATCTTTTACCATCGAATGTTCCGGCGCCAAAACAATATAAGTAGCGCCAAAAATAGTATCCACCCGCGTGGTAAAAACAGGGATAATTTTATCGCTATTATCCAGAGGAAAATAAATTTCTACACCCTGGCTTCTGCCGATCCAATTATTCTGCATGGCAATCACGCGTTCCGGCCAGTCTTTTAACTGGTTTAAATCTTCCAGCAGGCGCTCTTTATATTCGGTAATTTTTAAAAACCACTGCTCTAAATCTTTCTGCTCAACTTTTGCATGGCACCTCCAGCACCCCTCGTCAATAACCTCCTCGTTGGCAAGAGTAGTCTCACAACTCGGGCACCAATTAACATTAGATGCTTTTTTATAAGCAAGGCCGCGTTCAAACATCTTTAAGAATATCCACTGGTTCCATTTGTAATAATCCGCTTCGCAAGTGGAAACCTCCCTGCTCCAGTCATAGGAAAAACCCATTTTTTTTAATTCGGTTTTCATCCACTCAATACATTTATGCGTCCAGATATCCGGTTTGCTTTTATTTTTTATCGCCGCGTTTTCCGCCGGCTGGCCAAAAGCATCGAATCCCATCGGATGCAGCACACTGTATCCCTGCATCATTTTAAAGCGCGCCGCCACATCGCCGATAGTATAATTACGCACATGGCCCATGTGGATTTTTCCCGACGGATAAGGAAACATTTCCAACAGATAATACTTAGGCTTATCCTGCTTTGGCAGGGCCTTAAAAACTTCTTTCTCCTGCCAAATCTTCTGCCATTTTTCTTCGCTTTGTTTAAACGGATAACTCATCTTATTTATTCTTCACTCTTACAGGAATAAGGGAAATCATTGTTTCGATACCCTGTATTATTTTCTCAATGGAACATGGTTTGGTAAGATAATGATCTGCTTCTAATTTATGGCATGCTTTAAATGAATCCAATTCAGTCTTGGCGCTGATGATAATTACCGGCCTCCACTTATCCTGAAAATTCTGCCGCACTTGCTTTAATACCTCGAATCCATTAAGCTTAGGCATCATCAAGTCAAGCAGGATAATGTCCGGATTGTCCTCTTTAACTTTAACCAATGCCTCTTCGCCGTCAAAAGCAGCAGAAATCGCATAGCCTGCCTCTGAAAGCTTCTTAGAAAGGATTTCTACGATATCCTTATCGTCATCTACGATTAACAACCTGTGCGCCATAATTACTCCTTGTTTAGCCACAAAGGACGGATTGCTCCGTCCTGTGAAAAATGGTTTAAGATACTTCGCCTGAAAATTTGGTGGAGCTGAGGAGGATTGAACTCCTGACCCCTTGCATGCCATGCAAGTGCTCTCCCAGCTGAGCTACAGCCCCTCAAATTTTTATTACATAAAAATTTGACCCCGAGCCCTCCTTCTGTTTTTATTTAAGGGTGAGGGGACAAACATTTGTGTTGACCTTTGTTATTTTAGAATATAAAATAGCTTGCGCGTGCCCCGTTACAAATATCCTTGTATAATAATACCATAATTTGTAACGGGGTCAACTTCAAATTTTTTGCCGGGGTGGCGAAATGGCATACGCGGCAGCCTCAAAAGCTGTTAAGGGCAACCTTATGAGGGTTCAACTCCCTCTCCCGGCACTTCTTTTAAACTTTAGCAATCAGCTTGTAGCCGTTACAATTAGGATGGAAGAAATCACTCTTCATCTGTGGGTTGGTGATAATCCCCGCCATAACCGAAGGGATAAAAATTGCACCCTTTTCAAAGGCGATTTTCTTGTAAGGCGCGTGGTATTCTTTCATTAAAAGCCCGGCGCTGATATCAGCAACTGCTACCATTGCGCCGCCTGCCTGAATACGCTCAACCATCTCCCGGATATTACTTACGGTTTTCTCAAAAGGGACTTTCCTTAAAAAATCATTTCCTCCGAATTCAATAATTACCATGCGCGGAGAGCGCGACAAAACATCTGTATCAAGCCTGCGCAGAGCCTCTGTGGAAGTATCGCCGTCAATGCCGGTATTAATTACCGGCAAAACAACCATTTTAGCTAATGCCAGAGGATAAGATTCTGATGGCAAGACGCCGTAACCAAAAGTAATACTATCGCCAAAACAGATAATATTCTCTCCCTGAGAATTTGCGTTTTTAATTTCTCTTTTTGCGCAGCCGCTGGATATAATTGCGCAGGATAAGAAAAACACAGAGATGAAGCCCGGGAGGATAGTTTTATCTTTTTTCATATTTCAGCCTCAGTTGCCCGCAGGCAGCTTCGATATCCTTGCCGCGCGGTTTTCGTAAAGTAACATTTATCCCTGTTTTTAAAAGCGCATTTTTGAACAGCGCGATATCTTTACTTTCCGGCGGAAATACTTGCTGTTCTGTAATCGGATTTGCCGGTATCAAATTAACCTTACAATCCATGCCGGTTAACATTCTACCTAATTTTTGCGCACTTTGCAAATCAGAATTTAAGCCCTTGATCAAAATATACTCGAAGGTAACCTGGCGATTTGTTTTCTTAAAATATGCCCGGCAAGCAGAAATCAGATTATCCAAAGGATAAATTTTATTTATCGGCATAATTAAATCGCGTGTTTTGTTGTCCGCAGCATGTAAAGATACGGATAACTCTATCTGCAGCCCTTCTTTGGATAATTTCTCCATTCCCGGGATCAGGCCGGCAGTAGAAATTGTAATCCGGCGTGCACCGATATTTAGACCATCTGGCGAGTTAATCATGCGGATGGCTTTTAAGACTTCCGCATAATTATCTAAAGGCTCGCCTGTACCCATAAAAACGATATGGGTAAGTTTTTTCACTGAGGATTTATTTTTTAAATACAATACTTCATCGAGTACCTCGGCAGTTGTCAGGTTGCGCCGAAATCCTAATTTACCGCTGGCGCAAAAAGCACAGCCAAATTTGCAGCCTGCCTGAGTGGAAATACACCCGGTCACCCTACCTTTTGCCGGAATACTTACTGCTTCAATAAAATTATGATCGCTTGATTCAAAAAGGAATTTTTCCGTTCCGTCGCTTGATTGCGCTGCTTTACTTAATTGTAAACTATTAATAATGAACCTCTCGGCGAGTTTTTTTCTTAATCCAGGCGGCAAGTCGCTCATCAAAGCAAAATCTTCTATGCCTTTTTTGTAGATCCATCTAAAAACCTGACGGGCATGAAAAAGCTTCTCTTCCCAAGAAGATACTATCTCTTGCAGCTCTTTAAGAGACAAATTTTTAATATTTTCTTTTTGCACCGGGGGCAGCCTACTTTACCAGCCTGAGTTGTTCTTTATCGATCTTGCCTGTCCTATTTTTAGGCAGGGCATCTTTGAATTCAAAATAGTGGGGAATTTTAAAATGGGCGAGGTGCTGACGCAGGAAATAGCGCAAGTCTTCTTCCTGCAAAGACTTTCCTTCTTTTAAAACAATAAATGCCTTAGGGACCTCTCCTCTTAATTTATCCTGAACACCAATGACCGCAGCTTCGGCAATGTCGGGGTTCTTATGCAGCGCTGATTCTACTTCCGGCTCAAAAACAATTTCACCGCCGACTTTAATCATCTCTTTAATCCTGCCGACGATATAAAGCTGGCCTTCTTTGTCAAATTTTCCTAAATCGCCGGTATGAAACCAGCCATTGCGCAAAACTTCTCTGGTCAGTTCGGGATTATTATAATAGCCATCAGTAACTACCCAACTCTTTACTACTACCTCTCCAACAGCTCCATTAGCTACTTCTTTACCGTTTTCATCGTAAATTTTTACTTCAATCCATGGCGCAGCACGGCCAACACTTTCGATATTTCCTGAGCCCATCGGCAGTACAGTTGTAGGAGCATTGGTCTCAGTCAGGCCCCAGCCGTTTAAAAGATGCACTTTCGGGCAATACTGCCGGAAACGCCGCAAAGCATCCGGCGAATTGGACGCGCCAAAAGTAACAATCCAGCGTAGGCTGGATAAATCAAAACTTTCAAATTCTTTTAACTGTAGAAGTGCATAGTACATTGAAGGTACTATCCAGAAGAAATTTACTTTATGCACTGATATATTTTTAAGGAATTCAACCGGGATAAAACGCTCCATTAAAACTAATGTATACCCGAAAGAAACAAGGTTTTGAATATAAATAAGCCCGCCTAAATGCGAAAAAGGCAAGGCGCAGAGCGCTGTATCTTTTTCCGCCATATCTGAATTCACGAAAAATCCCATTGATTTGGGAGGCGCGCCCAACTGAAGGTAATTAATCAATACGCCTTTGGGTTTGCCGGTAGTGCCGGAGGTATAAAAAATAATCGCGTAGTCTTTCTCGTTGATGACAATAGGAGAAATTTCCGCATGGCTTTTTTCCAGCAGCTCTTCAAAATTTATTGCGCCTTCAATTTTCTCGTGGCAGGTAATAATATTTTTTAAGGCCACTGCGCCATTTCTTAACTGCTCAAGCGGAAGATTTGCCTTATGCTTCATAATCAACACCTTTGCTTCTGAATGAGCAATGCAAGAAATCAATTCATCAACAGTAAGCATGAAATCCAGCGGCACACAAGTAGCGCCCAGCGTCCAGATTGCCAGATAACTATATATATATTCCGGCCAATTCGGCAGATAAACTGCCACTTTATCGCCTTTTTTTATTCCCAACCCTGCCAGGCTGTTTGCAAGGCGCAAGCTACGATCTTTCAACTGCCCGAAAGAAATAGCCTGATCGCGGAAAATCAATGCTGTCTTATCCGCATAATGAATGAAATGCTTTTCCATGGTTTGCAGAAAATCTATTGCCATCCTTAATCCTTGCCTCCAAAAATCTTTTGCATTTCTTCGCCGAAATCTTTAAATTGTTTTATGGTTTGCTGAACTTTATTAATTGTCTGGTCTAACGGTTGATTAGCAAGATTGCGCATCGCCGCTTCTAAAATTACTCTTTTTAACTGTTTAATACTGATACGGGGTTTATCTAATTCTGTCTTCAGAATGAAATCAAGGTCTAAATTGCCTTTCTTATCAGTAAAAAGGTCAAGCGCGTTCTTTGTCAAATCTAAACTCGGCAACCCTCTTTCCTGCGCTTGTTCTTCCTGCCCATATATTAAATTGGAAAGCCGGAAATGCGAATCAATCTTTAAATCATTATTTTCCGCTTTTAATTTAGAGGCGAGGTTGACTTTTGCTGATGA
>JALOQJ010000005.1 GCA_025453445.1 Candidatus Omnitrophota bacterium
T
Organism: Candidatus Omnitrophota bacterium; assembly: GCA_025453445.1. Lineage (GTDB taxonomy): Bacteria > Omnitrophota > Gorgyraeia > Gygaellales > Profunditerraquicolaceae > JALOQJ01. The sequence goes on from JALOQJ010000005.1 coordinate 2, forward strand.
GTTGATGCGCGCGCTGGTGGGTTTTCTCGGCCGCGAGGCTAATTTGCTGCATAAAAAAAATATCAGGCTTGTAGTAATCGGGAGGAAAGATCCTTTGCCCGGATATGTGCAGGATAAAATCATCGCTGTCGTAGAAAAGACAAAAGCTAATACCGGTCTGACTGTAGTTTTGGCCCTGAATTACGGAGCAAGGCAGGAAATCACTGATGCGGCGCGCAAATTTGCCGAAGCAGCTATGAGGGGGGAAATTAACCCCGCGGATTTAGATATTGATAAATTCAAATCGTTTTTTTATGATGCGGATTTGCCGGATCCTGAACTTTTAATCCGTACCAGCGGCGAAATGCGCTTAAGTAATTTTCTTCTCTGGCAATTATCGTATGCGGAATTGTATTTTCCTGAAACTCATTGGCCGGATTTCGGCACAAGCGATTTTAAAAAGGCAATTCGGGTATATCAGAAAAGAGAGCGGCGATTCGGAGGGATAAAATGTTAATTAAACGCATGGCCAGTGCTATCATCCTGATCGGTGTTGTTGTTGCCACAATTTATATTGACTGGGTTTGTGCAATAGCCGCAACCGTTTTTATCGGTTTCGGGCTGTATGAATTTTTTACAATGGTCGAGAAAAAAGGCATTGGTATCTATAAGTATTTTGGCATCGGCATGGGCCTATTGATACCGCTATCAATACTTTTGCGTTTTGAGCTGACCAAAAAGTGGGAGCTTTTGTTCGTTGTTCTGGCGTTATTTTTCTTAATCCTGATGCAATTCAACCGGCGTAAGAATAGTGGCGTAATCGTAGATATTTCTACCACTATATTCGGCATACTTTATGTTTCATGGTTCTTTTCCTTTATTATTAAAATAAGGTACCTTGAGGGCGGTTTAGGGCTTTTGGCTGCCTTGTTATTAATGACTAAATTAGGAGATATTGGCGCTTATCTTGTTGGCAGCGCAATCGGTAAGCGGCCGCTCTTGCCACGGATCAGCCCGAAAAAAACCGTGGAAGGCGCTATAGCAGGTTTATTCTTCAGCGCTTTAGGAGGCGTAATCAGCAGGCCATTTTTGCAATTATCATATCCGCACCTTATATTTATGGGGATACTGGTTGGTATTGCCGGTCAGTTAGGTGATTTATCGGAATCGCTGATGAAACGCGACTGCCAGATTAAAGATTCAGGTAATCTCCTGCCGGGGATGGGTGGGATATTGGATGAAATTGACAGCCTGCTTTTTACCGCACCCATCTTTTATTTTTATATGAGTATTTTGTTGGCCAAATAAAAAATTATGAAACGCATCGCTATTTTAGGCTCGACTGGTTCTATCGGCAGGAGCGCTTTGGAAGTTGTCAGGCATTTTCCGAAAGAATTCGAGGTAGTAGCTTTAAGTACAAATTCTAATGCTGTTCTTTTAGAGCAACAGATCAGGGATTTTCGTCCTGTCTTGGTTTGTGCCAATGATGCCTTAGGAGCGGCTAGATTATCAGGCTTATCAGGGAAAAAACTAAAAGTTTTTTCCGGGGGAAGCGGCTTATCTGAGATGGTCAGCGATAAGCGCATAGACCTGGTGCTTTTGGCGATCAGCGGCTCAGCTGCATTAGCACCCCTTTTGGCTGCAATTGAAGCTGGTTGTGATATTGCTCTTGCTAATAAAGAAGCATTGGTAATGGCAGGGCCGATAATTATGGAGCGGGCCAGAAAGAAAAAGGTAAAGATTATACCCGTAGACAGCGAACAATCGGCAATTTGGCAATGCCTCAAGAATCAGGAAGATGCAGGATTGAAAAATATTTATCTTACTGCCTCTGGCGGCCCTTTAAGAAAAGTCAGAAAAGCCGACCTGAAAAAAATTTCCCTGAAAGAAGTGCTCAGGCATCCCCGCTGGAAAATGGGCAGGAAGATTACTATTGATTCAGCGACGCTGATGAATAAAGGGTTGGAAGTATTGGAAGCAATGTATTTATTCGGAGCAGATATTGATAAAATCAGGGTATTAATTCATCCAGAGGCAATAATTCACTCTATGGTTGAATTTATCGATGGGGTTATATTGGCGCAGTTATCGGTTACGGATATGCGGATTCCCATTCAATACGCGCTAACCTATCCGAAGAGGCTTTCTAACGGCATGGCCAGCGTTGATTTTTATAAATTATCCAGCCTGAATTTTGAAAAGCCTGACTTTACGAAGTTTCCCTGCCTGAAATTAGCCTATCAGGCAGCGAGGGATCAGGGGACAGCGCCCTGTGTTTTAAATGCTGCTAATGAAGCATGTGTGGAGAGTTTTTTAAAAGGCAGGCTGCAATTTAGTGCAATACCTTCGGTAATTGAAAAAGTTTTAGCAAAACACAAATTGATTCTTAAACCGGATTTGAATGATATCTGCAGGCTGGATTTATGGGCACGCCAAGAGGCAGGCAGAATTATTCCTAGAATGGGGTAATTTATGATTTCTCTGGTAATATTTTTATTTGTTTTCGGTATATTGATTCTCGTGCATGAATTCGGGCATTTTATCGTTGCCAAAAAAGTTGGGGTAAGGGTAGAAAGGTTCTCGTTAGGTTTTGGTAAAGTATTGTTAAGCCGAAAAAGCAAGGGAACAGAATATACCTTGAATGCTCTGCCTCTGGGGGGCTATGTAAAACTCGCAGGGGATGTCCCGGGTGAATGTTCCGGAAAATCTGATGAATATTTGTCAAAAACTCCGGGTCAGCGCGCGGCAATAATTTTCTGCGGCCCGCTGGTAAATTATCTATTGGGATTTTTTTGTTTTTGGCTGATATTTTTTACCGGGTATCCGACGCTGACTACTAAAGTTGGCGGCCTGCTCGATGGTTTTGGCGCAAAAGATGCCGGTGTGCAAATCGGCGATCAGATTATCAGCGTAGACGGCCAAAAGGTGGCTTATTGGGAAGAACTGCAGAAAGCGATGCAGGCAAAGGGCAATGTGCCGCAGATGAAATTTTCCATCCTGCGTAACGGCAAAGAAATCGGGCTGGAGATAAAAATTAAAGAAAAAGAAATACAGGACTTAATCGGCTCAAAACAGAGTATTGGCTTAATCGGGATTACTCCGGTAGATGAAATTATCACAGTGCGCCATTCTTTTTGGCAATCATGTTTCTTAGGCATAGAAAAAACCTGGTATTTGACAGAAATGACTTATAAGGCCCTTTGGAGGATGATTACCGGAAGGCTGTCTTTCCGTGATTCAGTTACCGGGCCCTTGGGGATATTCTATATTACTTCCAAAGCCGCGCATCTGGGGATTATCGCCTTAATCCATCTTATGGCAGTGTTGAATATCAGCCTCGCTATATTTAACCTGTTGCCTTTGCCGGTATTAGACGGCGGGCATATTTTATTATTGGCAATAGAAAAAATCCGCGGCAGGGCTTTAAGCATAAAAGCCGAACAGGTAGTTACGCATTTTGGGTTAACTCTGATTATTACGCTAGCGGTAATTGCTACTTACAACGATATTCTGAAATTTAAAGATAAGATTTTTACTTTTTTAAAATAGCATATGAATTTAGCCCGCAAGAAAACAAAAACAATCAAAATTGGCAATGTTCTAATTGGCGCAGCTCATCCGGTAGCTATTCAGTCGATGGTAAAATGTAAAACCAGCGATAGCGGTAGGGCGATAAAAGAAATCAATTATCTGGAGCAATGTGGCTGCGAAATTGTGCGTTTGGCAGTAAAAGACAGCGCGGATGCTTCTAGTTTCAGGCAGATTAAGCGCAAGACTAATATCCCGCTGGTTGCTGATATTCATTTTGATTGGAGCCTTGCCTTAGAGGCAATAGAAAACGGTGCGGATAAAATCAGGCTAAACCCGGGGAACATTTATAAAAGAAGCCAGATACAGGAAATTGTTACGGCTTTAAAAATTGCCAAAATACCTTTACGTATTGGTTTAAATTCAGGCTCTGTGAAAAATATCTCCGGCCGGAAGATGAGCATGGCTGATAAGTTGGTGAACAGCGCTTTGGATTATATAAAGATTGTTGAGAAGATGGGGTTTAATAATCTGGTAATTTCCCTGAAGGCGTCTACTGTAGTGGATACAGTGGATGCTTACCGTAAGATAAGCAAGTGTTGCGATTATCCGCTTCATTTAGGGGTTACAGCAACCGGTTTGCCTGGTGAGGGAGCGATTAAGTCGGCAATAGCAATTGGCGCTTTGCTATTGGAGGGAATCGGTGATACAATAAGGATATCGCTTACTGCCCGGCCCGAGGAAGAAATTAGGGTTGCCCGGGCTGTACTGCGTGCTTTGGATTTAAGGCATTTTGGCCCGGAAGTGATCAGCTGTCCTACTTGTGGCCGTTGCGAAGTGGATTTAGTAGGCTTAGTTCAGGAAATAGAGCAAAAAATTATCCAGGTCAAAGGAAACAAACCATTAAAAATAGCAGTAATGGGTTGCGTAGTCAATGGCCCAGGCGAAGCCAAGGAAGCGGATATCGGGGTTGCTTTCGGCAAAAATGACGGCCTTTTGTTTAAAAAAGGCAAAGCTGTGCGCAAAGTATTGTTTACGCAAAGCGCCGCTGCTTTATTGAAAGAGATAAAAAGAGCCAATGGTTGATAAGCTGAAAGAAAAAATTAAAGAAAAAATTATTACCCAATACCGCGGGTTATTGTCTACGGATAGTTTCAATAATACCGAGCTAAGGGAAAAGATTATTCAGGTTGCAGAAGACGTGCTTGATCGAGAACGCAATAATCTTTCCAGCGAAGAGAAAATCAAAATTATCAATGAGCTGGTGAATGAATTAACCGGCTTTGGGCCGATAGAGTCGTTATTTGAGGATCAGGCAGTTACTGAAATTATGATTAATGGCCCGGATAAAATCTATGCTGAAAAAGGCGGCAAAACTGAATTAACCGGCTTGCGCTTTGATAATGAAGCGCAGCTGATGTATATGATCAATAAAATGCTGGCACCGACACGCAGGCATGTTGATGAATCATTCCCTTATACGGAAATCTGCCTGAAGGACGGCTCGCGTGTGAATATTATTATACCTCCTCTGGCATTAGACGGGCCGGCAATTACCATCAGGAAGTTTTTAAAGGAAATCAAGACTGTAGAGGATTTACTAAAACTTGGTACGCTCGATGAGCGGATGAGTGAATTCTTTATCGCTGCTATCAAGGCAAAAATAAATATAATCTTTAGCGGGGCAACCGGCGTGGGAAAAACTACGACCCTGAATGTGCTTTCCGGGCATATCCCTAATGAAGAGCGGGTTGTCACTATCGAAGATACTGCGGAATTGCACCTTATACAGGATCACGTGGTCAGGCTTGAGTCGCGCCAATCAAACATTGAAGGCAGGGGAGAAATTACTATCCGCGATCTTTTCAAAAATTCCCTGCGTATGCGGCCGGACAGGATTATCATAGGAGAAATCAGGGGCTCAGAGGCTTTAGATATGCTGCAGGCAATTTGTTCCGGGCATAAAGGTTCATTGGTGGTACTGCATGCTAATTCTCCGCAGGATGTAATTTACCGGCTTGAGACGATGATTTTAACTTCCGGCATAGCGATTAACCTGGAAGCAATTCACCGCCAGATTGCCACGGCAATAAATTTAATTGTCCAGCAGGAACAGTTGTTGGATGGTTCAAGAAAAATTACCCATGTTACTCAGGTCAATGGTTTGAAAAACGGGCAGGTAGTTTTGGAAGATATATTTATTTACGAATTAACCGGCGTTGATGCTAATAATAAGCCGCAGGGCAGGTGGAAAGCAACCGGTATAATTCCCTGTTTCTGGCCGTTATTTGAGAAAAGCGGTATAAAATTATCAAACAGGTTGTTTAATAAGGATTAACTAAAATGCTTTGGTCAAAAACTTTTATTCCCACTTTAAAAGAGACGCCTCAGGAAGCAGAATCAATAAGCCATCAGTTAATGCTCAAGGCTGGGCTGGTGCGCATGCTGATGGCAGGGGTTTATTCTTATTTGCCGTTGGGCCTGCGTGTTCTGAATAATATCGAAAAAATAATCCGTGCGGAGATGGAAGCAGCGGGTGCTGCGGAATTATTACTGCCTGCTCTGCAACCGAAAGAATTATGGGTTAAGTCCGGCCGCGATACGGTAATTGCCGATGTGATGATTGAGTTTATTGATCGCCGCGGTAGGCATATCTGCCTCGGGCCCACGCATGAAGAAGTAATTACTGAATTGGTTAAATCCTATGTTTCCAGCTATCGGCAGCTGCCTATGGTGCTATACCAAATTCAGGCTAAATTCCGCGATGAAATCAGGCCGCGTTTTGGCCTGGTGCGTTCCTGCGAATTTATTATGAAGGACGCCTATAGTTTTGATAAAGACCAGCAGGGGCTGGATAAAAATTATCAGGCAATGCATCAGGCATACAAAAGGATATTTAGCAGGTGTGGTTTAGATTTTTTAACCGTAGCTGCAGATTCCGGAGTAATGGGCGGCAGTGTTTCGCATGAATTTATGGTTGGGGCATCTGACGGTGAAGATATTGTCCTGCTTTGCCCGCAATGCAAACAGGCAAAGCCGTTCAAAGATGAAACTAAATTGACTTGCCCGGAATGCGGAATTATCCTGCAAAAAACTAACACCCTGGAAGTCGGCCACATTTTTCAGCTGGGCACGAAATACAGCGCCGCATTAGGAGCGAATTTTGTTGATGATAAAGGTAAGCAGCAGCCTGTTATTATGGGTTGTTACGGCATAGGCGTTTCGCGCCTGATTGCCGCGATTATCGAGCAGAACCATGATAAAGACGGAATTATCTGGCCTGCAGAAATCAGCCCTTATCAGGTAAGTATTATTGCGCTTGATGTTACGGATGAATTAATTTTTAAGAAAGCACTGGAAATATATGAAAAACTTAAAGCTGAAGGTATAGAAGTCCTGCTTGATGACCGTGATGAACGCGCAGGGGTGAAATTTAAAGACGCGGATTTACTCGGTATTAGCACGCAGATTGTTATCGGCAGGGAATTCTCGAAAACCGGCGCTATCGAGCTGAAGATGCGCCGTGATAATAATAAAATTACAGGTAAAGCCGAAGAAATTTTAGGGAAATTAAAGGAAGTTTTGCATGGATAAGGATGCAATTGTTGAGCAGTTAAAAGAAATAGTCGGCGTTTATTTGCAAAGCCAGGGCGTTGAATTGGTAGATTTAATTTACCGCCGTGAAGGCAGGAATTTAATTTTAGAGATATTGGCTGATTTGCCGGAGGGCGGAATTACTATAGGTGAATGCACCCGGCTGAATCGAGAAATCAGTGTGATTTTAGACGAAAGAAATATCCTGGATGAAAGTTATCTCCTGGGAGTTTCCTCTCCCGGTTTAGACAGGCCATTAACTGCTAAAAATGATTTTTTAAGATGCAGGGGCAAAGTTGCAAAATTTTTCCTCAAAGAAATTGTTAACGGAAAAGTGGAATGGGATGGCATAATTAAAAGGGTAGAAAATGACATGGTTTTTATTGACACAGAGGGAATGATTTTAGAAATTCCCCTTTTAAAGATAAACAGAGCAAAACAATTGCTTGATGTTTAGGAGAACCTTCAAGGAGAGATTATTATGAGCCAGGAATTAATCGCAATTTTAGAACAGTTAGAAAGAGAAAAAGGAATTAAGAAAGAAGTTTTAATTGAAGCAGTAGAAACCGCTTTATTAACTGCCGCGCGCAAAGCAGTGGATATCAAGCCGGAAGAAGAGTTGGAAGTAAAGATCGATCCGACTGACGGTAAAATCCGGGCCTTTAGGAATAAGCAAGAAATTACTAATATTGATTTTGGCAGGATTGCCGCATCTACTGCGCGCCAGGTGATTGTGCAGAAAATCCGCGAGGCAGAAAAAGAGATCATTTTTACAGATTTTCAGAGTAAGGTTGGCGAGATTGTCTCTGGCACGGTTTACCGCTTTGAAAAAGGAAATATTATTGTTGATCTTCTCGGTAAGGCTGAAGGGATCCTTTTAAAGCGCGAGCAGTCGCCTAAGGAAGAATTTAAACAGGGCCAGCGTATCCGCGCTTTTATCGTGGAAGTTAAAAAGGAAGCCAAAGGCCCGCAGATAATTTTATCGCGTGCCCATCCTAATTTCGTAAAAAAACTATTTGAGCTGGAAGTGCCGGAAATTTATGAAGGTATCGTAGAAGTAAAATCAGTGGCGCGCCAGCCAGGAGAGCGGACTAAAATTTCCGTTTGCTCTAAGAATGAAAAAGTTGATTCTGTGGGTGCTTGTGTAGGCATGCGGGGAAACCGTGTGCGCAATATTGTCAATGAATTGCAGGGGGAAAAAATCGATATTGTCCGTTTTAGCGATGATATTAAGGAATATATAAAAGCTGCTCTTTCTCCTGCTGAAATAGCCCAGATTAATTTGAATAAAGAACACGTTAAGGCTGAGGTAATTGTGGAAAATGATCAGTTGTCGTTGTCAATCGGCAAGCACGGCCAGAATGTCCGCCTGGCTTCCCGTTTGATTGGTTGGGAATTGGATATCCGCACCAAAGAAGCTTTAGCTGCGGAAAAATTAGGCCCAGCTGCTCCGAAGGAAGCTGTTGTTGAAGAAGTAGAGGCAAAAGAGGAAGCGCCGAAAGAAGAGAAAAAAGAAAAGAAAGAGAAAAAGGCTGCTTCTTTGGAAGACTTGTCAGGGGTAGGCGAAAAAACTTTAACTATTCTAAAGGATGCAGGGTTTAAAAATGCCGAAGATATCGCGAAGGCAAAATTAGAGGATCTAGTAAATTTAAAAGGTATCGGCGAGAAGAAGGCGGAGAAATTAATTGCCGAAGCCAAAAAACTGATTAAAAAATAGAGGAGAATCATGGTAACAAAGCCTAAAAAAATAAAACCTAAAGTTAAAAAAATTTCAGCGGTAAAGCACAAGCCGGAAGCAAAAAAAGCTGTTCCTAGGGCCAGCCGGCCCAAGCCAACAGCTAAGCCCCAGGTTAAGCCTAAGCTGGAAAAAATAATAAAGTCAACGAAGCCAAAAGTTATGCCTGTTGTTAAGCCGCAGGTTAAACCGGAAATTAAAGTTGCAGTGAAGCCTGAAGTGAAGGTTGCATTAAAACAGGAAGTGAAGCATGTAGTAAGGCCGGAAGTTAAACCTGAACTGAAGCCGGTAGTTAAACCGGTAATAAAACCAGAAGTAAAGCCGGAAATAAAATCAGAGCATAAACCGGAAATAAAGCCTGTAATTAAGCCGGAAATTAAACCGGAGATCAAGCAGGAATTTAAGCAGCAGGTTAAAGAGACGGCACATTTAAAAGAATTGGTATTAAAATTTCCGGTTATTGTAAAAGACCTTGCCATAAAGCTTCAGGAGAAACCATCGATATTAATCAAAATGCTCATGGATATGCGCATTATGGCAGGGATTAATCAGGCATTAGATGAGGAAGCAGCAGCAAAGATCTGTGAAAAATTCGGTTTTAAAATCATACCAGCGCCCGGTGAAGAAGAATTGGCATTACGTGTGCATCAGGAAGCGGATAAGCCGCAGTCTCTAAAAGCGCGGCCGCCGATAGTTACTTTTATGGGCCACGTTGATCATGGAAAGACTTCGCTTCTGGATGCGGTAAGAAAAACCAAAGTTGCTGAGTCAGAACACGGCGGGATTACTCAGCATATCGGCGCCTACCGCGTGCATCTTCCCCACGGGGATATTACATTTTTAGATACGCCGGGGCATGAGGCGTTTACTGCTATGCGTGCGAGAGGAGCGAAGATTACCGATATCGTAGTTTTGGTTGTTGCCGCGGACGATGGGATCATGCCTCAGACTAAAGAAGCAATTGATCATGCGCGCGCCGCCGGTGTTTCTATTATTGTTGCTGTAAACAAAATCGATAAGCCGCAGGCAGATCTTGACCGGGTAAAAAAACAACTTTCAGAAATGGATCTTTTAGCTGAAGATTGGGGTGGTAAAACCATTACTGTCCCGGTTTCTGCTAAGACCGGTGCGGGTATAGATAATTTGCTGGAAATGATTATTCTGGAATCTCAGATGCTGGAATTAAAAGCCAATCCGGATCGTGCAGCCAGGGGTGTTGTGGTAGAAGCAAAGATGTCTAAGGGGAAGGGGCCGGTGGCTACTCTATTAGTGCAGAATGGCACATTGCATTTAAATGAGTTTATTATCGTAGGCAATTTCCTTGGCAGGGTGCGCGCGATGTTTAATCATCTTGGCCAGGCTGTAGCTGAAGCAGGCCCGGCTTATCCGGTGGAGGCATTGGGTTTGTCGGGAGTTCCTGATGCAGGCGAGCAATTTTTTGTGATTAGCGATGAGAAACAGGCAAAGGAAATAATTGCTTTGCGCCAAGAGCAGGAAAAACAGGCTCAGGTCAAGCAGGTTAAGCGTATCAATCTTGAAGAATTACATGCGCAGATTAAAGAAGGGAAAATCAAGGATCTGAAGCTGATTATTAAGGCAGATGTGCAGGGTTCTTTGGCGGCAATCAAAGATACGCTCGACAAAACCAATACTTCGGAAATTAAGTTAGATATTATCCATGAAGGCGTGGGTAATATTAATTCGTCGGATGTAATCCTGGCAGTTGCCTCTAACGCCCTGATTTTAGGTTTTAATGTAGTACAGGATGATTTAGCTAAAGTAATATCGGCAAAAGAAGGCGTGGATGTGCGCGTCTACAATATTATTTATGAATTAGCTAATGATATTAAAGCGGCAATTGAAGGCATGCTTGAGCCAAAAATTAAGAAAGTATTCCTGGGGAGAGTAGATATAAGGCAGGTTTTTAAGCTTTCTCGTTCAGGCATGGTAGCCGGCTGCTTTGTGAGTAAAGGTAAGATTACCCGGCAGGCGGTAATTAACCTGGTGCGTAACGGCGAGCTGATTTTTGAAGGTAAAATCAGTAACCTGAAACGTTTTAAAGATGATGTAAAAGAAGTGGCTGAGGGTTTTGAATGCGGGATTACTCTTAGCGGTTTTGACAGTATGCAGGCAGGCGATGTTATTGAGGCATATGATATAGAGAAAGTGGCGCGTAAGCTATGAAGAAAAGAATATTGAGCGGGATGCGGCCAACAGGAAAATTGCACCTCGGCCATCTGGTAGGTGCTCTGGATAACTGGATAAAATTGCAGGATGAGTATGAATGTTTTTTTATGGTTGCTGATTGGCATGCTCTTATGGGCGAATATGAAAAACCGCAAATTTTGCCTGAGTTTATCATTGATAACGTTGCCGATTGGCTGAGTGCCGGAATTGATCCAGAAAAAGCCGTTCTATTCATTCAGTCGCAAGTACCTGAGCATCTGGAATTACAGATGATTTTTTCCTGCCTGACGCCTTTAGGCTGGCTGGAAAGATGCCCGACGTATAAAGAACAATTGCGTGAGGTAAAAACCCGTGACTTACATACATATGGTTTTTTAGGCTATCCTGTATTGCAGGCAGCAGATATCCTGCTTTATAAAGCAGGTAAGGTGCCGGTAGGGGAAGATCAGCTGCCGCATCTGGAACTCACCCGGGAAATTGCCCGGCGTTTTAACAGCCTATATAATCATGAAGTTTTTTCTGATCCGGGGGCGATATTAACCAAGACTCCGCGGCTTTTAGGCTTAGATGGCAGAAAGATGAGCAAAAGCTATGACAATACAATTAATCTTTCTGATTCCGAAGATATTATAAAAAAGAAAATTTCTAATATGATTACCGATCCGGAAAGGATCAAGCTTGTTGATCCGGGCCATCCATCGGTTTGTAATGTTTTTGCTTATTACGCGGTATTTTTTCCTGAAATGAAGGATGAGCTGCATAAAGCTTGCGCGGATGCGGGATTAGGCTGTGTAGAGTGCAAGAAACGGCTGGCTTCCTGTTTGATAGAATTATTAAAGCCGATCCAGAAAAAACGCCATGATTTTTTAAAAGATAAGCAAATGATTTTAAAGATTCTCGAAGATGGAAAGGCCAGGGCTTCGGCTGTTGCCAGTGCAACAATCAGAGAAGTAAAGGCTGCAATGAAATTATCCCTATGAGCTATAAAATAAAGTTAGAAATTTTTGAGGGGCCGCTGGATTTGCTTTTATACCTGGTGAAAAAAGACCACCTGAATATTTATGATATTCCGATTACTCAGGTGACGGATCAATACCTGCAATATATAGAATTAATGCGGTTGTTGGACCTGAATATCGCCGGAGAATTTTTAGTAATGGCAGCGACTCTTCTGCAGATAAAATCAAAAATGCTCCTGCCTGCTGAAGAAAATCAGCAGCCTGAGGAAGAAGTAGACCCGCGCGCAGAGCTGGTGAAGCGTTTACTGGAATACGAAAGATTCAAAGAAATTGCCGAAAATCTGCGGCAGAAAGAAATCAGCCAGCAGGAAGTTTTTAAGCGGCCCAAGGGCGAAGAGGCTGCAGCTGAACTGCCTAAAGAGCCGAAGGAAGTTTATTTTGAGGCGAGTATTTTTGATTTAATCAGTGCTTTTTCAAAAGCGCTGGAAGATATTCCAAAAGAAGTATTCTATGAGATTATTAAGGATGAATTTACGGTTGAGGAGAAAGTGCATCAGATTCTGCATCTTTTACTGGTTGAGAATTCTACGCGGCTTTCGGATTTATTTGCTCAGGCAAAACATAAATTAGACATTATTGTTACTTTTCTTGCCGTTTTAGAGCTGATTCGCATGAAAGAAATTGTCGCCCGGCAAAAGGGCATATTCGATGAGATAGAGATTACCCGGAACAAGGAGAATATTATACCTTATGACAAACGAGGGCAGGCTCAAATTACTGAAGGGCCGCAGCAATAATACAGATCCGCTTAAAACCGCAAGCCCGGGGCAGGAGACTGAAGAGGATGTAGTATTGAATATTTCTCTACGGCCGCAGAAGTTCACTGAATTTACCGGCCAAAAAGAAATTATTGATAACCTCAAAATCTGCCTTGCCGCAGCAAAAGAAAGAAAAGAGCCTTTAGAGCATATATTGCTTTCCGGGCCTCCGGGTTTGGGCAAGACTTCTTTATCACATATTATCGCCCATGAAATGGGCACAAAAATTACCGCTACCTCTGGCCCTGCGATTGAACGCGCCGGAGATTTAATCGGGATTCTTACTAATTTAGAAAAAGGCGATATCCTCTTTATTGATGAAATCCACCGGCTTTCCAAAGTGGTGGAAGAATTTTTGTACCCGGCAATGGAAGGTTTTCAGATTGATTTTGTCATTGATAAAGGCCAGTTTGCCCGGACAATTAAGTTCAACCTTAAGCCTTTTACTTTAATTGGTGCTACTACCCGCACCGGCCTCTTAGCTGCGCCGTTAAGGGCGAGGTTTGGTATTTTCCACCATCTGGATTTTTATAAAATAGAAGACCTGGCTGTAATTATTAAGCATTCCGCGAAAATTTTAGGTGTCGAGATAGATAACGAAGCTGCAGATGAAGTGGCCCGGCGTAGCCGCGGCACGCCCCGCATTGCCAATCGGCTTTTACGCAGGATCCGGGATTATGCGCAGGTAAAGAAAATCGGCAAAATCAATCTAACAGTTGCTTCAGAAACGCTGGATGAATTAGGTATTGATAAAGCAGGCCTCGATGATATAGACCGGCGGGTATTAAAAACAATTTTGCAAAATTACAGCGGCGGGCCGGTAGGCGTGGAGTCTCTGGCTGCTACTTTAAACGAAGAAACTGATACTATCGTGGATACAGTTGAGCCTTTTTTATTAAAAGCAGGCTATATTAAGCGCACTTCCCGCGGCAGGCTGGCTACCAAATTATCCTTCGAGCATTTCGGGTTAAAATACAATAAAGAGAAGCAGGAAGAGTTGTTTGAGAAGTAGTTTCGCGTCTGCCTTGTCCAGTTTCTCGCTCATTGATATTGAGCGGGTCCTGTCTGCCGATCCACCTCGCCGTCCTCGCTATTCGCTGCGGGCGGCAAGGTCTTCGTCTCGGCAGTCACCCGCAAGCAATGAATTCGCTCGAAATCCGTCATATTCATTTAAAGCTTATATTAGCGGTTGGCTTGGCTGGGATTTCGAGTACCACAGAGTAGCTGACGTTTAAACGTCAGCTACTCTGTGGATAACTTTCAAGATTCCGCAAAAACACAGTCAAGACCCACGCTATGATAGGTTTTTAAATGAATCTGGCGCGTTTTCGAGCGAATGTTGATTTTAGGCAAAGCATGCTCGAGTATTTTTGGGAATTCCGATGCCCCGCGAATGCGGGGCAATATCGGAACGGCGATGCTGTTTGAGGACATTTTGCGTATAGCGCAAAATGGCCGAGTTCAGCAGCCGCCAAAAATACGAGAGACCTTTGCCGGCCCCGAAGGGGCAAAATCGACTTTGAGCGAGAAAATGCGGCAGATTCATTAAGAGATACTTTAGAAAACACAGACAAGACACACGCGGGACTATATAAACCTATGAAACTATTACTACATATCTGTTGTGCGCCGTGCATGATTTATCCGCTTGAGAGCCTGTACAAGCAAAAAACTGAGGTGACGGGATTTTTTTATAATCCTAATATTTGTCCGTTACCTGAATATCAGAAACGAAGGCAGGCGATAGTAGATTTATCGACTGAGAATAAATGTGAAGTAATTTATTCTGAATACCTGCCGTCGGAATTCATGCAGGCAGTAGAGCTGAATAAAGAGCAGCCGGTCAGGTGTCTAATCTGCTGGCGGCTGCGGCTTGAGAAAACAGCTCAGGCTGCCAAGGACAAGGGATTTGATTCTTTTTCTACCACGCTCTTAGTCAGCCCTTATCAGGATCAGGAAGCGCTTAAAAAAATAGGTGAAGATATTGCCGAACAAGCCGGCGTGTATTTTCATTATGAAGATTTCCGGCCGGGGTTCAGGAAGGCGCATAATTTAGCGAAAGAAAAAGGAATCTATTGCCAGAATTACTGCGGCTGTATGTATTCGTATATGGAAAGATGCGAAAAAAAGTAAAGATTTTTAAATTTGCTATATTTTTCATTTTTTGTTTTTTAGTCCCCGCACTTTATGCCCAAGCTGGTGAGGTTGTCCGTGTTGCCATTATTCAGGATGCGCAATCTCTGAGCCTGAAGGTGAAAGGGTTTTACGAAGTTGTTGATCCCAAGGATAATAAAGTTTTATATCGCGGCAAAGACTTATTAACCACTGTCACCGTCTATAAAAATGGTATTTTACTTGGTAAAATGGTATCTCGCTTAGATAAACTTTTGGTAAGAGCGGAGGATCCTTATGCAGTAATGATAAATGGCCGCAAGTTCAGGGGTGGTATCACGCTGGCTAAAAAAGATAATTTGCATTTATTAGTAGTGAATAGTATTGAGCTTGAGGATTATATTAAGGGTATTTTATACCATGAAGCATCGCACTATTGGCCGCTTGAAGCATTAAAAGCGCAGGCAATTGCAAGCCGCAGTTACGCTGTTTATCAGAAGCAGGCAAGTAGTAGCCGCGATTTTGACCTGACCAGTGATGTGTATTCTCAGGTTTATGGCGGACGGACTTCTGAGCGTTACCGTACTAACATAGCAGTGGATGAGACAAAGGGAATGTTGTTAATGTACCAGGGTAAAATCCTGCCAGCCTATTTTCATGCTACCTGTGCGGGACATACTGAAGATGCAAACAGGCTTTGGAATATTAATATTGCGCCTTTAAAAGGGGTGGTTTGTAATTTTTGCCAGGAATCGCCGCATTTTTTCTGGCATGTGGTTTTAAGTTTAGAAGAAATTGAGAAAAAATTAAAGGGCACTAATTATGCTATGAATAATATAGAAGGAATTATTGTTGTGGATAGGGATCAGTCGAATCGTATCATTAACCTGAAGCTATTCAACAAAGATAAGTCTAAGAAAATCCCGGCAAAAGATTTCCGGAGTTTAATCGGAGCAGATATCATCAGAAGCACGAATTTTCAGCTGGATATTGCCGGTAAAGACGTTGTAATCGAAGGCAAGGGTTGGGGGCATGGCGTGGGTTTATGCCAGTGGGGGGCTTATTTTATGGCTAAAAACGGCTCCACTTATCAGGATATCCTCGCATATTATTATCCGGGCAGCGTAGTTAATTCCCAATGAAATTAGCAGAATTCGATTATCATTTACCCAAAGAATTAATTGCGCAATATCCTCTGAAGGAGCGCGATGAAGCACGGCTTTTAGTCGTGCATCGTGCTGACGGAAAAATCGAACATTGCTCTTTTAAGGATTTTACCGGATATTTATCCGCAGATGACCTGTTGGTTTTAAATAATACAAAGGTTCTTGCCAGCCGCCTGGAAGGAAAGCGTAAAACCGGCGGCAGGGTGGAAGTTTTACTTCTAAAGAGAAATGCGGATTCTATATTTCATGCTTTAATTAAGCCGGCTAGGCTGAAATTAAACGAAGAAATATTATTTAATCATGGCAGCCTTAAGGCTGTGATTGTTGGCCGCCAAGAGATACGCTTTAGCGATTGCCAGACAGGTAAAATTTATGATTACGGCCAGATGCCGCTTCCGCCGTATATCAAAAGAAAACCCGAAGCTTTAGATAGCGTTTATTATCAGACGATTTATGCAAAGCATGCCGGAGCAGTGGCTTCTCCTACCGCAGGCCTGCATTTTACCGATGAAATACTTAAAAATATTGCGAGTAAAGGCATCAATATTGCTTATGTTACTTTGCATGTAGGCCATGGTACATTCAAGCCGGTTGTAGCGGAAGATATTAAAGAACATAAAATGGAAGGCGAAGATTTTTTTATTGATGATCAGGCGATCGGCCTAATAAATCAAGCCCGTGAAAAAAAAGGAAAAATTTTCAGCGTTGGCACTACCTCTAGCCGGGCGCTGGAAACATTAGCAGGCGGTAAAAAAGAAGGATCAACTAATCTTTTTATCTATCCGGGCTATAAATTTAAAATGGTTGATTGCCTGTTGACTAATTTTCATTTGCCGCGCACGACTTTATTTATGCTGGTCTGTGCATTCTCCGGCGAGAAGCTCGCTAAAGAGGCTTATGCAAAGGCGATTGAACAAAAATACCGTTTTTATAGCTATGGCGATGCGATGCTGATTCTTTAAAAAATGTTTACGCTAATTCATCAGGAAAAACATACTAAAGCGCGCTTAGGAAAAATCATAACCGCGCACGGCGAATTCGAAACCCCTTGTTTTATGCCGGTAGGAACGCATGCCACGGTAAAAGGCGTTTCTCCCCGGGAATTGGAAGAATGCGGGGCAAAAATTATTTTATCCAATGCCTACCATGTTTTTTTAAGGCCGGGAGTTGAGGTAATAAAAAAAGCAGGAGGCCTGCATAATTTTGTCTGTTGGAAAGGCCCGATGCTTACTGATAGCGGTGGATATCAGGTTTTCAGCCTGCCGCTTTTAAGAAAAGTTGATGATGATGGTGTAGAGTTTCAGTCACATATCGACGGAATGAAACACCGTTTTACTCCTGAGAAAGTGATGGAAATCCAATGCGGCTTAGGTTCAGATATTATTATGCCGCTTGACGAATGTGCGCATTATCCCTGTACTAAGGATCATGCAAAAATTGCCATGGAAAGGACAGTTAACTGGGCTATGCGTTCAAAGAAGGCATTTGACAGCCGGCAATATGCCTTTTATGATCACCAGCAATTTTTATTCGGGATTATTCAGGGTGCAAGTTATGAAGATCTGCGCCGGGAATGCGCCAAGAAAATTATTGATATGAATTTCGACGGGCTTGCCATAGGCGGAGTTTCTGTGGGAGAGCCGAGCAATCTAATTTATAATACCATAGGTTTAGTGGCGGAATTCCTGCCGCAGGATAAACCGCGCTATGTTATGGGTATAGGCATGCCGCAGGATATTATTGAAGCTGCTGAGAGAGGCATTGATATGTTTGATTGTGTAATTCCTACGCGTTACGGTAGGAATGGCACAGCTTTTACCAGTACCGGAAAAGTAGTGATTAAAAATTCCCCATATATAGAAGATTTTCAACCTTTGGATAGCGAATGCAATTGTTATGTTTGCAAAAATTTCAGCCGCGCATATTTACGGCATTTATTCAATGCCAAAGAAATGCTCGGGCTGATGTTGTTGTCGTTTCATAATATTTATTTCTTTCTGGATCTGGCTAAAAAAATTAGGGCGGCGATTGCCTCAGACAGTCTGCTGGAATTTAAGAAAGGATTTTTGGTTAAATATGAGGATTGATATTATTACGATTTTCCCCGGAATGTTTGAGCCTATTTTAAACGAATCGATAATTAAGCGGGCACAGGCAGGCAATAAGGTAAAAATCAATATCTATGATTTGAGAGAGTATACTTCTGATAGGCACAGAAAAGTCGATGACCGGCCTTTTGGCGGCGGCTCAGGCATGGTAATTTGTGCTCAGCCTATATTTAAGGTAGTTGAAGAAATAAAGCGTAAAGCCCAAAAGGCAAAGGGCAAAGTTAAAACTATTTTACTCTGCCCGCAAGGGAAAACATTCAGCCAAAAAATCGCCAAAAAATTAGCCAAAGAAAAACACTTAATTTTAATCTGCGGGCATTATGAGGGTATAGATGAGAGAGTGAGGAAAAATCTTGCGGATGAGGAGATTTCTATCGGCGATTACGTTTTAACCGGAGGCGAATTACCGGCAATGGTCCTGACTGATGCGCTGGTAAGGTTGATTCCCGGTGTCTTGGGCGATAAAAATTCCTTGAATTTTGAGTCATTTGAGGGTAATCTATTAGAATATCCTCAATATACAAGGCCCGCTGACTTTCGGGGGCAAGAGGTTCCTGCTGTCCTCTTATCAGGTGACCACAAAAAAATTGAAGAGTGGAGGAGTAGCCAAGCTTTAAAAAGGACGCGCCAGAGGCGCCCGGATTTATTAAAATCTATCAGAAATAAGAAAGGAAAGTCAAAAAATGGATAAAATCAAAATGATTGAACAGGAAGTGACAAAAAAAGAAATGCCGAAGTTTAATGTCGGCGATACGGTAAAGGTGTTGACTAAGATCCCTGAAGGCCCGGATAAGATCCGCCTGCATCCTTTTGAGGGCATAGTAATTGCCAAGCAGGGTAGTGGCGTGCGCACATATTTTACGGTGAGAAAAGTTTCTTACGGCGAAGGTATTGAGCGGGTTTTCCCTTTATATTCTCCGAATATCGAACGCATTGAAATTCTTCGTTCTGGTAAAGTACACAGGGCTAAACTTTATTATTTAAGGGGTAAAGTCGGTAAACAAGCCACGAAGATCGAATCGCAGGACGGAACAAAATAAAACTTTTTTAAGAGTGCTCTATTACGAGCGTTATTTTAAGAAAAAAGGTTTTGATTTAATTATCGGGGTTGATGAGGCAGGCCGCGGCCCGCTGGCTGGCCCGGTAGTGGCAGGGGCAGTGCTTTTAAAAAGTACGCGTTTTAAAAATCGTATTGACGATTCCAAAAAATTAACCGCCCTGCAAAGAGAAAAAGCTTATCCAGAAATTGTCGCTAAGTCTGTTTTTGGCCTGGGGATTATAGGCGAAGATGAAATTGACCGCGTGAATATCCTTGTAGCAACAGGCATGGCAATGGAGGAGGCGATACGGTCTTTGTTAAAGAAGCTCGATCCCTACAAAAAAAATAATATCCATGTCCTTGTTGACGGCGATGTTAAGCTTAATTTAGGCCTTCCCTATACTAATATTATCAGAGGCGATCAAAAATCAAAAAGCATTGCCTGCGGATCTATCATGGCAAAAGTCACCCGGGACAGGATGATGGTTTTTTATGACACGCTCTATCCAGAGTATGGTTTTCTGCAGCATAAGGGATATCCTACAAAAACACATAAAGCGGCAATAAAAAAATTCGGCCTTTCCCGGATACACAGGGCCACATTTTCCAGTGTCTGACGGGCATTTATCCTTAGGAAAGAGCGGTGAAGATATAGCAGTGGATTTTTTAAAGGACAACGGCTATAAAATTATAGCCAGGAATTATAAGATCAAGCTAGGCGAGATTGATATTATTGCTGAAGATAAAGGTACCCTCTGTTTTGTGGAGGTGAAAACCAGAAGCTCTGATAAATTCGGGCTGCCTGTTGAGGCAGTTAAAAAAGCAAAACAACAACAGATCTCCCGGGTTGCCCTTATGTACCTGAAGGACAAAAGTTTATTTGATAAAAAATCCCGTTTTGATGTTGTTTCAATTATAAATTCAGCTGAAACACAGAAAATAGATTTAATTAAAGACGCCTTTGAATTAAGCCATCAATATGGCTACTAAAAATTCTTTAGGAGAGCATAGATGTATAAAGAAGCTACTTTAAAAAAATACCTTGATGATTTGGCGGCTAAATTGCCTGCTCCCGGAGGCGGATCAGCTGCAGCAATGAATGCGGCAATGGGTGTGGCTTTAGTGAGCATGGTGGTGAATTTTACTTTAGGTAAGCCAAAATACGCCCAATATGACACAGAGTTAAAGCATATCCTTAAAAGGGCGGAAGATCTTAGGAAAGAATTCTTACATTTAGTAGATTTAGATGTTACGGCGTACAAAAGTAAAAATATGCGCGATGCTTTGAATGTACCGTTTATGCTTGCCCGGCTCAGCTTTGAGGCAATAAAATTATGCCCTGTCTTGATTAAAAAAGGCAATATTAATTTGATTAGCGATGTGGTAGTAGCGGCGATTTTCTTAGAGTCAGCTTTTACCAGTGCCTATTGTAATGTGGATATAAACTTAAAAATTTTAGATGATAAAAAGCTTGCTTCTGTCATTAGGAAAGAATTAAGCGCGAAAGAAAAAAGAATCAAAAAAATCAGAAAACTCGTGGAGGAGAAAGTTGGCAAAATTATTAGAGGGTAAACCGCTTGCGGAAAAAATTAAAGAAGAGATAAAAGCACAAATTCAGGCATTGGGGATTAAGCCTGTTTTGGCTAGTGTTTTAGTAGGCGAGAATGCCGGTGCTGAAGCCTATGTCAAATCACAAAGCAAAGCCGCAGAAAATTTAGGGATTGTTTATCAATTTCATAAGCTTGATGCAGCTACAACGGAAGTTGCCTTAATTGAATTTATCAAGAAACTAAATAGCGATAAAAATGTTAACGGCATTATTATTCAGATGCCGCTTCCAGCGCAAATAGATTATAAAAAAATCTCTCAATTTATTTCTGCGGAAAAAGATGTTGAAGGCATGCATCCGGCAAATATAGGTAAAATAGTATTCGGTAAGGCGAAGATTCTACCCTGTACGCCGGCGGCAGTAATGGAGCTTTTAAATAGCACGGGCGTTGATTTATACGGTAAAGAGGTAGTGATTGTCGGCCATAGCGAAATTGTAGGCAAGCCTTTAGCGCTTTTGTTGCTTGAAAAATTTGCTACTGTTACAGTAGCTCATATCGGTACCAGCAAAGCTGGCAAATTAGAAGAGCATATTAAGAAAGCTGAAGTATTAATTGTGGCAGTGGGTAAGGCGGGGTTAATCAAAGGTGATTTAGTTAAAGAAGGCGCAATTGTCATTGATGTTGGGATCAATAGGGTGGATGGTAAGATTGTCGGCGATGTGGAGTTTGAAGCGGCAGAGAAGAAAGCAAGCTACATTACACCTGTTCCCGGCGGTGTCGGTCCACTGACTGTAACTATGTTAATGCGTAATTTAGTCGAAGCTGCGAAATTACAAAAATAAGTTCTTTGGATTTTTTCCGTGTGTCTTGTCTGTGTTTTTTCGGGTAGTTTACGAGGGGGCGGGTCCTGTCGAGGCATATTTCTTGCAGGAACGCACGATTTTCCCCGGCGTGGAAAATCGCGCTCGGCTCCTCGGCCTCGCTCGTCCCAGACAAGATTAGTGCGGGGGACACCGTGCCCGCTCGGCCTGCGGACGTCCTGCTCGAATCGCGCCTCGTCAATCCGCTTCGACAGGATAGAAGTCGCGCTCAAAACCGGCCAAGTCACCCGCTAAGACTGGTTTAAATATGAAAAATAAAAATGTCTATATAATCGCAGGGCCGAATGGATCGGGTAAGACAACCTTTGCAAGGATGTTTTTGCCTGATTATGTAAGTTGCCCAAATTTTGTAAATGCCGATCTTATTGCTCAAGGGCTGGCTCCTTTTGAGCCGCGCAGCGCGGCGATTAAAGCGGGTAAACTTGTTTTGCAGCAAATTCATGAATTTGCCGGGCGTAATGTTGATTTTTCTTTTGAAACAACTCTATCCGGTAAATCTTACGCGAATTTACTAAGTGAATTAAAACTAAAAGGCTATGCAGTATATCTTTTTTTTCTTTGGATTCCCAATACGGAGTTAGCAATAGCCCGAATTAAAGACAGAGTTAAGGAAGGCGGACATAATGTACCGGCTG
This sequence comes from Candidatus Omnitrophota bacterium, assembly GCA_025453445.1. GTDB lineage: Bacteria > Omnitrophota > Gorgyraeia > Gygaellales > Profunditerraquicolaceae > JALOQJ01. The sequence goes on from JALOQJ010000005.1 coordinate 22,293, forward strand.
AAGATGTTAGGCGGCGTTTCCGTCGTGGTCTCAATAATTTTTTCAAATTATATGAGCCGTTGCTTGATTCGTGGATGCTGTTTGATAATTCTCAGGCTAAGCCGGTCTTGATAGCAAAAAGGCGTAATGGCCACATGGAAATAATAAATGAAAAATTATTTGAAGCAATTCAGGAATCTTTGAGGTGATGTATGAAAAAAAGAATGTCCGTAGAAGATAAGGCTGAAGCAGCGCTGAAGGCAGCGGTAAGAAAAGTTGTAGAAGAGCATAAGAAGACCGGCCGGCCTTTAGCAATATGGGAGAATGGTAGGGTTATGCAAATTTCTCCGTATAAGATAAAGTAGGTGTTAAGTTATAGATAGATGAAAACAATTGTTCTTTTGACTATATCAAATGTGTTTATGACTTTTGCCTGGTATGGGCATCTGAAGTTTAAAAATTCGCCGCTCTGGATTGTAGTTTTAATCAGCTGGGGCATTGCTTTTGCCGAGTATTGTTTTCAGGTGCCGGCAAACCGTATCGGCTCTTATAAATTTAGCGCGGCACAGTTAAAGACAATTCAGGAAATAATTACTCTTGTAGTATTTGCAGTATTTTCTGTGCTCTATCTTAAAGAAGAATTCAAATGGAATTATGCTGTAGGTTTCTTGTGTATCTTACTAGCGGTGTTTTTTATATTTAAGAAGTGGTAGAGTTCTTTGGATTTTTTCCGTGTGTCTTGTCTGTGTTTTTGCGGGTAGTTTACGAATGGGCGGGTCCTGTCGAGGCATATTTCTCGCAGGAACGCACGATTTTCCCCGGCGTGGAAAATCGCGCTCGGCTCCTCGGCCTCGCTCGTCCTCTAAAGTTTATTTAGGGAGGACACCGTGCCCGCTCGGCCTGCGGACGTCCTGCTCGAATCGCGCCTCGTCAACCCGCTTCGACAGGATAGAAGCCGCGCTCAAAACCGGCCAAGCCACCCGCGAGAAATGAACTATTTTAGATAAGTACTCAACCAAAATAGCAAATTTGATCAAAGAGGGATAAAATGGAAATCGAAGTTATTAAGATAATCGTTTATCCGGTATTAGTTACTTTTCTTACGATAACGATAGCTAAATTTCATTTTGAAAAAGATAGAAAAGTAGAATATCTTAGGGCTAAAGATAAAGTAGCGATAGATTTAATAAGGTGTCTTTGTAATATGCTTACTCACATGTGGGAAATGGTGAATATCGATCGCTGGGTGGCTAATGGTAATTCTAATCCAGATCTTCCTCAGAAACGACTACAAGCTAGAAATAATTTTTACCAATCTAGGAATGATACTACTATCTTATTAGGACTTATGGGGTTGTATTACGGTACTAAAATAGTGGATAGGATATCCCAGCTTATATCTGATTTAAACGATATGGTGAATAGTAATAATTTTTCCGCTTTTGATAAGTGGGATAATTTTAGAAGAAAAAAGTTGTTACCCATTCTAAATAAAGTTCATAAGGAATTAAAGTATACCGTATTTGATAGACCGTTTTGGGATTTAGGTTAGAGTAGTTTTGGTGTTTGATAAATGAATCTGGAGCGTTTTCGAGCGAATGTCGATTTTAGGCAAAGCATGCTCGAGTATTTTTGGAAATTCCGATGCCCCGCGAATGCGGGGCAATATCGGAACGGCGATGCTGTTCGAGGAGCATTTGCTAGAGCAAATGCGACGAGTTCAGCAGCCGCCAAAAATACGAGAGACCTTTGCCGGCCCGCCGAAGGCGAGGCAAAATCGACTCTGAGCGAGAAAACCGACAGATTCATTAAAGCGTAAATACACAGACAAGACAAACGCGAAACAGTAAGGAGTGAAAATTGAATTTTAAAGAGAAGATACAGACTGGGAAATTTGTGGTGACGTCCGAGATTGGCCCGCCTAAGGGGGTTGAGACAAAGACTCTTTTGGAGGATGCGGAATTAATTAGGGGCAAGGTTGATGGGATTAATGTTACTGATTTACAAAGCTCAGTAATGCGCTTAGGTTCACTTGCTGTTTGCGCCTTGTTGAAACAAGGTGGCTTTGAGCCGATATTCCAGTTAACTTGCCGTGATAGGAATCGCCTTGCTTTACAGTCAGATGTTTTATCAGCTGCAGCACTCGGGATTGAAAATCTCTTACTTCTTACTGGCGATCATCCGGCAATGGGCGATCACCCGGAAGCAAAGCCGGTTTTTGACCTTGATTCAGTGCAATTATTGCAGGTAGTAAAGAAGCTGCAGGAAGGCGCTGACATGAAGGGTAATAAATTAATTGGCGAGCCGCCGAAATTCTGCATGGGCGCTGTGGTTAATCCCGGAGCAGACCCATTGGAGCCGCAAATAATAAAGATGGAGAAAAAAATTGCTGCTGGTGCGGAATTTTTCCAGACACAGGCAGTTTATGACATAAAAACTTTCGAGAACTTTTTAAATAAAACCAAGCATTTAAAAACTACGGTTATGGCAGGTATAGTTTTATTAAAATCCGCAGGTATGGCGCGCTACATGAATAAGAATGTCGCCGGAGTATTTGTGCCGGATAATTTAATCAAGGAGATGGAAGAGACAAAAGACAAACAAGCTAAGTCTGTGGAAATTGCTGCGCGCTTAATCAAAGAATTAAAGCCAATGTGTCAGGGGATTCATATTATGCCTATCGGCTGGGATAAGGTTGTACCGAGAGTTTTAGAGGCAGGTGGATTATAACAATGGGTAATTTGCCTCAGATCCCGGGTGCCAAGAAAAAAGGCGTAATATTAATTGATACTAAGGATGACTTAAGTAAATTAGAAGGCCAGCTCATTTTTGATACTGTCTGTATCGATGGACCGGAACAATTTTCTTTTAATTTAGCCAAGTCTCTGAAAGAAAAGTATAAAGTCGGGGTTAAGGTTGTAACTAAGGATGCTTTTACCGGCGAGTTACCCGGCGATATCGAGGCAATAAATAGCCCGATACAGGAAATCGTCGGTGAGGGCAAAGCAGAAGCAGTAAAATTTAAAAACGGAAAAGCTGTTGGTATAAGTCTGGTTTTATTTATTAATCAGGAATTGACGACTGGCGCGGATCAAAATTGCGCCAGTGTTGCCTCTGTAGGCAAAGGAGATAATATGTCAGATGTCCTTATTCAATTAGGCACCAAAGGAAGCGAAGCAGTATTAAATCTCACCCGTGGCGCGCTGGAAAAAGCAATTAAAGAAAAAGGCACCGGGCAAGCAGTTAGTTTTCCCGAGACAAATTATTTTTTCCCTCTGATTAATGCTTTATTAAAAATTGAAGTAAAAAATCTAGGCGACTGCCTTGAAGTTTTAAAGCAAGCCGAGGGTTTAAATAAAAATCAGGCAGCTGTTAATGGTTTTAATTTAGCTGCCCTAGGTGGAATATTAAATAAAGGTATTGCAACTTTGCTTTGTGAAGAAATACTAGCGGTTTTGGCCTGTGCTGATAAAACACATCCTCAAGAGGGTTATGCTGGATTTCTTTCCGATACTTTATTGCGGTCGTTGGGTATCCAGCTGGTCGATGGCAGAATCGCCGGGATTGCTGTAATTTTAGGCCCGGCAAAAGATGAAGATGCAGCAGTGCAATTGGTAAGGGATTTTCAGAGCAGGAGTATTGTCAGCCTGCTGGTGGGTAATGTTGCTGGCAATACTTTTAAAAAGCAGCTGGAAAATAAAAAAATCGAGATGGGCCTTGAGAATTATATCGTGCCTTTAGGCGAAGATTACCTCTCGGCGATTTATGCGGCAAACTGGGCAGTGAGAGCGCCGTTAATGTACGGCGGGCTGAAGAGCGGCCAATGGCAGAATATTTTAAATTATACCAAAGACAAAGTTCCGGCATTCATCGTGTTGCTAACTCACGTTGATGAAGTAATTGTGGCCACTGGTTTGGGCGTATTAGCCATGGGTTTCCCGATTATTACTGATTTAGAAGTGCCTCAGTTGGGAAAAATCGATACTACTTTGTATGAAGCATTGGTTACGGAAAAAGATTACAAAAAATTAGCCGGTAAATGTATTGAAGTAAGGGGCCTGAAAGTCAAAATTGCCCAGATTCCTGTGCCTGTGCCCTATGCTGCGGCATTTGAAGGAGAACGGGTAAGGCGGGAAAATTTACATATCGAATTCGGCGGTAAAGCAAGCCAGGCATTTGAGTTTCTCACCACTAAGCAATTAAATGAAATTGAAGACGGCAAAGTGGAATTAATCGGCCCGGATATCGACCAGCTTGAGCAGGGCAGCAGGTCTATGCCTTTGGCAATTATTGTAGAAGTTGCCGGACGTAAAATGCAGAAAGATTTTGAGCCGATTTTGGAACGCCAGATTCACCGTTTTACAAATTATGCCATGGGCCTGATGCATGTAGGACAACGCGATATGAACTGGATCAGGATTTCCAAAGACGCTTTTAATAAAGGCTTCCGGATTAAGCATATAGGGGTAATTCTGCATGCTATGTTACATCAGGAATATAGTGCCATAGTTGATAAGGTACAGGTAAAGCTTTACACAAAACAAGCTGACGTAGAAAAATTATTGCCGCAAGCAATGAAATCCTATGCTGAACGCGATGAGCGTTTAAGCGGAATGACTGATGAAAGTGTGGATACTTTTTATTCCTGCCTTTTATGCCAGAGTTTCGCTCCGAACCATATTTGTATGATTACGCCTGAGCGCTTGGGTTTGTGCGGCGCTTATTCATGGCTTGATGGTAAAGCATCGTATGAAATTATGCCTACCGGGCCGAATCAGCCGGTTGCTAAAGGTGTAGCAATCGACAAAAATAAAGGCGAGTGGAAAAATATCAATGATTTTGTTTTTGCCAAATCTAATAAAACTATCGAGAAAGTAAATATGTATTCGTTGATGGATGCGCCGCAATCATCATGCGGTTGTTTTGAATGCATTGTGGCAATCATCCCGGAAGCAAACGGGGTAATGGTTGTGCATCGTGATTATTCAGGGATGACACCCAGCGGTATGACTTTTACTACACTTGCCGGATCAGTCGGCGGAGGAGTGCAGACTCCGGGATTTTTAGGCGTGGGGAAACTTTATATTGCCAGTAAGAAATTTATCTCTGCAGAAGGCGGTTTAAAAAGGCTGGTCTGGATGCCTAAAGAATTAAAGGAGTTATTAGGGGATAAGCTTACAAAACGCGCAGAAGAGCTGGGTGTGCCGGACTTGCTTGAGAAAATTGCCGATGAAACCAAGGCTAATACTTCCGAAGAGCTGTTAAATTTTCTGCAGCAGGTAAAGCATCCGGCTTTAGAGATGGAGCCTTTAATTTAACAACTTTTTTGCTTGACGAGAGGGCTTTGTGAGGTATAATAAAACAGAAATGCGTAAATCCTACCCTATGGCATTCAACCAGTTAAAACAATACAGGATCATTTTTTTCGCTGCCTGCGGTTTGCTATTTTTTATCAGCAGTGTTTATGCTGATAATGATTTTTCCGGCTCTTCCGGCAAGAGTATCTCTGAAGAGAAAAAAGGCACGGTAATTTTTGGCAAAGAAAAAAACAGGCCATCTCCTCTCGATGCTTTTATGAATAGTAATTCCACTGATTATGCCACAAGCGATATCCATGGTGATAGTGTCAAAGTTTACCGTGACAATGGCTTAGAGGCACAACGCAGAGGGGATCTGGATTTAGCGCTTAATTATTATCAGAAAGCAGTTGAATTGAATCCCGGCTATGCTGTTGCTTATAATGATTTAGGTATAATCTACGAAGCAAAAGGCGATACTAAGCGCGCGGAAGAAAATTATCTGCAGGCAATTAAGTTAGAGCCGGATTACTTAAGCCCATATTCAAATTTAGCTTTGATCTATGAAAACAGGCGTGATTTTAAGGACGCCGCTTATTACTGGAAAAAACGTTCTGAACTAGGCTCAAGCAGTGATCCTTGGACAGTGAAAGCAAAAGCGCGTTACGAATCTATACAGTTGACAAACAGGGGCGAATCTTCTATCGCCGATGCCCGGGAACAGGATGTAATTAATCTTACCCAGAATATTTCTCAGCAGAAATCGCTCCTCAGAAAGAGCAATAAGGAGCTGGCGCAGGATTATTTTATAAAAGCAAAACAAGACTTTCAAAAAGGCTTTGACTTGCAAGCCTATAAGACAGCTTTGGATGCTGCTCAGCTTGATCCTGATAATGATAGTATCGAAGAGTTTGTAAGAAAACTACATATAAGATTACTGTCGAAGTAAACCACAAAAATTTTGTTCCTGCCAAAAGAATAATTCCATGCGTTATTTTTAATGAGTGAGAAACGATTATACTTATTGGACGCAACGGCATTTTGTTACCGGGCATATTATGCGCTTACTAGCCTGGCAACTTCTTTTGGCCAGCCGACAAACGCAATATACGGGTTCATTAATATAATAAACAAGATCCTCAAAGATAATAATCCGGAATATCTGGCAGTGTGTTTTGACGTTTCAAGGGAAACGTTCCGGACGAAAAAATTCGCCGAATATAAAATTAACCGTCCGCCGATGCCTGACGGGTTGTCCAGCCAGATTCCTTTTATTAAAGATATTGTCAAAGCATACGGGATTACAATTGTAGAAAAGGCAGGTTTTGAAGCTGATGATATTATCGCCAGCCTCTCGAGCAAAGCAAAAGAAGAAGGCATGCCGGTAATGATTGTCAGCTCTGATAAAGATATATTGCAGTTGGTGGATGAGAATACTTCTGTGTTTAGTCCATATAAAGATATCGGCACTTTATATGATAGGGATAAGGTTTTAGAGCGCTTCGGGATTATGCCGGAGCAGATTCCTGAATTAATCGCTTTAATGGGTGATCAGGTGGATAATATTCCGAGTATCCCGGGAATCGGGGAAAAAACTGCCAGCAGCCTGATCAAGCAATTCGGTACAGTGAAAAAAATCTTGAGCGATCTTGAAGCGGTCACTCCTGAAAGAATCAGAGAATCAATCAGGAATAATTCAGAAACGGTTGAATTAAATCATGAGCTTGCGCTTTTGGATAAAAAAGTCAGCCTGGATATTGATTTAGAGCAGCTAAAAATTAATTCTCCGGATTATCCGGGGCTGCTGAGGATTTTTAAGCAGCTTGAATTCAAGAAATTTTTAAAAACCCTGCCAGCAGCGCCGGGTGAGCAAGAAGCAGAGACAGAGGTGGTTGTTTTAAAGGATAAGGATCTAGCTGGGTTATTAAAACCGGTAGATGAATTGTTTTTAACCGGTGACAGCGCTGAGAAGCTGATTTTTTGCGTCAAAGATAAAATTTTCCGTATAGAAAATCCCGGTGAGGTTACAAAAAAGATTTTAGCTGATGCCAAGATTAAAAAAATCAGCCACGATTTAAAAAAATTAAAAGTTACTCTGGCAAAAGAAAAGATTAATCTGGAAGGCCTGTATTTTGATACATTAATCGCCGCATATGTGCTCAATCCTTCAAAAGCAGGGTATAGTTTGACTGATTTGGCATGGGATTATTTAAGCGGCGCTCCTGAGGAAAAAACTTTAGGTGGGGTTGCGGCAATGAAGTTAATTTTAGCTCTGAGGCATAAGCTGGAAGAAGAATTAAAAGAAAAGTCGCTCTTCAAGCTTTTTCAGGATACAGAGATGCCGTTGGCAGAAGTTCTGGCGCAGATAGAGCTGACAGGCATTAAATTAGACCTCCCGGTATTGGAGCAGCTGGATAAAGACCTTGGTAAGAGGTTGAAAGAATTAATTGAAGGTATCTATAAGCTAAGCGCAATTGAATTCAATATTAATTCTCCCAAGCAGCTCAGGGAAATCCTCTTTGAAAAATTAAAATTACGTGTGGTTAAAAAGACTAAAACCGGTCCGTCTACGGATGAAGAAGTACTAAGGGTATTGGCAGAAACTCATGAGTTGCCAAAGCTCTTGTTGGAATACCGGCAGTTAACAAAGCTGAAAAATACTTATATTGATGCATTACCTGCTTTAGTTGATCCGCTAACAGGCAGGGTGCATACCTGGTTTAATCAGGCAGGCACCGAGACAGGCAGGCTGAGTTCTAATAACCCCAATCTGCAGAATATCCCGATTAAGACGGAAATCGGCTCGCGGATCAGGAAAGCAATTATTGCTTTTGATAAAAAAAGTGTTTTACTTTCCTGTGATTATTCTCAAATAGAATTAAGGATCCTGGCGCATTTGTCAGGCGATGATAATTTAATTCAGGCATTTATTAGAGGCGATGATATACACAAGGCTACCGCAGCTTTGATTTATAATGTTGAAGAAAAAGACGTAAACGATGAAATGCGTGTTGTTGCCAAACGGATTAATTTCGGAATAGTTTATGGCTTAAGTTCTTGGGGCTTGGCGCGCGATTTAAAGCTTCCGGTTGAAGAAGCGCAAGTATTCATTGATGCCTATTTTATCCGCTACCCTGGAGTGAAAGAATATATTGAGTCGCAAATCGCGCTGGCTAAGAAACAAAAATTTGTCAGTACGATTCTCGGTAGAAGAAGGTATCTGCCGGAAATTGACAATAAAAATCAGGCAGTTAATCAGCTTGCTCAGCGCCAGGCAGTGAATACGCCTATACAAGGTTCTGCCAGCGACCTGATTAAATTGGCGATGATCCGTATCGCAGGCTGTATCGAAGAAAAAAAATTAAACAGTAAAATGATCCTGCAGATTCACGACGAACTGTTATTTAATGTGCCGGAAAATGATTTGGATAGTTTTACCGCTTTAGCTAAAGACAGTATGGAGAATGTTTTAAAACTAAATGTGCCAGTGAGGGTCAGTATGAAAAAAGGCAAAAACTGGCTGGAAATGGAGGAGATAAAATGAAGGTAGTAATGTGTGCATCTGAGGTGGTACCTTTTGCCAAAACAGGCGGCTTAGCAGACGTGGCAGGCGCTTTACCATTAGCCTTGGAAAAAGAAGGCCAGGAAGTAATTATTATCATGCCTTGTTACAAGATGATACGTAACGGAAAGTTTGATCTTAAGAAAGTCAAAGAAGATGTTTCTTCTGCGTCAATCGGGAAAAACATCAAAGTTTATTTTATTGAAAATGACGCTTATTTTGGCCGCGATTTTCTCTATGGCGATAAAACCGGCGATTATAAAGATAATCTGGAACGTTTTTCTTATTTTTCCAAAAAAGCCCTGGACTTATTAAAAGAAATAAATTTTAAGCCTGATATTATCCACGTGCATGATTGGCAGGCATCGTTAATCCCGGTGTACCTTAAAACATTATACAAGGATGATGTTTTTTATAAAAGCATCCGCACAATTTTAACTATACACAACATCGGATACCAGGGCCTGTTTGCCAAGGAAGAATTCCCCAAGCTCGGGCTTGACTGGAGCCTGTTTACCATGGAAGGCCTGGAATTTTACGATAAAATCAATCTGCTTAAAGGCGGAATGGAATTTTCCGACTTAATTAATACTGTTAGCCCGACTTATAGCAAAGAAATTCAGACAAAAGAATTTGGTTTTGGCCTGGATGGAGTATTGGCCAAGCGCAGTAACGCGCTATTCGGTATTTTAAACGGCCTGGATTATGATATTTGGAATCCGGAAACAGATAAGTTTATTGCCAAGAATTTTTCTGTTGATTCGGCAGAAGGCAAAACCAAGGATAAAGAAGACCTGCAGAAGCTTTGTGGATTACCGCTTAAAAAAGACGTTCCGCTTTTCGGCATTGTCTCGCGCTTGGCTGAACAAAAAGGGTTCGATATTCTGGCCGAGGCAATTGAAAAGATCTGCAAATCTGATTTGCAGCTGGTAATTTTAGGCACCGGCGATTTGAAATACCATATTTTGCTTGAAGGAATGGTAAAAAAATATCCCAGGGTAATTTCTTTAAATCTGAAATTTGACGATGCGTTGGCGCATAAAATATACGCCGGTTCAGACATATTCCTTATGCCTTCTAAGTATGAGCCCTGCGGTTTGGGGCAGTTGATTAGTTTAAGGTATGGGACAATCCCGCTTGTTTTTAAAACCGGCGGCCTTGCAGATACGGTAAACGAGAAAAACGGGTTTGTTTTCTCCAAATATTCAAAGGCTGAATTGCTGAAAGCGATAAATAGGTCGTTGAAAGCATTTAGTGTGAATAAAACCTGGAAGGCGCTGGTTGAGCGCGCGATGCAGGATGATTTTTCCTGGGGGGAATCTGCCCGCGAATATATTAAACTATATGCAAAAGCAAAAGCTGCTTAAGAAAAAAATCATTATCGGAGTTACTGGTAGTTTTGGCAGTGGCAAGAGCACGGTAAGTTCAATGTTGGCTTCTTGCGGCGCTTTTGTCGTTGATGCGGATAAGATTAGCCATGAACTAATTAAACCCGGCAGTGTAGTTTATAAAAAAATTATCAAAAGTTTTGGTAAAGATATTCTTGCTGTGGGCGGCAGTATAGATAGGAAAAAATTAGCAGCAATTGTTTTTTCTAAAGCACCCTTACTTAAAAAATTGAACAGCCTGATACATCCGGTAATTATCCGCCGGATGAAGCAGGAGATTAAAAAAGCAAAGCAGCAAATCATAGTTTTGGATGCCCCTTTGCTTATAGAGGCAGGTTTAAAAAAAGTTGTCGATAAATTAGTAGTAGTAAAGATTAAAAAAAACGAGCAGATACAACGTCTCCGGAACAAGGCTGGTTTACGCAGGGATGATATATTAAAGAGGATCAAAGCGCAGGTTTCACTTTCAGATAAGGTCCGCCTGGCGGATTTTGTAATAGATAATAGCGGCTCAATCGGAAAAACAAAAAAACAGGTAAAAAATATTTGGAGGAAGCTGTGGAGAAATTAGATATACGTGGATTAAAAGACATGAAAATAACCGAGTTGAATAAATTAGCCAAAGACTTAAACGTCAACGGCGCCAGCGGCCTGAAAAAACAGGATCTGATTTTTAAGATCCTTCAGGGCCAGGCAGAAAAAGAAGGGTTGATGTTTGGCGAGGGTGTTTTGGAAATCCTGCCAGAAGGCTTCGGCTTTTTAAGGTCGACAAATTATAATTATCTTCCTTGTCCTGACGATATTTATATATCGCCCTCACAAATCAGGAAGTTTGATTTAAGGACTGGAGATACGGTAAGCGGAGAAATCCGGCCGCCAAAAGAGGGCGAGAAATATTTTGCCCTGTTGAAAGTGGAAGCAGTCAATTTTGAAAATCCGGAAGTTGCCAAAGATAAGGTGCTTTTTGATAATCTGACGCCAATCTATCCGCATGAGCATTTTATTCTCGAGACTGCTCCTGAGGAAGTTTCTATGCGGATTATGGATTTATTGACTCCCATCGGCAAAGGCCAGCGCGGGTTGATTGTTGCCCAGCCTTACAGTGGAAAAACTGTGTTATTGCAGAAAATCGCCAATGCTATCACTACCAATCAGCCGGATGTAGTTCTGATTGTCCTTCTGATTGACGAACGTCCGGAAGAAGTTACGGATATGCAGAGGCATGTTAAGGGAGAGGTTATTTCATCTACTTTTGACGAACCGCCGGAAAGGCACGTTCAGGTCGCGGAAATTGTCCTGGAAAAAGCCAAAAGGCTGGTCGAGCATAAAAAAGATGTAGTAATCCTTCTGGATAGCATTACCCGGCTTGCCCGCGCTTATAACTCAGTTGTCCCGCATAGCGGCAAAGTTTTATCAGGCGGTATTGATTCTAATGCCCTGCAAAAACCCAAGCGTTTCTTTGGAGCGGCACGCGGTATAGAAGAAGGCGGATCCCTGACAATTATCGCCACAGCCTTAGTTGATACCGGCAGCCGTATGGATGAAGTTATTTTTGAAGAATTCAAAGGTACCGGCAATATGGAACTGCAATTGGACAGGAATTTGTTCCAGAGAAGGATTTACCCGGCGATTGACATTAAACGTTCGAATACCCGGCATGAGGAGCTGCTTTTAAAGCCGGATATACTGCAGCGCTCCTGGATATTGAGAAAAGTTTTAAATGAGCTGAGTAATGTTGAGGCAATGGAACTGTTAATTGAAAAATTAGCAAAAACAAAAAATAACGAAGAATTTTTAAAGAGTATGAACCAATAATAAAATAAAAGGGAGGAAATAAAATGAAAGACAAGGTACACCCCAAATATCAGGAAGCAGTAATTATCTGCGCCTGCGGAAATACGATACATACACGTTCCACTAAACCGAGTATCCGCGTGGAAGTTTGTTCGAAATGCCACCCGTTTTTTACCGGTAAGCAGAAATTCGTTGATTCTGCCGGGCGCGTGGATAAATTCATGAAGAAATACGCTAAAAAATAAAACATGTTCGATCAGTTGAAGAAATTAGAAAGCCGCTACGATGAGCTCGAGCAGCTCCTTGGCCAGAACGAGATTATTTCTGACAAGGAACAGTATGCCAGGCTTGTGAAGGAATATTCCGGTTTAAAGGAAGCTGTTTTGTTGTTTCGTGAATATAAAAAAGTGGCTGTTGAGGCCGAAGGCATGGAAACTGTTTTAAGCGAAAAACATGATGCTGATTTTCTTGATTTAGCTAAAAAAGAGCTTGAGTCTTTGATGCAGAAGAAGCAGGAGTTGGAAGGACGGCTGAAAAAAGAACTCGCCGGAGAAGACAAGGATTTGGGCCGCGACATCATCGTGGAAATCCGGCAGGGAACAGGGGGTTTGGAAGCAGGCTTGTTTGCTGCTGATTTGTATCGCATGTATACCCAGTATGCCACTAATAAAAAATGGGATACAGAGGTAATGGCAAGCCATGAATCAGAGCTGGGCGGCTTAAAAGAAGTAGTGTTCAGCGTTAAAGGCAGGGATGCTTATAAGCGGTTTAAGTTCGAAAGCGGGGTGCATCGTGTGCAGCGTGTGCCTTCTACTGAAGCTCAAGGTAGGATTCATACTTCTACGGCAACTGTAGCAATTATGATAGAGCCTAAAGAGGTTGATTTGGTAATCGAGCCTAAGGATTTGCGAATTGATACGTATCGTGCTTCCGGCCCTGGCGGGCAGCATATGCAAAAAAGCGATTCCGCTGTCAGGATTACTCATATTCCTACTGGTGTTGTGGTTGCCTGCCAGGATGAACGCTCCCAGCTGAAGAATAAAAATAAGGCAATGAGGATTTTAGGTGCCCGCCTTCTGGATAAAAAAGAGCAGGAGGAAGCCAAAAAAAACGCCGCGGCAAGAAAATCTCAGGTTGGCTCAGGAGACAGAAGCGAAAAAATCCGCACTTATAATTTTCCCGACCGACGGGTGACTGATCACCGGATTAATTTATCGCTTTATCGCCTTGAGGCAATACTGGATGGCGATTTAGAAGAATTGTCAGATGCGTTGATCAAAGCATCTGAAGAGAAAGCCAAAGAGAATGAATGAGGCGGAATTATTATTCAGCGAAATATTAAAATGCAATAGATCGTCTTTATATCTTAATAAAAATTTACGCTTGAATAAAACTAAAGCTGTTGAGATTTCCCATGTATTAAAAAGAAGGATTACAGGCGAGCCTATACAATATATCCTTGGTAAAACAGAATTTATGGGTATGGAGTTTAAAGTAACGCCGGATGTGTTGATTCCGCGGCCTGAAACAGAAATATTGGTGGAAGTAGTTATAAAATTGGTTAATTCATTTTCATCAACACACCAAGCGCTGAAAATTTTAGACATAGGCACAGGCTCGGGTTGTATCGCGATATCTCTGGCGAAATTGCTTACTAATGTTGAAATCTATGCCGTTGATGTTTCAGAAAAGGCTTTACAGGTAGCCAAGGAGAATGCAAAATTAAATAAAGTCAAAATTAATTTTTTCCAGAATGATGTATTGTCAGCCATCAGCTTTCAGCCATCAGCTTTCAGCTTAATCGTTAGTAACCCGCCTTATGTCAGAGCTGCAGAAATTAATCAGCTGCAAATTGAAGTACAGCGTGAACCGCATATTGCCCTTGACGGAGGCAGAGATGGTTTGGATTTTTATCGCGATATCATAAAATATGCTGCCAGGGCTCTGAAAAATAATGGTTATCTGGCTTTGGAGATCGGTTTTCGGCAGCTTAAAGGAATAAAAAATATTTTTCACAAATCCAATAAATTTGAGATAATAGAAGTAGTAAAAGACTATAATTATATAGAAAGAGTTGTCATCGCAAAATTAAAATAGGGCCAGAGATAAAATGGATAAATTAATTATTGAAGGCGGAGTAAGATTAAAGGGTGAGGTAACGATTTCAGGAGCTAAGAATGCGGTATTGCCGATACTGGCAGCAACGCTTTTAACTGATGATGCCTGTATTATTAAGGGTGTTCCGGATCTACGCGATACCAACACTATGCTGAAGATCTTGAAGTCTTTAGGCAAAAATGTAGAATTCGATAACGGCGTTGCGATTATTTCGCAGGCTAAAAATACCAGCCACATTGCTGATTACAAACTGGTTTCTACGATGCGCGCATCTTTTTGTGTTTTAGGCCCGCTCTTAGGCAAGCTTAAAAAAGCAAAAGTTTCTCTTCCTGGTGGGTGTATTATCGGTGTGCGGCCGGTAGACCTGCATATCAAGGGTTTGAGGGCATTAAATGCCGAGATAAATATTGAATCAGGTTATGTGGTTGCAACTGCTTCTAAACTTAAAGGGGCAGAAGTATATCTGGGCGGTGTTTATGGCTCTTCAGTTTTGGCGACTGACAATGTAATGATGGCAGCCTGCCTTGCGCAGGGTAAAACCATTATTGAATCCGCGGCATGTGAGCCGGAAGTGTTTGATTTGGCTGAATTCTTGATAAAAATGGGCGCAAAAATCAAGGGGCACGGTACACCTACTATTGAAATTGAAGGTGTCAAACAATTACATGGAGCACAGCATAAAATTATCCCTGACAGGATAGAAGCCGGAACTTTTATATTAGCATCCTTATTGACCGGAGGAGATATTACAATAAAAAATATTTTCCCCCGTCATCTGGGAGCAATGATTGATAAATTGCAAGAAGCTGGCGTGGATATTAAATCAACGGATAATACAATGCGTGTTGCCCTTAAAGGAAAGCTGAAGCCGGTAAATATTTCTACTTTGCCTTATCCGGGATTTCCTACGGATATGCAGGCGCAGATAATGAGCTTGATGGCAATTACACCCGGTATCAGCGTGATTACGGAAAAAATTTATCCCGATAGGTTTATGCATGTAGCAGAACTTAACCGTATGGGCGCGCATATACAGAGAGAAGGGCCTTATGCAATTGTTTCCGGAGTAAAAGAGTTATCCGGCGCTCCGGTAATGGCATCGGATTTACGCGCTTCGGCATCTTTGGTATTAGCAGGGTTAGTTGCAGGCGGCAAGACTTCTATTTCGAGAATATATCATTTGGAGCGCGGGTATGAATTTATGGAAGATAAATTGCGAGTTTTAGGTGCCAAGATCTGGAGAGAGAAAGAATGATTCTGATGATCGATAATTATGATTCTTTTACCTATAATCTTGTCCAGTATTTTGGCGCATTGGGCGCGGATATCAAAGTATATAGAAATGATAAAATTACCATTAATGGGATCAAGAAATTGCGCCCTGAAAAAATCGTCATTTCTCCCGGCCCGGGAAGGCCGGAGAACGCGGGAATTTCTCCTCTGGTGATCAAAGAATTCGCCGGAAAGATCCCCATACTTGGCGTCTGCCTCGGCCATCAGGCAATCGGTTATGTTTATGGCGCGAAAATTGTGATTGCTGAAAAATTAATGCACGGCAAAACCTCGTTAATTTATCATAACCAGAAGGATATTTTTAAAAATATTCCTAATCCTTTTGAAGCTACCCGCTATCACTCGTTGCTGGTTGAAAAAAAGAACCTGTCTGAGTGCCTGGAAGTAATTGCACGGACAAAATGCGGTGAGATTATGGGTTTAAAGCACAGAAGCTATCCTCTTTGGGGTTTACAATTTCATCCCGAGTCAATTTTGACCAAATCAGGCAAAGACATACTGAATAATTTTCTAAAGATATGATTGAAGAGGCAATAAAGCAGTTATCTTCGGGAAAAAACCTTGCTGCCGGATGCATGAAAGCGGTAATGGAAGAAATTATGAGCGGCAAGGCTGAAACTGCTCAGATTATCCCTTTTCTCTCTAAGCTCAATCAGCAGGGCGAAACTGCCGAAGAATTGGCTGCGGCAGTAGAAGTAATGCGCGAGCATGCAGTAAAAATACAATCCAAGCATAAAGTTATTTTAGATACCTGTGGCACTGGAGGAGATAAGAAGCATACCTTCAATATTTCTACGGCAGTAGCTTTTATTGCTGCAGCTGCAGGTATTGCGGTTGCTAAGCACGGGAACCGTTCTGTTTCCAGTAAATCAGGCAGCGCAGATGTGCTGGAGGCTTTGGGAGTTAATATTAATCTGCCTAAGGAAAAAGTAGAAAAATGCCTTGATGAGATTGGGATTGCTTTTTTATTCGCCCAGAATTTTCATCCGGCAATGAAATTTGCCATGCCGGCGCGAAAGGCAATCGGAGAAAAAACCATTTTTAACTTCTTAGGGCCATTAAGTAACCCTGCGAATGCCACGCACCAGTTGATCGGAGTCTATGATGCTGCCCGGGCGAATATTTTAGCTAATGCTTTGGCAAGGCTTGAGGCAAAACATGCTTTGATTGTTTGCGGCAGGGATGGTTTGGATGAAATTACTACTACAGCAAAGACGCTAATTTATGAAGTGCGCGGGGGCCAATTGAAAGCGCAATACGAAATTTCTCCTGAGGACTTCGGAATTAAAAAAAGCAAATCTGGGGATTTAAGCGGAGGCACGGCGCAGGAAAATGCAAAAATTTTACTGGGAGTATTAAATGGCGAGCATTCTGCCTGCCGTGACGCTGTGATTCTAAATGCTGCAGCGGCAATTTATGCGGCTGATAAGGTGAAATCAATTCATGAGGGCCTTAGCTTGGCAGAGGATGCCATAGATAGCAAGGCAGCTTTAAAAAAACTAGAACAGTTAAAAAACTTTTCTTGAAAAAAATGAAAAAAAATGATGCCTTGAAAGAAATTATAGTTAAGAAACAAGAAAAAATCATTTTGGCTAAGCAGCAGATGCCGGAGGAAGAATTAAAGGCTAAAGTTCAAGGCCTTGCTGTAACACGGCCATTCATTGAGGCAATAAATAAGCCGCGCCAGATCAGCCTGATTGCCGAGATAAAAAGGGCATCTCCTTCTTGCGGGGTTATCCGCGAAGATTTTAATCCGCAGGCTATCGCTAAAATTTACGAAGAGGCAGGTGCTGCTGCAATTTCTGTATTAACTGAAGAGGATTATTTTTTAGGCAGCCTGAATTATCTTTCTGAAGTAAAAAATACAACTGGCTTGCCAGTTTTAAGAAAAGATTTTATTTTAGAGCCGTATCAGGTTTATGAATCGCGCCTCGCTGGCGCGGATGCCATACTTTTAATTGCCGATTTACTTTCTAAGGATAAATTAGTTGAGTTGATGCAGATAGCCGAAACTTTGGGGCTTGATTGCCTGGTGGAAGTTCATACAGAAAAAGAATTAAAAAAAGTTTTAAATTTAAAAGTGCCTTTAATCGGTATCAACAACCGCGATTTACATACACTGGAAGTTGATTTTAAAATTACCGAGAGATTGTTTCCTTTGGTTTCCAAAGATAAAATTATCGTAGTGGAAAGCGGAATTAAGAGCCGTCAGGATACCTTGTTTTTTAAAATTTTAGGAGTTAATGCCCTCTTGATTGGCGAGGCATTTATGCGCGCAACTGATATCCGCAGGCAAGTCGAAGAAATTATGGGATGGTAGCTGATGATTAAGGTTAAAATTTGCGGGATTACTAATTCAGCTGATGCCCAAGTTTCGGTAAAAGCCGGTTGCGATGCCCTGGGGTTTATATTTTATAAAAAGAGCCCGCGCTATATCAGTCCTGGCGAAGCCTGTACGATAATCAAAAAAATACCCAGCCGGATTATTAAAATTGGAGTATTCGTTAATAACAAAGAGGATTATATAAAACGCATTGCAAAACTTTGCCGGCTGGATATGCTGCAATTCCACGGTAATGAATCAGCGCGGTTCTGCGCTAGTTTTAGAGATTATAAGATTATTAAAACTTTCCGCATAAAAGATAAATCCAGCCTGAAAAATATCTTAAAATACAAATTGTTTGCTTATCTTTTTGATACCTATGTTAAGTCAAAAATAGGCGGTACGGGTAAGGTGTTCAACTGGAAGTTGGTGCGGCATATAAAGGGATTAACCCGGCCGGTGTTTCTTTCGGGCGGGCTAAATGCTGAAAATGTAAATCGCGCCGTAGCTGTAGTATCTCCGGAATGGGTGGATGCTTCAAGTTCTTTGGAAGCATCTCCCGGTAAAAAGGATCATAAAAAAGTGAAACAATTTATTAAGGTAGCAAAGAAATTGAAATCGTGATATACTAAAAAAATTAAGGAGAATTAGCATAGATGTTACCGAATAAAAAAGGATATTTTGGGGAATTTGGCGGAAGGTTTGTTCCGGAGACTCTTGTTTATGCCTTGGATGAATTAGAAAAAGTTTATGCCTTGGCAAAGCACGACCGGAGATTCCTTAAGGAGCTCGATTATTACTTAAAAGAGTATGCCGGTAGGCCGACGCCGCTATATCTGGCAAAAAATCTCAGCAAGTATTTAAAGATTAAGAAGGTTTACCTTAAGAGAGAAGATCTTTTACATACTGGCGCGCATAAAATTAATAATACCTTGGGTCAAATCCTCTTGGCAGTAAAAATGAAAAAGCCACGTGTGATTGCTGAGACCGGAGCTGGCCAGCATGGCGTGGCTACGGCTACAGTTGCTGCACTTTTTGGTTTAAAATGCGATGTTTACATGGGCACAGAAGATATCGAAAGGCAGAAGCCTAACGTTTTTCGGATGAAATTATTAGGTGCTCGGGTAATTCCTGTATCAAGCGGCGCAAGGACGCTAAAAGATGCAATGACTGAGGCTCTGCGTGACTGGGTAACTAATGTGCGTAATACTCACTATATTATCGGCACAGTTGCCGGGCCGCATCCCTATCCAATGTTAGTGCGCGATTTTCAGTCGGTGCTAGGCAAAGAAGCAAAAAAACAAATTTTACAAAAAGAAAACAAGCTACCTGATTACTTAGTTGCTTGCGTTGGCGGCGGAAGTAATGCTATGGGGTTGTTCTATCCTTTTTTTAATGATAAATCCGTAAAATTCATTGGTGTGGAAGCAGGAGGCAGAAGTATGGGGGAAGGAGAGCATGCGGCGACTTTGGTTGTCGGCAAGATTGGCGTGCTACACGGTACAAAGTCAAATTTACTGGAGGATAAATTCGGCCAAGTTAATCTCACGCATTCTATCTCTGCAGGGCTTGATTACCCGGGCGTTGGGCCGGAACATGCTTTTTATAATAAAACCGGCAGGGCAAAATATGTTTCGGTTAATGATAAAGAGGCTTTAGAAGGGTTTGAGCTGCTGGCAAAATTAGAAGGGATTATTCCTGCTCTGGAATCAGCGCATGCAATTGCCTATTTAAAGAAGATGGCAAAACGCGCCAGAAATTCTACGGTAATAGTTTGTCTTTCCGGCAGAGGAGACAAAGATTTAGGGATAGTAACGCAGAGATTAAAAGTATGAACCGTATCGAAACTAAATTTAAGCAATTAAGGAAAACCAAAGAAAAAGCTTTTATTGCTTTTATCACCGCAGGTTACCCCAGCCTTGAGGCAACTTATAAATTAGTCCTGGAATTTGCCAAGTCTGACGTGGATATCGTAGAATTAGGCGTGCCGTTTTCCGATCCTATTGCCGATGGGACGGTAATCCAGGAGTCGTCGCAGGCAGCACTGAAAAAAAAAGTAAATCTTAATGATATCCTGCGGCTGGTGAAGCGTTTGAGGCAGCATACTGATATCCCGCTTTGCCTGATGACTTATTACAATCCCGTGTTTTGTTTTGGGGAAGAAAAGTTTATCAAGGCGGCAAAAGCTGCAGGTGTAGACGGTATTATTGTGCCGGATCTTTTGCCTGAAGACGGCAGGCAGTTAACAAAACTGGTAAATAAATTTCAAATAGATAATATCCTGTTTATTTCGCCCACTACTTCAAAAGCAAGGATGAAGTATATTGCTTCTTTGTCAAAAGGTTTTATTTATTATGTATCTCTGACCGGTATAACCGGCGCGCGCCAGTCTTTGGCTGCGGATTTAAAAAGCAATCTTAAGGCGATTAAAAATATTACTTCCAAACCCGTTTGCGTTGGGTTTGGAATTTCTACTCCAGCACAAGTAAGAGAAGTATCTGGTATCTGCGACGGAGTAATTGTTGGGAGTGCTATTGTAAAGAAAATCAGAGAGAATATTAAAAATCCCCGTTTAACAAAAATTATTGGCAACTTTGTATCCCGCTTAGCAAATGTATAAAAAAACCAAATTAAGCAACGGGCTAAAGGTGATTACTCACCGCATGCCGTCTAAGCAATCAGTATCCCTGGGTATCTGGATCAAAACAGGCGGAAGGTATGAGCCTGCGCAGGTTAAGGGGGTTGCGCATTTTATCGAGCATTTGCTTTTCAAGGGCAGTAAAAAATATTCCTGCCGTAAGATTAAAGAATCAATCGAGGGTATAGGCGGTTCATTGAACGGTTTTACTTCAGAAGAGGTTACCTGCTATTTGGTAAAAATTCCTGCAACGTATCTTAATCTGGCGATGGATATTCTCTCAGACATGGTAATTAATCCGTTATTTCTTCCGGCTGATATCGAAAAAGAGCGCACAGTAATCCTGGAAGAAATAAAAATGTATAAAGACCTTCCACAAAGCTACGTCCATGAATTACTCGATGGACTAATGTGGCCAAAACAGCCGTTAGGGGAAAGTATCCTCGGTACTTTTGAAACTATCTTACGGATGAAAAAAAATGATTTAGCAACATTTAAGAAGCAATATTATACACCGCCTAATATTGTGCTTAGCGCAGCAGGTGCTTTAGACCACTCCCAGCTGGTTAGCAGGGCAAGGCATATTTTTTCCGGGCGTTGCGAAAAAAAGATGAACGGGTTTTTAAAGGCTGAAGAAATACAAGTTAAGCCACAGCTGGAGATATTTTACAAAGAGACAGAGCAGGCGCATTTAGCTTTGGGTTTCCATAGTTTTAAAAGGGGGCATCCTTTAAAACATGCCCTGGGCCTGTTAAATATAATTTTAGGCGGTAATATGTCCAGTCGGCTTTTTAATGAAGTAAGGGAAAAAAGGGGTTTAAGTTATGAAATCGGCACACAGCTAAAACGTTTTGAAGACACCGGGGCATTTCTGGTGCATGCCGGCATGGATAATAAAAAAGTTATCCCGGCAATAAAATTGATTTTAGAAGAGTTGTCAAGGGCAAAAGCAAAGGTAGTTACTGAAGATGAATTCCGACGGGCAAAAGATTTCTATCTCGGGCAGTTGATGCTTGCTTTGGAAGATACAATGGATAGCATGCTCTGGATCGGCGAGACTACTGTTGCTTTAGATAAGGCCTATACTTTGGAAGAAATAATCAAGGAAGTCAGGTCTGTGAAGCGGCATGATTTGCAGGAAGCAGCAAAACAGGTTTTTAAAGAAAATAATTTGAACCTGGCTTTAATCGGCCCGCTGAAAAATAAAGAAGCAGAGATATCGGGTATCTTGAGGCTAAATTAAACTATGGATTCTATAATGTCTTTACCGGCTATCATTATATTATTTATTATACTTACGCTGCTTTCATTCTTTTTTTCTTCTTCTGAAACTTCTATTATTGGTTTAAGTAAGATCCGCCTGCGCCATATGCTTTCCCGCGGGGTCAAGGGCGCGCAGAGTATCCAGCGTTTGATGTCTAACCTGGATAAGTTTATCGTAGCAATACTCGTGGGCAATAATTTTGTCAATATTGCCATGTCCAGTATTGCTACCGGAATTTGTGTGCTTATCTTTGGCTATAAATGGGGTATTCTTATTGCCAGCCTTAGCACGGCATTTTTTGTATTAATTTTTTGCGAAATAACCCCAAAGATTTTAGCGATTAAACATACGGAAAGATTCGCCTTATTCGTTGCGCCGATAATGGAGTTATTCATTAAAATATTTAATCCGGTAATTTCTCTTTTTACCGGTGCCAGCGACCTTCTGCTGAAGCTTTTGAGGATAAAACCTGGGAAGCGCTCGCCTTTGATTACCGAGGAAGAATTGCGTTTAATGATAGAGCTGGGCAAAGAAGAAGGTTTTTTAAGTGTCGAAGAAGGGAAAATGTTGCAGCGTATTTTTGAGTTCGGCGATACTAAGGTAAAAGATGTGATGGTGCCTAAAGATAAGATTATCGCGGTGGATATTAATACGACTTCTGAGGCATTATTGAATATTTTTGTGGAAGAAGGGCATGCCCGGCTGCCGGTTTATAAAGGTACGCCGGATAATATTGTGGGAATAGTTTATGCCCACGATCTATTGTATATACTTAAAGATAAGGGGTTATTTCTGCTGCAGGATCTGTTACACGAGGTATATTATATATCTTTAGAAACGCCGGTGCATGAGGTATTAAAGAAATTCCAAGCGGATAAGGTGCAAATTGCCATTGTGGCTGATAAGCATAATAAAACCCAGGGGTTAGTAACACTAGAAGACCTCACCGAAGAAATTGTCGGGGAAGTTGAAGAGAAGCATATAAGGCATAATACTCATAAATGACCCCTGAAATTATTGACAGAGTGTTTAACCTGTGGTAATATAACTTTCATATCGGAAGTTAAAAAGGAGGAGTAGAATGGCAGAAAAGGGATATTGTGTAAAATGTAAGGATAAAAGAGAAATAAAAGACGAACAGAAAGTTACGATGAAAAACGGCCGTGCAGCAGTGAAGGGCAAATGCCCGGAATGCGGCACTGGTATGTATAAGATTTTAGGCAAAAAATAATCCTCGGTAAAGTTATAGTATGATTCCACAGATAAAAAACAGATTGCACAGATTCTAAACGAAATCTGTGAAATCAGCACTTAATCTGTGAAATTATTTTTAAAAGAGGAAGTACCAATAGAAACTAAAAAATTAGCCCTGCGTATTGCAGCAATTGTGAAGGAGAAAAAAGGCGAGGATGTAGTTGTTTTGGATATGCGGCCTCAGGCAAGTTTTTGCGATTATTTTGTGATCGTAAGCGCCAATTCCTTAAGGCAAGTTAATGCAATCGCGCAAGCAATAGCAGAAGATTTATCGAAAGTTCGAATAAAACCTCTCTCAAAGGCTTTGTCGGCAGATGAGTCCGGCTGGATAGCCATGGATTTCTCAAGCGTAGTAGCGCATATATTTTATAAGCCGATGAGAGAGTTTTATTCTTTAGAGCGCCTGTGGTCCGACGCAAAAAGAGTTAGAATTGAAAAAAAATATTCAAGACCTGTTAATCCCCGTAATAAAAAAGTCACTAGAAAACTTAGGGCTAGCTGAAGGCTTAACCTCGGAAATAATCCTCGATTTTCCCACTGACGCGCATTTCGGCGAATTATCCACAAGCCTACCTTTAAAATTAGCCAAGGCATTTAAAAAATCTCCGGTTAAAATCGCCAAGGAATTAACCGATATTATTAAAAGCGAATTGGAAAAAAACAACCTGGCTAAGTATATCCGGGAAATTAAAGTTGAGGGAGCGGGGTTTATTAATTTCTATTTCAGCAATGTTTTCTTTCATGAATATCTGCAGGGTGTGTTAATTAATAAAGAAAAATCATTTCAGCCTAATCTGGGAGCTGGAAAGCGTGTTTTAATCGAATTTGTCAGCGCTAATCCTACCGGGCCTTTGTCCGTGGCTCATGCACGCCAGGCAGTTGTCGGAGATGTCCTGGCAAATATCCTTTCTTTTTTAGGATTTATTGTAGAAAAAGAATATTACCTGAATGATGAAGGAAATCAGATTAACATCCTTGCTGCTTCCACGGGTTTAAGGATGCGTGAATTGCAGGGGGAGGCTATTAATTATTATCAGGGCGATTATATCAAGGATATTGCCGCAGGTATGCTTAAGCGTGGAATTAAGATTGAAGATTCTCCTGATTATCCGGCGGATTATATTTTAAAAATTATCCGGCAGGAATTGGATGATTTTGGAGTGAAGTTTGATACTTGGTTTAGCCAAAAATCATTAGGCGCAAGCAACAGGATTAAAAAGACGCTGGATTTATTAAAACAGAAGGGTTTTCTTTACGAAGAAGATAGCGCGCTTTGGTTTAAGTCTACTCAGTTTGGAGACGATAAAGACAGGGTAGTAATTAAAAGTGATGGCAGCTATACGTATCTGGCGCCGGATATTGCTTATCATGAAGATAAGTACAAGCGTGGTTTTGACTGGTTGATTAACCTCTGGGGCCCAGATCATCACGGATATATTAATCGTCTGAAGGCTTCGGTTCAGGCACTTGGTAAAGATGCCAAATCGCTTTCAATTATAATCGTGCAGCTGGCAACAATTTTTCGCAGCGGTGTGCCGGTGCAGATGTCTACACGCCGCGGCCAGTATATCACCTTAAGGGAAGTGTTGAACGAAGTCGGGCCTGATGCAGCAAGGTTCTTTTTTGTGATGCGCCGCACTGCAAGCCATCTGGATTTTGATTTGGAAGTTGCCAAGAAACAAACTTCGGAAAATCCCGTCTATTACGTGCAATATGCTTATGCTAGAATCTGCAGTATTTTGCGCAATAATCCTTCTGGAGCCAAGCCCGTGGATGCGGATCTGGCACTGTTAAAAGAAAAAGAAGAAATTGAGTTGATTAAGAAACTTTGGCAGTTTCCGCATATCCTGCATATGTGCCTTGTAACCGAAGATCCTTATATGCTGACAGTTTATTTGCAGGAAGCAGCAGAGTATTACCACAAATTTTATGACTTACATCGCGTCTTAGGCGAAGATGAAAAATTGACGCAAGCCCGGCTTGCGCTTTGCGAAGCAACTAGAATAGTGATTGCTGTTGGGTTAGAGCTGTTGGGTATTGCCCGTCCGGAGAAGATGTAAGTGAGTGCACAATTTACGGAACGAAGTGAACGTAAATTGTATGCACGAACTTACCCCACACCCAGGCAGCAGAATAAAAAGCTAATGTTTTCTGGGTGTGGGGTTAATTCGCACAGCGACTTATGTTCATCCGCTTTTAGCGGATTCCATAAGTCGCGTGCTCATTAAATGCAAAGCCATAAAATCCTCAATATTCATTCCCTTCATAGTAAACTTCAGGATACTCTAAGTAAAGAATTAAAAATTTCCAAAGTCCTGGCTCAGGTATTAATTAACCGCGGGATTAAGTCTATCCAAGAAGCCGAAGAATTTCTTAAAATTGACCCCAAAAACCTCATCGATCCATATTCTTTTCGTCATATGCATACAGCAGTGAGCCTGATAAAAAAAGCGCTTAAAGATCAAGAAAAAGTCATGCTCTGCGGCGATTATGATGTAGATGGCATTACTTCTTTGGCTTTGTTAAAAGGCACTTTTTCAAAACTCGGGTTGGATACTTTACATTATATACCTCACCGGGTGAAAGACGGCTATGGCCTGAATAAAACAGCTGTGGAGCTTGCCCGGCAAAAAAAAGTTAAGCTGTTGATTACTGTTGACAGCGGCACTACCAGTTTTTCCGAAGTAGAGGAATTAAGGAGATCCGGCATAGAAGTAATCATTACTGATCATCATGAGCCGGCGCATGATAGGCTTCCTGATGCCTCAGCGATTATCAATCCAAAAATAAAAGGTTCTGCTTATAAATTTAAGGAATTAGCCGGAGTAGGGGTGGCTTATAAATTATGCCAGGCTCTGACAAATAAAGTATTGGCTGAAGAGCTGGATTTGGTGGCTCTGGGAACAATTGCTGATGTGGTTTCTTTGACCGGAGAAAACCGGATTATCGCAAAATTAGGCTTGGAATGCCTTTCTAATACAAAAAGAATCGGGATTAAATCGCTGGTAGAAGCAAGCCGCTTGCGCAGCAAAGAAATTAATTCGACTTTTGTCAGTTTTATTCTCGGGCCGCGGCTGAATGCCAGCGGCAGAATGGATTCTGCAGAAGCTTCTTTAAATCTTTTGCTTAGCCAGGATAAGGAGGAGGCAGATATACTTGCTAAGTCCATTGATGCCTTAAACCGCCAGCGCCAAAAAATAGAAAGCGGCATTTTAGAAGAGGCACATGATTTAATCAGCCGTGAAGTAAATTTTAAAGACCATAAAATAATCGTTGTTGCCAAAGAAGGCTGGCATCAGGGTGTTTTGGGGATTGTTGCTTCTAAACTGGCAGATAAATTCTTCAGGCCTACGATAGTTATTTCATTGAGCGAAAATTTGTGCAAAGGCTCGGGCCGTTCGATAAAAAATTTCCATCTTTTTCATGCTTTGCGGGATTGCGCTGAACATCTGGAAAGTTTTGGCGGGCATGCTCACGCTGTCGGCTTGATAGTTTCCAGGGGCAATATTGAAAATTTTAAAAAAGAAATTAACCGGCTGGCAAAAGAAAGATTAAGAGTAGAGGATTTACTGCCGAGTGTTGATATAGATATGGAGCTGAGCCTTGCTGATTTAAGCAGCTCACTGGCTCAGGAGTTGCAAACTTTGGAGCCTTTTGGCACAGGTAACCGCGAGCCGTTATTTTATAGCCGCAACCTTAAGCTAAAAGGCGAGCCGCAGGTCTTAAGCCGCGATACTTTGAAGTTCTGGGTTACCGATGAAGAGATTACTTATCCTGTGATTGGTTTTGGCATGGCAAGTTTCAAAGAAAGCCTGATAAATGCCGCTTCTTTGGATTTGGTTTATATATTGGGAATTGATACCTGGCAAGGCGATGAAAGCATAATTCTGGAAGCCAAAGATATATTCTTTAAATAAAATTACGCTCGGGTAATTGCGCCTTTTTTGATGCACTTAGTGCAGAGAAAAACTTTTTTCGCACGGCCGTTTACAAGGATACGCATTCTTTGCAGGTTAGGCAGAAACTTACGTATGTTCCTGCGGCTGATTTTACTTCCTGTTCCGCCTTTTTTCTTGGCAAGGCCTTTACGCACTAAAATTTTTCCTGCAACCGCTTTTTTACCGCATATATGGCATATTTTTAACATTTTTAATTACTCCTTTAATGAGCAGATAATTTACGGAGCGAAAGCGACGTAAATTATAGCTACTGTTAATTAAATGATTATCAGCGTCTGCGAATTAAACCCCACACCCAGCTACATTGAAATCTTTTATTTAGTATCTGGGTGTGTGGGTCAAATTCAGGCATACAACTTCCGTTCGCTTGCGCTCCGTAAGTTGTGCCTTCATTTGAAGTATACTTGAAAATTCAGCCTTGTCAAATAATTAAATAAGAAAATCCTTGCTCTAATCCTCAATCAGGAGGTATACTATAAGCACAAAATTTAAAGCGCAAAAATAATCAGGAGGTATAGAATGCCTAAAACCTTAAAAGTCATCAGTATTGTTCTTTTCTTCTTTAGCCTGCTTCCCATTGTTTCTTCCCAAGCCCAAACCACTGACTCCATCCGTATTATTACCTACTATCCCTCACCCTACGGCAGTTACCGTGAACTAAGGACTAAAAGGCTGGCCATTGGTGATGATTATATTAAAACTGGCGTTCCTCCTGATAAATACGACTGGCAGGAATATGCCACTGATCCAATGCATAATATTGGTTATAATACAGACTTGGTAGTCCAAGGCAATGTGGGGATTGGGACAACGATGCCGGAATCCAATTTGGATATTGTTCAGGAAAATGGATTCCCGGTTATTTATTTAGATGGTTATGGGACAAGATCAGGAACAGTTAATTACGCCCCCCATTTTATTGGAAGGACTGCGCGTGGTACAGCAGCTTCTCCGCAAGCGACTCAATTAGGTGATGGTTTGCTTGTTTTGCGTGGACTAGGCTATGGTTCAGGTGGATGGGTTGGCGGAAACTCCGGCTCCGGCCAGATAATAGTTTATGCAGATGGAGACTTTACTAGTACTTCGTCTCCGGGAAAAATTATATTTTACACTACCCCTATAGATAGTACTATTAGTTCCGAGAGGATGATTATTAGTTCATCCGGCAACGTCGGCATCGGGACGACCAGTCCGCAAACGCCTGCGCCTGGAGGCGGCACTACCGGGAATTTAGATGTTAATGATGTTTATTTAAGAAGCACCGGTAAGTGGGCAAGCCAAGGTGGTGGAGGCGTTGTGCAGATGGTTTCTACTAACTATACGGGAACTATGGATAGCGCGGGTATTCCTTGGGATAATACAATTCCACTTTATAGCGAAGGTAGCGAAATACTTACTTATGTCTTTACCCCGAAATATCCAGACAGTATGATTAGGATTGATGTTGTTGTTTCTGGTGATGAGATAGGCCAGACTACCGCAATAGTGGCTTTGTTTAACGGTACGACCTGTGTGGATGCCGTTGCCAGTTATGGCCATGATTCACCACACGATTATAATTTGCTTTATACGGAATCATCCGGCAGCACAAGCGCCAGGACATATTCAGTACGCGTGGGTAATATGCGGGTTAATTCTTCCAATGATATAGCTAACCCTCCTTTAGGTGGAAAGTATATTTCCAAAATGATTATTACAGAAATCCGCACCTGATAAAACTAGGGGATGTTTCTTATTAAAATAGGGACAGCGACCATTTTTTTCGATACTTACCCAAAAATAAATGGTCGCTGTCCCTATTTATTGATGGTATAATCATAATAATGGAAAATAAAATCTTAGAAGGCTTGAATAAAGAGCAGAGAGAAGCGGTTACGCACAAGCAGGGGCCGCTGTTGATTATTGCCGGTGCTGGCACAGGCAAAACTATGGTAATTACCCGCAGGATTTCCTGGCTTTTATCCGAAGGCTTGGCTAAAACCAGTGAAATTTTAGCGCTCACTTTTACTGATAAAGCATCTCAGGCGATGCAGGAACGCGTAGATATACTCCTGCCTTATGGTTATACAGATATCTGGATTTCTACTTTTCATGCTTTTGGAGACAAAATACTGCGGGAAAATGCGGTGATTGCCGGTTTAAACCCTGATTTTAAGGTTTTGACTCAGGCGGAGGCAGCAGTATTTTTCCGCGAGCATCTTTTTGAATTTAACCTAACTTATTTCCGGCCATTATCTGATCCTACGCGTTTTATTGAAGCATTAATTTCTTTTTTTAGCCGGGCAAAAGATGAAGATATTTCACCTGAGGAATATTTAAAATATGCGCAGTCCCTTGCTATAAAGGCAAAAGAGAACCCCGAAGATAAAGCGCTCGAAGAAGAAGCTTTGCAGCAAATAGAAATAGCTGGAGCATATCTCAAGTATCAGGAATTGCTGGCAAAAGAAGGGCTGTTGGATTTTGGTAATCAATTTTACCTAAGCCTTAAGCTTTTGCGCGAGCATCCCTTAATTTTAAAAAAATACCAGCAGCAGTTTAAATATATTTTAGTTGATGAATTTCAGGATACTAATTTTGCGCAATTTCAGATTATCAAATTACTGGCTGGTGCGCATAAAAATATTACAGTCGTGGCAGATGATGACCAGTGCGTGGTTGCCGGCACGCTTATAGAAACGCCCGAAGGTAGAAAGAAAATTGAAAATATAAAGAGGGGCGATTTAGTCCTCACTGCTGTAGGCAAGGGCCATTTGGCTACCTCTAAAGTAACTAACGTGTTTAAGAGAAGAAAAAAGACTAGGCTGCTAACTTTTGAAACAGAAAAAAGCAATAAAATTACAGTAACATCAAATCACAAAATGTTCTGCTATGTGCCGGTAAAGCTTAAAAATAAAGAGAAGAAGATTTATTATGTTTACCTGATGTTGAGAAAAGATTTAGGCTGGAGATTGGGGATTACTGATGATTTGGCGGTAAGATTAAAATTAGAACGCAGCGCTGATAAAATAATTGGTTTACGTTCTTTTGATACTGAACAGGAAGCTCAATTTTTTGAAACATTCCTTTCTTTAAAATATAGCATACCCACAGTATGTTTCATGAAGAGAAAAGGGGTGCGTATAGTAGATGACTGGCTCAAGCGGCTTTATACGGAATTTAATACAGAAGAAAGTGTAAGGAAATTGGCTAAAGATTTAGATATAGACTTAGATTATCATCACTATTGCCTGGGTGCAGTGACCAGGGGCAATAAAATAAGGATAAAAATAAATGTTTATCTTTGTTACCGCAGGCATATATCAAAAGAAAGAAAAAACAGAATATTGAAAAATCCTTCTATTATGCATCAGGTTAGCTTAGAGACTTCAGATATCCAAACAATAACTAAATTAAGGAAACTGGGATTTAATTTGAGGAAGGCAAAAAAAGGTTTCAGGGTAAGGTATGACCTTGCCGATATTAAGAAAATAGAGGATATTGCTTTTAAACTCAAGGAAATTACCGGCGGTATATTGGAATATAAATTCAGCCTCGGTAAGTTCAATGTAGTAAATTTACCGGCTCTGGTAATACCTGCCTCTAATATTTTGAGAGGGCATTATCTACCGGTTAGAAAGGAAAATAGTATTATTTATGATAGAATCGTAGGTATTAGAGAAAAAGAAACTACTGCAACAGTATACGATTTAGAGATAGGGCGGACTCACAATTTTATTGCTAATAAAATAGTGGTGCATAATTGTATTTACCGTTTCCGGGGTGCTGCTTATTCTAACCTGTTAAATTTTATTAAGGATTTTCCGGAGAGTAAAAAAGTCAGTATCGTCCAGAATTACCGTTCAACACAAGCAATCCTTGACAGCGCATACCGTTTGATTCAGCAGAATAATCCTGAGCGTTTTGAAGTAAAAGCAGGCATTAATAAGCAGCTTGTTGGTGTAACCAAAGGTGGCAAAGCTCCTGAGCATTTGCATTTTGATACTCATTCTACTGAAGCGGATCAGGTTGCCGGATTGATTAAAGAAAAGATGAAGTCAGGAGATTCCCATTATCGTGATTTTGCTATTCTCGTGCGTTCCAATTCCGATGCCCGGGCTTTTTTGCAGGCATTGAATATGCAGGATATTCCCTGGCAATTCAGCGGTAATCAGGGGCTTTACAGCCGGGAAGAAGTAAAGCTTTGTATTAATTTCTTGCGCGTGGCAGCTAATCCTTCAGATTCGTTGAGCCTGTATTATCTGGTTAGCTCCGAAGCATATAATTTTAATCTTTCCGAATTGACTGTCATAAGCCATTATTCTAAACGCAGGAATAAGCCATTATATTTGGTTTTTCAGGATATCGGTAATATTGAAGAACTTGAGGTTACCAGCGATGCCACAAAAGAAAAAATAAAAAATATTTTAAGCGATTTGGAAAAATTCCTTAAAACCAGCCGGCAAGAAACTACCGGAAAGTTATTGTATAGTTTTTTGACGGAAACCGGTTATTTAAAATCGCTTACCCAAAATCAGAATCTGGAAAACGAAACTAAAATTCAGAATTTAGCTAAGTTCTTTAATATCGTGCGTGATTTTGAATTAGTAGCAAAGGAGGACCGGGTAATTAGTTTTGTAAATTACCTGAATCTTCTGATTGAAGCAGGCGATGATCCCTCTACTGTGCAGGCGGATTTAGACAGCGACGCGGTGAACGTGTTGACGATTCATAAGGCAAAGGGGCTGGAATTTAGGGTAGTATTTTTAGTCAGCCTTGTGCAGGGCCGTTTTCCCTGGCCGCGCAGGGCCCAGACTTTTGAATTGCCGGATATAATGATTAAAGAAGTGTTGCCTACTGGAGATTTTCATATTCAGGAAGAGCGCCGGCTTTTTTATGTGGGAATGACCCGTGCCAAAGAAGAGCTTTACCTGACCAGCGCTGCTGATTATGGCGGCAGCCGCCTGAGGAAGGTAAGTCAATTTGTTGCTGAGGCTCTGGGTAAGGAAATGCCGGCTGTGGAAAAGAAAAAAACCAGCGCCCGCGAGGCGATTGAACGTTTCGCTTTGAAAAAAGAATCTCTGCCTTCAGCACAGCAAATTTTTCCCGAAGGTAAATTAGTTAATTTAAGTTATTACCACATCGATGATTATTTAACCTGCCCCTTAAAATACAAATACGTGAATATCCTGCGCGTGCCGATTATGGAACACCACACAGTAATTTATGGCCGCGCCATGCATGATGCAGTGAGCAAATATTTTCAGTTTAAATTAATCAATAAAAAAATGAGCCTCGCAGATTTATTAAATGCTTTTAGGGTTAGTTTTGACCCGCAGGGATTCTTAAGCGAAAAACACCAGCAAGAACGTCGTTCTACCGGTGAAAAAGCATTGATACGTTTTTTTGAGGAAGAAGAGAAGCTTGCAGCTCGTCCGAAATTCATCGAAAAAGAATTCTCTTTTATATTAGAAGATAATAAGATTTCCGGCCGCTTTGACCGCGTGGATGAAGATAAAGATGGCGCAATAATTATGGATTTTAAGACTTCGCAGATTAAAACCCATAAAGATGCAGATAAGCGTGCTGCAGAAAGCCTGCAGCTTAAACTTTATGCTTTGGCTTATCAGAGGATGTCCGGCAGCCTGCCTAAAAGCGTAGCGTTATATTTTCTGGAATCCGGCATGGTCGGTAAAAGCAGCATTGGCGAAGATGATTTGGAGGAAATTAAGGAAAAAATTAAGGAAGTCTCCGCAGGTATCCGTAAGGGAAATTTTTCAGCTGCGCCTGCTTATATGGGTTGTGCCTATTGTGCCTACAATCAGATTTGTCCTTCTGTCTTGATTAAATAAATATCAATAAATTATAATTGCGTGATTGCCGGTTTAGAAGTAAAATACTACTAATATGAAGAAAGTCCCTGTCAGTGTTAGTCATAAGTTTAAAATATCTGTAGTCATCCTTGTTTTTTTTCTGGCGATATTCCGGCTTCTGGATATTCTCTATCTGCCGTTTTTTAATCCAGCCGTAGATTTGATACCTGATAAGGCCATTTTAATTATTGTTATCTGTGTGCTGGTGTATCTTTGGATTCAGGAGACACGGGATTATTATAATCTTCTGCGCTTGAATAATGATTTAGCAAGCACGCATGAGCAGCTGGAGCAGGCGGAAGTAGAAAGTATTACTGCTCTTATGAAAGCAGAAGAATCCAAGGATCCTTATACCTATGGCCATTCAGACCGAGTTACTAAATTAGCATTGGCCATTGCCGAGAGGATGAATCAGGATGATAATTTTAAAAAAATAATTTCCCGCGCAGGCCTCTTGCATGACATCGGAAAAATCGGCATACAAGACGCCGTGCTTTTAAAGCAGGAAAAATTAACCGATGCGGAGTGGGAAATTATCAAAAGCCATTCTCAGCAGGGGGCGAAGATTTTAGAGCCGTTAAAATTCCTTGCTCAGGAAAGAAAGATTATTTTACATCATCATGAACGCTATGACGGTAAAGGCTATCCTGATCGCCTGATGGGAGAAGAGATCCCCCTGGGGTCGCTGATTTTAGCAGTGGCAGATGCATTTGATGCAATGAATTCACAGCGGCCCTATCGTCAGGCAATGGAAAGAGTTGCAATCATAGCTGAATTAAGCAGGTGCCGCGGCACCCAGCATAAAGCTCAGATTACTGATACTCTCCTGAAGTTGCTGGAGGAGAGGCCGGAACTTTGGGATAAATAGGAGAGACAACATGTTTAGGGAAAAAATTAAAGTATTGGATTGTACTGTCCGCGACGGCGGTTTGATTAATAATCATGATTTTGATTTGAGGTTTGTCAGGGAAGTTTATAAGGCTCTTTCAGAGGCGGGTGTAGACTATATGGAAATAGGCTACAAGAATTCAAAAAAGTTATTTTCTCCCAAAGAATTCGGAAAATGGAAATTCTGCGAAGATGATGATATTAAAAAAGTCGTTGAAGGTATAGAATCTAAAACAAAAATTTCCGTAATGGTAGATGTGGACAGAGTAGATATTGAAGATGTGCCTGCGCGCAAACTTAGCCCGGTGCAGATGATCAGGGTGGCTTCTTATGTTAAGGATATAGATAAGGCGATATTTCTGGTAAATCATTTTGCCGATAAAGGGTATGAAACGACAGTAAATATTATGGCAATCTCGCGGGCGCTGGATAATGAGCTGACAGAATGCCTGCATCAGCTGGAAGAAGAAAGTAAGGCAAAAGTAGTTTATATTGTAGATAGTTTCGGCGCATTATATCAGGAGACAACCGAATTCCTGATCAAAAAGGCGAGGCATATCTTAAAAAGTAAAGAGGTAGGGATTCATGCGCACAATAATCAGCAATTGGCTTTTGGCAATACCATCGAAGCAATTATCCATGATGCTAACTATGTTGATGCCACTGTCTACGGATTAGGCAGGGCTGCGGGAAATTGCCCTTTGGAATTAGTTTTAGGATTTTTAAAAAATCCGAAATTCGATATCCGGCCAATACTTGATTTAATCTCCAAGGAGTTTATTCCTTTGCGGGAAAAAATAGAATGGGGCTACATCATTCCTTATGCGATTACCGGTATTCTGGATGAACATCCCCGTGCAGCTATGGCTTTGCGCAGCAGCGACAAAAAAGAAAATTACCGCGAATTCTATGACAGCTTGGTCGGGGAAGTTGAAGAGTAAATATGGATGTTGCAAAGTTTAAAGTACTGCCCCTTTTGGGGATTCTTAGGGATATAGAGCAGGAAATAATTGAACCATTGATTGAGACGATTATTGCAAGCGGCCTGAAGACAATCGAAATTACTATGAACACAAAAAATGCCGCAGCTTTAATCCGCCGGGCAGTTGAATTATCGGGTAAACAACTAGTGATTGGCGCAGGGACAGTTTTAACTTCGGATGATTTAAAATCTGCACTTGATGCTGGTGCGACATTTATCGTTACGCCGGTTTTGGTTAAGGAAGTTTTGGGCTATTGCCTGAAAAATAAAATTCCCATTTTCCCCGGTGCACTCACCCCGCAGGAAATTTACACAGCGTGGTTTGAAGGTGTCACCATGGTAAAAGTTTTTCCGGCAAAATTTTTCGGGCCGGAATATTTCAAAGAAATTAAAGGCCCTTTTAAAGAGATTAAACTTTTGGCCTGCGCAGGAGTGACTGCGGAAAATCTTAAAAGTTATTTTTCTAATGGCGCAGATGCTGTTAGTTTCGGCGCCAGCGTGTTTAGGCAGGATTGGCTGAAAGAAAAAGATTTTTCCAGCATTAAGCGAAGCATTAAAGAATATCTGCAGGCATTCCGGGGGCAATATGCCTAATTTTGGGCTTGGCCTGGATAAAGAAAAAGCCCTTGCTGAAAAAATGCTGCAGCTGGGGGTTCGCGAAGAGGATATTGTCGAGAACTTTATCAGATCAGGCGGCCCAGGCGGACAGAATGTAAATAAAACTTCTACCTGCGTGTACCTGAAACATCTTCCTACCGGTATAGAGATAAAATGCCAGGAAGAGCGCTCTCAGGCGCTGAACCGTTACCGCGGCCGGCAGATTTTAATGAAAAAAATAGAAACCCTGATTTTAGGCCGGCAATCCGCAGAAAGGCAGCGTATTGAAAAAATCCGCCGCCAGAAAAAAAGAAGGTCAAGAAGAGCGAAATTAAAAATATTGGAGGCAAAACGCCGTCAGGGAGAAAAGAAACGGCTGCGCGCGCCTGTGCAAGAAGGGGAGGAATAAATGAAATACCTGTTTAGTTTGATTTTGGCAGTATTTTTATCAGCTGCCATGGTTTCGCCGGCTTTGGCTAAAGAAAAACCTTCTTCCAAATTGCAGACGCAGAAGCTTGATTTGAATGCTGATAAAGTAAAAGAGATTATCACCATGGAGGATAAATTCGATACTGACGGGTTTTCTGTTATTACGATAGCCAGGCCTAAGGCAGATAAAATCGGCAGTTTTACTGTTCCCGGGCGTTTTAAAGCAATAGAATTCGCGGATTTATACGGAGATGGGGCCAAGCAGATCGCAGTGTATTTTGAAGGCAAGGATGCCTCTAATCATCTGGTACTTTACGGTATAAAAAATAATAGAATATCCAGGATATTCGGGGTTGATAGTGCCTGCGATATAGAAGGGGATTTCAGCACTGTTCTGGCGCGGATAACAATAGATAAGCCTGTTTGCGAGGAAGGCAGCTGCTATTGCCCGGAGCAGCCTGAGCATGAGATCTGGATCTGGACCGGAGAAAAGTTTATCCGGGAGCGGTAATAGGTGTTACGAATATGCTGTTGACTTATCGCTAAAAATATTATATAATCATTTGTTTGTAAAGGAGGTGGCAGAGTTGGTTTTAGTCAAAGACAAAAAGAAGAATATTATTGACAGTTACAAAGTCCATACCAAAGATACTGGTTCAGCGGAAGTGCAGATAGCGCTCCTGACCGAGAGAATCAATAGCTTAAGCGGGCACTTTCAACTGCATAAAAAAGACCATCATTCCCGCGGGGGGCTGTTGGCGTTAGTCGGAAGGCGCCGCAGGCTCTTGAGTTATCTGAAGAAGAAAGATATCAAAAAATATGAGGGGATTTTGGAGAAGCTTGGCCTCAGGAAGTAAAAGGAAAGGTAAAACATAATGCAAGAAGGTATTCTAAAAGCTAAATTCGGTGATAATGATTTGATCCTGCAGACCGGTAAAATTGCCAAACAAGCAGGTGGTTCTGTTACTGTGCAGTGTGGCGGAACCGTAGTATTGGTAACTGCTTGTATGTCTAAAGGAGTCAAGGAGGGGCGGGATTTTTTTCCTCTTACCGTAGAATACCAGGAGAAAACCTATGCCGCAGGCAGGATTCCCGGAGGGTTTTTTAAAAGAGAAGGCAGGCCCTCAGAAAGCGAAATCTTGACTGCGCGTTTGATTGACCGGCCGATCCGGCCGCTTTTCCCTGAAGGACTGTTTAATGAAGTACAGGTAATGGGAATGGTCTTATCCAGCGACGGAGCAATTGACCCTGATGTTTTAGCTGTTAATGGCGCTTCCGTGGCTTTATTAATTTCTGATATTCCTTTCAGCGGGCCTTTAGCCTGCTGCCGTGTGGCGCGGCTTAATCAACAATTTATCCTGAATCCTACTTATGCGCAATTAGAGAAAGCTGATTTAGAGGTAGTGCTTGCCGCAAACAGTGAAGGCGTGGTCATGCTTGAATCTAAGGCGCAGGAAGTATCCGAAGAAATATTCCTTGAGGCGGTAAAATTCGCTTTTGAAAGTTTACAGCCGATTATCCACTTGCAGAAAGAATTTGCCAAATTATACGGCAGGCCTAAGGCAAAAATTGAATATAGAAAAATTGACCCGGCTTTGCAAAAGAAGGTTGAAGAATTAGCGCAAAGTAAATTAAAAGAAGTTTATGCTTTGTCCAGAAAAGAAGAACGCGAAGAAGCAGTAGATTTATTAGCCAAAGAGCTGGAAGCTACGCTTACTCAGGAAGGCTATCTTGCTGCGGATATAAAAGTTGCATTACATGAGGTAGAAAAAGACGAAGTAAGAAGGAAAATTTTACATCAGAATGTACGTATAGACGGCCGCGCATTTAATGAAATCAGGCCGATTACCTGTGAAGTTTCCGTGCTTCCGCGCACACATGGCTCAAGCTTATTTACCCGTGGCCAGACCCAGAGTTTAGCTATAACTACTCTTGGTACCGGCGAAGATGAGCAGATGATTGAGGCGTTGGAAGGTGAGAAATATAAATCTTTTATGCTGCATTACAGCTTTCCGCCTTTTAGCGTGGGAGAGACTGGGCCGGTACGCGGCCCGGGCCGCCGTGAAATCGGGCATGGCGCTTTGGCAGAAAAAGCGCTGCTTGCGGTAATGCCTTCAAAAGAAAAATTTCCTTATACGGTCAGAGTGGTCTCGGAAATTTTAGAGTCCAACGGTTCATCGAGCATGGCTACTGTGTGTGCTGCGACTCTATCATTAATGGATGCCGGTGTTCCGATAAAAGATACAGTTAGTGGTATTGCTTTAGGTTTGATTAAGGAAGGCGATAAAGCGGTAATTCTGACTGATATCGCAGGTTTAGAGGATCATTTTGGCGATATGGATTTTAAGGTTGCAGGGACAAAAACAGGCGTTACTGCTGTACAATTAGATTTAAAGATTCAGGGAATTGATTTAAATTTACTGCAAAAATGCCTTGCGCAGGCAAAAGAAGCGCGTTTCATTATTTTAGAAAAAATGCAGGCTGTGCTCGTGGCGCCGCGGCAGGAATTGTCCGCATATGCGCCGCGCATTGATGTCATAAAAGTGAATCCTGAAAAAATCGGCGAGTTAATTGGGCCGGGCGGCAAGACAATCAAGGCAATTATTGCTGCTACCGGAGCCAGTATTGATATCCAGGACGACGGGACAGTTTTAGTCGGATCTACTGATGCTGTGAAGTCAGGGGATGCGATTAAGATGATCAAGGCGATTACAGATGAGGTTGAAGTCGGCCGGGTTTATCTGGCTAAGGTTAAACGGATTATGCCGTTCGGCGCTTTCTGTGAAATTGCCCCGCGCAAAGAAGGACTGGTGCATGTTTCTGAATTGGCAGGCCATTTTGTCAAAAGTGTCGAAGAAGTTGTCAAGATAGGCGATGAAATCAGGGTCAAGGTTATCGGCGTTGACGAAATGGGCCGGATTAACTTAAGCAAGAAGCAAGCCGAAGAAAAAGCTTAAAAAGTGAGAGAAAGAAGATTAAATGAAATCAAGGGCCTGATCCTGATTGCAGCGGCACTGATTGTGCTGGCAAGCCTGATTTCATTTACACCTTTCGACCTTTCCCTTTATACCTCTCATCCAAATTTTCCTCCTAAAAATCTTATCAGAAGTTTCGGGGCTTATTTAGCCGGTGCAATTTTATTTCTTTTCGGATGGGCAGGCTACCTTATTCCGGTGTTTATTCTATTTTTCGGAGTAATGCTCTTCAGGCAGGAGCTGCCTGATTTGCGGCTTCCGAAAATCTTAGGCTTTTTAGTCCTCTTGTTATCAATTAGTTCCCTTGTAAGTATATCCGGGGTAAATAATGAGGCCATCCGTTTTTCACACGGCGGTTTCTTAGGGTTTAGCCTTTCGCGTTTCATAGTAAATTATTTCGGCACACTCGGCGCCTACATTATATTTATCACTCTTAGCCTCCTGGCACTTGCTTTGACTACCGAAGTTTTAATTTCAGCTTTCCTGAAAAAAGCAGTAAACAAATCAAGGTCTTTAGCCGATGGATTCTTTAGTTTAAAAACTAAAATTAAAATCAAACCCATTACGCTTAAGCCTTTGAGGCCGGTTAATAAGCCGAAGATTAGCGCAAACGAAATAAACATAAAAGAAGATGCCTCTAAGCTTT
The DNA here is from genome assembly GCA_025453445.1 of Candidatus Omnitrophota bacterium. GTDB lineage: Bacteria > Omnitrophota > Gorgyraeia > Gygaellales > Profunditerraquicolaceae > JALOQJ01. The sequence goes on from JALOQJ010000005.1 coordinate 61,528, forward strand.
CGTTGGTGTCAAAACCGAAAATTCAGATTAAAGAAAAGCCTGAAACAGCGCAAATAAAAACACGTCCGCAAGAGTTAAAAATCGGGGATTATGTTTTACCGGGACTGGATCTTTTGGATGTTCCTCCGCCTGTAGAAGCCCGGCAAATTAAAGAGGATCTTGAGGCAAACGCGCGTATTCTAGAGGATACGCTTGCGGATTTCGGGATTACGGTTAAGGTTACTGATATTGAACGCGGGCCGGTGATTACCCGTTATGAACTTGAGCCTGCGCCGGGGGTAAAATTAAACCGCATCGTCGCCTTAAACGACGATATTTCACTGGCAATGAAAGCGCCTTCAGTAAGGATTGTTGCTCCTATCCCGGGAAAGGCAAGAGTTGGCGTAGAAGTCCCTAATTCGCAGAGTAATTTTGTTTATCTAAAAGAGGTTTTTGTTTCCAAGGAATTTCAGGAGTCAGATTATAAAATTCCGCTTGTGCTAGGCAAGGATATTTCCGGGCATCCGGTGATTACAGACTTAGGGGATATGCCGCATCTTTTAATTGCCGGCACTACTGGTTCTGGAAAAACTGTCTGCGTAAACTGTTTGATTTTATCCATGCTTTTTAAGTCCTCTCCTAATGAAGTAAAATTTGTTATGGTTGATCCGAAAATGGTGGAATTAGCGCCTTTTAACGGCCTGCCGCATCTTCTTTGTCCTGTAGTGACTGATGCCAAGAAAGCAGCAGTGGCTTTGCAATGGATTGTTAGTGAAATGGAAGATCGTTATCAGCTTTTAGCAGGTATCGGCGCAAGAAATATAGAATCCTATAACGAAAAATCCGAACAGAAAATGCCTTATATCGTCGTGCTTATCGATGAATTGGCGGATTTAATGATTGTCTCACGCGATCTGATTGAAAATGCGATTACGCGCCTGGCGCAGCTTTCTCGCGCAGTAGGGATTCACTTAGTCTTGGCAACTCAACGGCCTTCTGTTGATGTTATCACTGGCGTAATTAAAGCAAATTTTCCTGCCCGGATTTCTTTTAAGGTTGCTTCCAAAGTAGATTCCCGCACTGTCCTTGATATGAACGGAGCAGATAAATTATTAGGTAAAGGCGATATGTTATTTTTGCAGCCGGGTGAAGAAAAATTAATCCGCGCGCAAGGGTCGTTAATCACCGATAAAGAAATAGAGCGCGTAGTGGATTTTGTCAGGCAGCAGGCACAACCGATTTACAACGAAGAGATATTAAAAGAACAGCAGAAAAGCCATTTTGGCAACGGAGAGAAAGACGAGCTCTATGATGAAGCCGTAAGGATTGTCATGGAGGCTAATCAGGCATCTGCCTCGATATTGCAGCGCCGCCTGCGTTTAGGTTATACCCGCGCTGCCCGCATTATCGATACAATGGAAGTAGACGGTATGGTCGGGCCCTTTGAAGGCAGTAAGCCGCGCAGGATTTTAATTGACCGCGAGGCATGGCTAAAAAAAGATTTACTAGAGAAAGAAGATAAATAATGACAAAAGAGACAGTAGGCGCAAGGCTGAAAAAATTACGCCTGGAAAAGGGCTTTAGCCTGGAAGAGGTGCAGAAAAAGACAAAGATTCATCCTAGTATCCTTAAAGCAATCGAGGAAGACAGCCTGATAAATTTAAATCCGGTATACGTAAAAGGTTTTTTAAAAATTTATTGCCGTCTGCTCGGTGCTGATCCGCGTAATATCATCCCTGACTACAGAGAAATCAAAACTGAGGTTCAGTTAAAGCCTAAGGCAGCAGTAGGAAAGGTGGCTCGTTTTTCTCTGCCGCGGATTAACTTAAAAATAGTTTTTATCATACTTGGCGCTATAATGGCTGTTTTTTTAACAGTTGGCCTGATAAAGTTGATTGCGCACCAGCTGAAAAATAAAGTACCCGTGCCTATAGCCAGAAAAACCCAGGTATCTTCAGAAATATTTTCTAAGGCTCGGGCTCCGTCTTCTTCAGGCATTAGGCTGGGCATCCGCGCCAAAGATAAGTGTTATGTCAGTTTAAAAGTTGACGGCAGGACTGTCTTCCAGGGAGAATTAAAAAAGGGAAGATTTGAGAGCTGGCAGGCAAAAGATAAAATTGAATTTGCTTTAGGCAATGCCGGAGTTGTAGATTTGGAAGTAAACGGTAAATTAATTTCTAATCTTGGTAAAAAAGGCCAGGCTCTTAGAAATGTTGTTGTTACCAGAGACGGCTTAAGCATTAAGAAATGAACCCAGCCCTTCCTAAAAATGGTAATTTAACAAGCGATGTGAGGAAGGGCGGGGTAAAAAAAGCCGGTATTTTAAGTTTGGGTTGCCCGCGCAACCTGACAGATTCAGAACATCTTTTAGGTAAGCTTAAGAAAAGCGGCTACTCTATTGTAGATATTGCCGAGGCAGAGGTAGCTTTTGTGAATACCTGTGCTTTTATTGAAGATGCCAAGGCTGAATCGATTGAAGCGCTCCTTGATTTAATTGAGCTGAAAAAAGAAGGAAAGCTCAAAAAAATAATTGCCTGCGGTTGCCTTGTGCAGCGCTATAAGGACGTTTTAGAAAAAGAATTTCCCGAGATCGATGTTTTTACCGGGACATTTGCTTTCGAGCATTCTTTAGACAGGTTTCCTATTACGCCCGGGCATTACGCGTACCTGAAAATCTGCGAAAGCTGTCTGAGCTCCTGCAGTTTTTGCATTATTCCTAAGATAAAAGGAAAGTTTTCAAGCATTAATATTGAGTCATTGGTTAAAGAAGCCAAGCAACTTGAGAAGTCGGGTATTAAAGAGTTAAATATTATCGGCCAGGATACATCAAGTTACGGCCTGGATTTATATACTAAAAGGAAATTGCCGGAATTATTACAGGCTATCCTCAAAGGAACAAAAAGTATCCCTTGGATCCGCTTGCTCTATCTTTATCCTGACATTAAAACAATTAAGGCTCTGTTGGATATAATGCAGGATGAGCCGAGAGTCTGCCGGTATATTGATTTACCTTTGCAGCATATCAATAACCGGATTTTGAAATTGATGCGCCGGCGCAGCAACAAAGAAGAGATACTGGAAATTATCGCTTTAATCAGAAAGAATTTGCCTGATGCGGCAATACGCACTTCTTTTATAGTAGGTTTTCCTTCTGAGAGCGAAAAAGAATTTCAAGAACTAATGCATTTTATCGAAGAGGTTAAATTTGAAAGGCTGGGGGTATTCACTTATTCACGCGAAGAAGGGACTCCGGCATATAATTTTAAGGGACAACTGCCGGAAGCAACAAAGCTTGCGCGCCTAAACGCAGTGATGAGCCGGCAGCAGGGAATATCCATTGAAGTCAACCGCAGGATGATGACGAGAAAAATAGATGTTTTAATAGATGAGGCAAAAAATAACACTTATTTGGGCCGGTCTCGGTATGATGCGCCGGAAGTAGACGGTACGGTTTATGTAAAGTCTGAGCGCAGCCTGAAGCCGGGAGATTTAGTAAATGTTGAAATTAAGGATACTTTGGAGTATGATTTAATCGGAGAGGTGAAAAAATGAATATAGCCAATAAGCTGACGATATTAAGGATTATTTTAACTTTTGTTTTTATGTTTTTTCTTTTTGTGCGCGGCCCCTGGGCAAAAGTTGCCGCTTTGATAATCTTTATCTCTGCTGCCCTATCCGATTATCTGGATGGTATGTTTGCCAAAAAGAGAAATATGATTACTGATTTTGGCAAGCTAATGGACCCTATTGCCGATAAAATCCTGGTCTTGGCGGCATTTGCAGTATTTGTGCAGATGCAGCTCATAGAAGCCTGGATGTTTGTAATTATAATGTCGCGTGAAATTATTATTACTTCTTTAAGGCTTTTCGCCCTGAATAAAGGCAGGGTTCTTTCCGCCAGCAAAGCCGGTAAGCATAAAACAGTCTCGCAGATGGCAGTAATATTTTTAATCTTGTGTTTTATTGTTTTAAAAGAAATAATGCTGGCATATTTCACCTGGAGCCCGGGATGGGAGAAATTTTTCCGGGAGGGGATTTATTTTCTGATGTTGTTGACTGTCGGGTTTACTTTGTATTCAGGGGTGTCTTACCTTTGGGAGAACCGTAAGATTATTGCCCGGTTCTAGCTGCCGTATTTTTCAGATATGAAAATCCGCGAATTGATCGTTAAATTAACCGCTACATTTTTTTATGTCGGCTTTCTGCCGCTTATCCCCGGGACATTCGGCAGCCTTGCAGGCATCGGGCTGTTCTATTTGGTAAAAGATAATCCCTTTATTTATGGAGTGCTTGTTTTGGTATTAATTGCCGCGGGTTTCTGGTCAGGTACTCAGGCAGAGGCGTATTTTAAGAAGAAAGACCCGAAATACGTGGTAATTGATGAGGTTTGCGGGATGCTTATATCTTTAGCATTCTTGCCGCGCTATGATTTTAAAATAGTAGTAGCTGCGTTCTTTCTATTCCGTTTTTTTGACACCTTAAAGATTTACCCAGCTTGCCGCCTACAGGGAATAAAAGGAAGCATGGGAATTATGATTGATGATTTGGTGGCTGCCTTATATACAAATATTATTCTTCAGGTAGCTTTAAGGTTTGCTTGGTGTAAAACTTCGTAGGTAGGGCCTTTGGGGCTTAAGCTGCTCTTAAACAAAGTAATTTTACTTATACGAAATTCAAGATTTTCCGCAGTTAAAATTCCTGCCAGTTTATTCAATAGCTGAACTAAGTTTTCTTTATTCTTAGGTGACCTTGATCTGCCAATCGTAATATGTGATGAGAAGGTGTGGTCTTCTTTGGGTATGCCTATTTTCTCAATTTTTCCTTCCAGCGTTGCTACAATTTCTTTCGTTTCTTTGTCACCTGAATAAAGCCCGACCCAGATAACGCGGGGCGAAGTGATATGCGGGAATGCGCCTAAAGACGAGATATGTATTTGAAAGGCATCTTTATCTGCAGCGATTTCTTCAATAACCTGTTTAATTTTATTAAGTTGTTGCTCATCAATTTCGCCTAAAAATTTTAAAGTTAAATGAATGTTTATAGGTTCGACCCACTTTACATCAGCGCCAGATTGCTTCAGCTGCTCCTGCAGTTTAGCCAAAGCATTTTGAATTTGCTGAGGTAATTCTATGGCAATAAATGTTCTCATACCTGAATTTTTAGCAAAACGTCCTTTAATAAATCTGTCGTTTTTCTCGCTCAGAGTCGATTTTGCCCCTTCCGGGGCCGCCAAAGATCTTTCGCATTTTCGGCGGCTGCGGAACTCGCCCGTCGGCGCT